>VBEW01000025.1 GCA_005889225.1 Chloroflexota bacterium | reverse complement strand
GGACCGCTCGCGTGACTTCGATGGTTTGGACCTGGCCGAGGGCATGTGACATCGCATTGGCGTTGGCCTCGAGGTTGGCGCTGAAGTCGAAGGCGAACAAGGCCGCAATGCCCTGCGGCAGGCTGCGCGAGGGCACAACCCGCACCCGCTTCTTGCTGAGCTCAGCAACCTGCTGCGCGGTCATGGTCACGTTGCCGTTGTTGGGCAGCAGAAGGACATCGTTGGAGGGCACCGACTCGACCGCGGCCAGGATGTCCTCCGTCGATGGGTTCATGGATTGTCCGCCGCTCACGACCGAATCGACGCCGAGGCTTTCGAGGATACGGCGGAAGCCATCGCCGCTGGCCACGGCCACCACCGCGAGATGCTTCGTGCTGGCCGGACGGCGGACGCTCTCACCCTGCAAGCGGTGATGCTGCGACGACATGTCATCGACCTTGAGGCGGGTGAGCCGCCCGACACTACTCGCGTAGCCGATCACGACGGCCGGCTCGTGGGTGTGCACATGGACCTTGATCGCGGAGTCGTCGCCGACGACCAGCGCTGAATCCCCCTGCCGCTGGATTTCGTTCCGGACATCATCAACCGGCAGCTTCTCGCCGTTGATGATGAACTCGGTGCAGTAACCCCAACCCTCAGACGGGGCTTGCACCTGCTTCGGTCGCGCGTGTTGCGTTGCCGGCCGCTCGAATGTGGCCAGCCCCTCCCCCAGCATGCGCTTGAGAAAGCCCTCGAGAATCAGCTGCAGCCCGAATCCACCGGCATCGATGACGCCCGCCTGCTTGAGGATAGGCAGCTGCTCGGGCGTTCGTTCGACCGCCGTCGCCGCCGCCTCGCAGGCGGCCCGCACCACCTCGGTCAGGTCGTTGGTCTGCGCGGCTTTGGCCTCAGCTCCGGCCGCGGCCTCACGTGCCACCGTCAGCATGGTGCCTTCGGTCGGCCTGATCACGGCCCGATAGGCGACGTCGGCGCCCTCGCGGAAAGCCCGGGCCAGCCCCCTCGCATCGACCGAGGCGCGCGAACCGATGCCGACACTGAAGCCGCGGAAAATCTGGGACAGGATCACCCCGGAGTTGCCGCGCGCCCCCATCAGCGCGCCGTGCGAGGCGCGCCTGGCCATGGCGGAGAGATCGGGCTCATCGAGTCCACGAATGTCCTCGACGGCGGATTGCAACGTCAAGAGCATGTTGGTCCCGGTATCGCCATCCGGAACGGGGAAGACATTGAGCGCGTCCACCTCATCGCGGTTGATCGTGAGCCAGGCCAGCGAGCCCAGCAGGGCCTCCTTGAACAGCTGGCCGTCGCACTCGGTGATGGGCATGGTCGGGGCGCCGGTCAGGATGGTCGTATCAGCTGCTGCCGCTGATGTGGATGCCCTGGACGTTGACGTTGACCTCGACCACGGGCAAACCCAGGGTGCGCTCGACCGAATAGCGGACGGCGTTCGAGAGGTTGTGCGCGACTTCAGAGACCCGCGTGCCGTACTCGACGATGACATAGAGCGAGACGGCGATGCCGTCCTCCCGGACCTCGACCTCGACGCCACGATGCAGCTTGTCGCGGTGCAGCCGCTCGGCGAGGCCGTCGCGCAGCCCGCGGGCGGCCATCGCGACCACGCCATAGCATCCGGCGGCCGCGTGGCCGGCGACGGTGGCGACGACGTGGCGCGACACTTCGATCCGCCCGAGGTCTCTGGCCTGGATCAGCGTCCTCGGCGGCTTCCCGGTGCGCGGCGGGTTGGCCTTCGTCTTTGAGTCCATACGTGTGCTACTATGTGACGCTGATTTCGCCCCAATCATACGCGATGACTCCGGGCACATCGAAGCAAACCAACACCATGGCACAACGTTGCGCGATCTGCGGCAAGGGGCCCCAATACGGGCATAACGTGAGCCACTCGAAAGTGCACACGAAGCGCCGGTTCATGCCGAATTTGCATAAGGCGCGGGTCACCATCGACGGCCGGTCACAAACGGCTCTGGTCTGCACCCGCTGCCTTCGGACGCAGGCGAAGTCGGTCTAGGACCCGGGCGACCAGACCGACGCATCCTCGGCGACAGCTCCGACGTGGCCCCTCGGCGAGATCCAGAGGGTGACGGGGATCCCGGAGCGGAGCCACGGTAGAGCGGAGCGTAGCTCGGCATCGGACAGCACCAGGTCATAGCTGGCGCCTCCCTGCAGCCAGATGGTGCGGCCCTGGACATGGTCGACGACGCCGGCGACCTCGCGCGGGAGCGCGGAATAGCTTTCGGCGCTGAGCAGTGCCAGCCACGTCGTCCCCACCACCCCGGCCGTGGCCACCGCGAGAAGAATCCGGCGGCCCCAGGGCGCCCCTTGCCAGAGCAGCGCGTACACCAGCCAGGGAAGGACGATCGCAACCAGCGCCAGGCTGGTCTGGGCCTCCTGCCAGATGTTGACGGCGTAGGCACGCTGGCTACTATCTGTCAGGTCGGCCCCCGACGGGAGGAAGGCCGGCACGTGGAGGGCGAGCACGAGCAGCCCGATGCTGATTGCCAGGGTGATCCCCACGCGGCGAAGCCGCACGTCGCGGAGATCGATCCGAGTGCCGGCGGCCCGCAGGGAGCGCCGCGCCGCAAGGGCCACGAACCGTGTAACCGCAAACGCCGTTTCGCCTTGTGGGCTACCGCAATTCCTGGATCGCTGCCTGCTTGCCCTGCGGGTGGGTGAACACGAAGCTGCCCGCGACCAGCACGGTGGCCCCACTCGCGATCGACTGACGCCCCGTTTGCGCGTTGACGCCGCCGTCGATCTCGATGTCGAGCTTGGGATTGAGCCGATCACGAAGGCTCCGGGCCGCCTTGATCCGCTCCAGGCTGCCGTCGATGAACTTCTGGCCACCCCACCCGGGGTTGACGCACATCATGACCAGCAAGTCCGCGTCCTTGAGCACGGGCTCGACGAGGTCCAGCGGACTGCCGGGATTCAGGCAGACCCCCGGACGCAGACCGGCCTGGCGAATACTGTCCAGCACCCGGTGGATGTGCCGGGTCGCTTCGACGTGGACGGACAGGGTGTTGGCGCCGGCGTCACGAAAGGCCTCAATCGTGCGCTCCGGGTTCTCGATCATCAGGTGGATGTCAAAGGGCAGCTTCGCGTAGCGCCGGCAGTGCTCGACCGTGCGCGGCCCGATCGTAATGGGTGGAACAAAGTGTCCGTCCATGACATCGAAGTGCACCCAATCGGCGCCGGCTTGCTCGAGGGCCGCGACTTCCTCTCCCAGCCGGCTGAAGTCGGCCGATAGCAGCGACGGCGCGACGAGCACTAGGGGACGGTCGGGACGGTGATCGTGACCGGGGCGTCGAAGTCGTGATAGTTGATGATCACCTGGGCGGTGGCGTGAATCGTAGACCCAGCGGGCAAGCGGCTGCCGGATGCGCCGGCCGACGCTCCCAGCGAGCCCATCAACTGGTTGAGGTCGATGTTGTAGTCCAGGTTGACATTGATCCGGCGGACCAGGTGATCGTCCTTTCCGAACCAGACCTCGATCGCCATCGTGCCGCTGTCCAGCACCTGCTTCATCGCGGCCGCGGCCTGGGGGTTCTTGCCCAACTTCTTCAGGCTCTCGATGAGTTTGTCTTTGTCCGGCGTCAGCCTGTAGTGGTGAACGCCGGCGCCGGCCAGCGTCGTGTCGCCCAGATCCTTGACCGACTTCACGTTCTTCAGGAACTGGTCGTACGAAAGTGGGTCGGGCTGGCCCAACTGATCCGTCAAGCTGCCCGATTGCGGCGAGACCTCCCATTTCTGGGTCAGCGGATTCTTCACATAGGCTTTTCCGTTGGCGACCACAACTTCGGTCGCCAGCGAGAGCCCGCCCATTTTGACGTTCATCACGGCGTGGTAGCGATCGGGGAATTGCGCCTCACCGTTCCCGGTCACCGCGACCGTCATGGAGCCCGAGGACGAGCCGGTCTGGCCGAAAATCTGGCCCATCTGCGGGGGGAACGTCATATTGACGTTGGCCTGCATATCGAACTTGGCCGAGTGGAGCTGGCTCGCGCGCTGGGCGGCGGCGGCAAGCGCCTGCTGGGGAGTCTCGGCCTTGGCCAGCGGGGAGGCGCAGGCCGCCACGGCGATCATCGTCAACAGGCTGAGAAAGAGTCGTTTCATGGAACTTCCTGAGTATATCGACGGCGGGACGCCAATCCCTTCGTAGCCGAAAACGAGCGTGTCACGAGGGTAAGACCGGGGGAAGCCGCATCGTCTCCAGCCATGCGGGTAGCTCGCCGAGTCGAGTGATGATGTGGGTGGGCGCGGGGCCATTGGTCATCGCCGCGCCTGGATGTTTCAACCAGACCGCAGGAATGCCCGCGTTCAGCGCTCCGGCGATATCGGTGTCGAGCCGGTCACCCACCATGCAGGTGGTCTCGAGGGGGACGCCCAAACGCCGCGCACCTTCGACGTAAATCGCCGGATCGGGCTTGGCTCTTCCGAAGTCTCTCGACGTGACGAGCGCGTCGATGAGACTGCGCAACCCGGCCCTGTCGAGCGCTGCGGCGAGCTCGGCGTCCCCCGACCCGACAGTGTTCGAAATCACGCCCAATCGGTAGCGGGACTTGAGCGCCGCCAGCACCTCGAGGGCACCGGGTAGCGGCACGATCGCCATTTCCCACAGATGCTTGCCAGGCTCCTCGACCACCAGGGTATTCCCGGCATCGAAGAAGACGCCGCGCAGGCCCGGCATCACGCCGGTGAGAGGACGGCCTGCGGCTGGCGGGCACGGAGTTGACCGCAGGCCGCATCGATATCCAGGCCTCGGGTCGCCCGGATCGTCGTCGAGATCCCGGCCGCCTGCAGCGTCGATCGAAACGCCTGCGCCCGGTGCTTCGACGGCGGCGCGAGTGGGCTGCCTTCCACCGGGTTCATGGGAATGAGGTTGACGTGGCTAAGACGGTGCTTGACCAGGGCCGCCAGCCGCCCCGCCTGCTCGACACTGTCGTTCACACCCTGGAGCAGGACGTACTCATAGCTGACGCGCCGCCCTGTCCGTTCGGCATGGGCTCGGGCGGCTCCGATGATCGCCGCGATGGGATATTTCCGGTTCACCGGGATCATGCTGCTGCGCAGCTCATCGTCGGGCGCGTGCAGGGAGATGGCCAGGTTGACGGGCAATCCCTCGGCGCTGAGCCGTTCGATGAAGGGAACCAGCCCGATCGTCGAGATGGTCACCCGCCGCGGGCTGAAGTTGAGGGTGTCCGGCGCCGCCCAGCGGCGGATCGCACCCACCACCGCCGCGTAGTTGTTGAGCGGCTCGCCCATCCCCATGAAGACGACGTTGGTCAGGGAGCGCTGCCCTTCGCCCAGGTCGCGGCTGGCCATCAAGAATTGGTCAACGATCTCGGCCTGGCTGAGATTCCGGTCGAAGCCCGAACGTCCGGTGGCGCAGAAGCTGCAGCCGATCGGGCAGCCAACCTGCGAGCTGACGCAGATGGTGGTGCGGGCCCTTGACCGCGAGCTGGCGTCGTAGTGCATCACCACCGTCTCGATCGTCCGCCCATCCTCGAGACGAAGGAGGTACTTGACGGTCTGGCCGTGGTCGGCCACCCGTTTGAGATGCGTCGCCACCGTGCTGAACGCATAGGTCTCCCCGAGATGACGGCGGGCGGATGGGGGGAGCGTCCGCATCGCGTTGAAGGACGGAGCCAGCCTCTGCCAGAACCACTGCTGGGCCTGGTCGCTACGATACGGAGCCTCGCCAATCGCGGTCAGCCGGGATTGGATCTCTGCCGGAACGGCGGTGGCGAACGCCGGGCGGTCAGTTATTGCGGCGGTTTCCGAAAACGATAGACGCGTAGTACAGCAGGGTCAGCAGGCCGGCGAACAGGGCCACCCAGTAGGTGAAGGCGGCGGCACGCAGCATGCGGCGCGCACCCTCCTGTTCCTCAGGAAAGATCACGCCGTTGTCCGCGAGCAACCGGAGCGCCCGCCGGCTGGCGTTCAACTCGACCGGCGTGGTGATGAGCTGGAAGGCGACGACCGCGGCGAACAGCGCCAGGCCCGCCAGCGCCACGTAGAAGCCGATCACGCTTCCGGTAAAGGCCGACAGCAGGATTCCGGCGATGACGATGAACGGGCCGGCCTGCGAACCGAGATTCGCGGCCGGGACCAGATCGGAGCGCCAGCGCATCGCAAAGTATCCCTGCCGATCCTGCTGGGCATGGCCGATCTCGTGGGCGACCACGGCTTCGGCGGCGACCGAGCTGCCGGTCGCGACCCCCCTCGAGAGATTCAGCGTCTTGGTGCGGGGATCGTAGTTGTCACTGAGCTCGCCGTCGATCACCTGGACCGTCACATCGTTCAGACCGGCGCCACTCAGGATCCGGCGCGCCACGTCGACCCCGGACATCCCGCTCGAGTTGCGCACCTGCGAGTAGCGCTGGTAGGTGCTCTTGACCCAGCTGCTCGCGATGAAGCTGAGCGCCATGATCGGCAACGCCACGAAGAGCAGGTAACGCCAGTCGAAGAACAACATCGGACCTGCCCGGATTGTACCCAGCGCCGGTCTGCCTAATCTCGTGGACACCCTTCTGCCAACTCGTCGCGGGGTCGTCACTCTGAGTGAAAGGATCGCTCACAGCCGGTCGTTTCACCTGTATCGGGGAGTCCCCCGGGTGACGCCCATGCTGGAAGAGCCACAGCGACTCACGATGTCGGACGTCTTCAGCCTTTTCGGCCGCCAGGCCGAGGACACCCGCTGGGTGGCTTCGGCGGATTCGCAAGAATACCTGGCCGTCGTCCTTTACCTAGTTCAGCGGAACAACGCCCGCTCATAGTGGCGGCGCATCCGCCATTTCTGATACTCTTCATGGTAGATTACGTACGGGTTAGGTATCAAGATGTCTGAGAAGCTGACCTTGAGCGAGCTCTTCGCCCTCTTCGGCCGGACCACCGATGATACCCGCTGGGTGGGTTCGGCGGATTCCGAGGAATACCTGGCCGTGGTCACCTATCTCGTGCAGCGCTCGGGCACCCGCTAGCCGTTACAAAACGGCCACGATCGCGCCACGACCCGTCTGAAAGCAAGGCTTGAGCGCGTTATACGGCGCATACTCGGGCTACAAAGGCATTTGCCTGAGGCAAAAGATGATCACACTGCTCGCCGCGCGCATCCGGATGCTCATGGGCTGGCATGACAGCGAGAATGGCCAGGCCCTGATCGAGTACTCGCTCATCATGTGCCTGATCGTCATCGTCGTGCTGGTGACGCTGATCGTCCTTGGAAACCAGGTGCGGAACACCTACTGCAACATCCAGGGCGCCGTCATCGGCGCCTAGCGCGCGTCGACTTCGACCGCCGGGTTTCCCACTACCACCGCATCCGCTGCGACATCAGCGGTCACCAGGGATCCCCATCGGACAACCGCCCGGTCCCCTACGGACACGCCCTTGAGGATGGTGGCTTTGCCCTGGATCCAGGCCTGCCGGCCGATGCGGATCGGCCGGCGGGTGGCGGACTCTCCAGGCCGGCGTCTCAAGCGGCCGATGGTGTGAAAGTCCGTGTCCACGATCAGGCATGGGCCGAGGATCGCATCCTCGCCGACGACGATCGTGCTGGCGGACATCAGGCCGGCGCCGTCGATTTCGACCCGGTCGCCGATCTCGATTCGGGCGTCAGGGCCAAAGGTCAGCAGGGCGGTGCGGCCCGACGCATTGCTGATGGAAACATCGCGCCCGAAGATGACCCGGCCCCTGCCGCGGATACGGAGCCGCAGCGGGCCGCGGAATCCTGGTCCGAATCGATGGCGCGGATAGCGCAGGCGCAAATACAGGCTGCTGAGGCTCACGCTGATGGAGGCTCTGCCCGGGAAGGGACTTGAACCCTTACAAGCTTGCGCTCACAGCCCCCTCAAAGCTGCGTGTCTACCAATTCCACCACCCGGGCGAGGGCGAAGGAGATTGTACCCTGAGGGTTAGGGGTTCCTCCTCCCTCCTTGCGGGGGAGGGTCGGGGTGGGGGTGTTGCCGTTCAGCCGTCACCGATTGGTCCGTGCGACCGATTCCCGCGCTCCACTCTGGCACTAGGCTTGCCGCAAAGGGGCGCGAGGGGCACCGCTCGCGCCTCTTTTTTTCTCGGCGGAACGACCGTGTAACGACGGCCGTAATCCAGCCTCTCTATGGTGAGATCGTCACCCGGTGTGCGCCAGCGGGTGTGACCCTGACGCGACAAGAGTCATCACATCGTAAAGAGGAATCGTAAGGAAATGCATGACGAGGGCCATATATCATTGCCGGCTCTCCAGTCGGACCTGAGCCAGCAGCCGCAGGTCCA
>VBEW01000120.1 GCA_005889225.1 Chloroflexota bacterium | reverse complement strand
GTCGAGCCGTTCGGCGCGCTCCTTGAGCCCGGGAAACGGGATGCCCAATTCCTCGTGCTCCGGCTGGTGCCAGGCCGCCCCCATGCCGATCTCGAGCCGCCCGTTGGAGATGTGATCGATGGTGATCGCCTCCGCTGCGACGATGGACGGATGCCGGTAGGTGACCCCGGTAACCAGGACGCCGAGCCGAATCCGGGAAGTCTTTGCCGCCAGCCCCGCCAGCAGCGTCCAGCCTTCCATGCACGGGCCGTTGGGATTGCCGTAGAGCGGCTTGAAGTGATCAAAGTCCCAGATCCCATCGAAGCCGGCCTTCTCGGCGAACTGCACTCGTTCCGTGAGTTCGGGCCACAGGAGTTGATGCTGGGCGAGGTCTAGACCAATCCGCACTTCTCTGCCACAATACAGGGCGGTTGGCTCCACGGCTTTAACTGAACGTTCATTTCGTTTTCGCCAAAACATTGCGCGCCGCCGCCAGAGTTTCTGAGGGGACGACGAGACGAATCAAGGAGGGAACATGAAGGTAGGCCCCGTTCTCCGACGTGCGATTGCCCGCGTGACGGCGCTCGCGTTGCTGCCCGCCAGTATCGCCGGAATCACGGCCATCAGTGCCAGTGCCAAGCCGGCCGCCGACCCCGGCTGCCTCACTGGACCGGTCAAGCACGTGATCTACCTGGTCTTCGACAACACCCACTTCATGCGCGACAACCCAAGCGTCCCGTCCGACCTGGAGCAAATGCCGCATCTCCTCAACTTCCTCACGTCAAACGGCACACTGATGACCAATGACCACACGATCCTGATCTCGCATACCGCCGGCGGCATCCTGTCCAGCCTGACCGGGCTGTACCCCGACCGACAGGGTCAGACGGTGTCGAACAACTACTTCTACTTCGACCCCGCGCACAACCCACAGTTCAGCACGTCCTTCAAGTACTGGACCGACCTGGTCGACGATTCCACGGGAACGCGCGATCCCCTCCCGAACATGGTCTTTGACGGCCAGAAGAACACGCCGGCACCGTGGGTGCCGTTCACTCGCGCAGGCTGCGACTTCGGCGGCGTCTCGACGGCCAACATCGAACTCGAGAACATCGGGACCGGTCCCTTCGGCGATATGAGCGAGGCCTTCGGCACGGGCTCACCTGAGTGGACCGACGCGGTCGTGTCGAACGCCGCACCATCCGGAACGCCGCTCCGAGCCAAGGCGTTCACCGATTACGTCGGCATTGCGATCCATTGCGCCAATGGCGGCGGTATCTGCACCTCGAACGCAACGAATACGACGAACTCGAGGCCAGACAAGCTTCCGGATGAGCCGGGTGGCTACCTCGGCTACCAGGCGCTCTACGGCGCAAAATACGTCGACCCGGCGATCACCGGCGGCAATGCCTGCGTTAACGACACCGAGGGTCAGCCTGTCACCGACCCATTCGGGCGTTGCGGATTCCCGGGCTTCGATGGTGCGCTCGCCAAGAACACCCTCGGCTATGTGGCCCAGATGCAGGAAGCCGGCGTCCCGGTGACCTACGCCTATATCTCGGACGCCCACGACAACCACATGTCATCGTTCCCAGCTCCGTTCAATCCCAATTTCCCACGCGCTTCGGGCCCCGGCGAGGCCGACTATAAGGCGCAACTGAAGGCTTACGACGACGCCTTTGCCGCGTTCTTCGATCGTCTCGCCAGCGACGGCATCGACAAGAGCAACACGCTGTTCGTGGTCACGGCGGACGAGGGCGATCACTACGCAGGTGGCGCCGGCATATCGCAACCGGATGGTTCGCTAGCCTACGCGCACACGAACTGCTCGTGGACCACGACCCCGGCTTGCCCGTCGAACCAGATCGGCGAGGTCAACTACAACATCAAGGCCAAGCTTCCGGCAGGCACTCCCACGTTTTCGGTTCACCGCGACTCGGCGCCGGCGTTCTGGGTGAATGGTCAGCCGGCTCGGACCGACCCGACGCTCCGCAAGATGGAGCGTGACGTGGGCGCGCTGAACGCGATCGATCCCTACGTCAGCAGCAGCCCGACGCCGATCTTTCTGCGGTTGGCGGATACGGTGGGCGAAAAAGCGCTGCATATGGTCAATACCGATTCGGCCCGAACGCCAAGCTTTACGGCGTTCGGCAATCCCGACTACTTTGTGACGGACGTTAATCCCAGCTGCGGCAGCAATCCATGCATCGACTATCACTTTGCCTGGAGCCACGGCGACATCCAGCCGGAAATTGCCACGAATTGGCTCGGTCTGGTGGGGCCGGGTGTCAAGAACCTCGGTATCGACTCCCAGACCTGGACGGATCACACCAACGTCCGGTCGACGACGCTGGCGCTGGCGGGCCTCAGGGACGACTACGTCAATGACGGCCGGGTGCTGATCGAGGCCATCGAGACGAAGGCGTTGCCGCAATCGCTGATCGCGCATCGTGCCACGCTCCTCCGGCTGGGCGATGCTTACGAGCAAGTGAACGCGGCCTTCGGACAGTTCGGGACCGATCTACTCATCGCGTCCACTCGGGCTCTTAACAGCACGGACGAAACCCAATACGAGTCGATCGAGTCATCCATCAGCGACTTGACCGGGCAGCGCGACAATCTTGCGGCTCAAATCAGAGCTGCACTCAACGCGGCGGCGTTCGACGATCAGGCGATCAACGAGCAGCAAGCCAAGGCCTGGATCGCGCAGGCAAAGTCGCTGCTCGACCAGGCGAGCGCACTGGCGGCGGGCTAAGCGAGCTCAACCGTACGCCGAGAGGCCGGCCGTTTGCCGGCCTCTCCTTTTCTCGTTACCGGTTTGTGACGAATTCCCGTTCGGCCGGGCTTACGATGGCCTCCATGGCCTTACCGGAACCGTCGATGAGCGGGCCACCGATCACGATTGGTCGGAAAAGCCAGAGGCTGGCCTGGGCGCTGTGGATCGCCGTCACCGTCATGGGGGCGGTCGTCGGCGCCCTCGCCGCGTGGCAGGTTCGCGAGCTGGCCGTTGCCGGTCCGGCTTCACTTGCCGACGCCTTCCGCTACGTCGCGACCGTTCTGGACGCCGTCGTCGCGGCCGGAGCGCAGTGGTATGTGCTGCGGCGGTACCGGCTCGAGGTCTATTGGTGGGTCCCGGCGACAGTGACCGCCAGGTTGATCGCCGCCATCGTCGTAATCCCGAGCGTCCTTGGGCTGTTCGTTCCCGCGGCGGGAAACGGTCCCATCACGCTGGCCACGGCGGTGACCAGCGGCGCAGCCGCGCTCGCGGCCGCCGGGCTTGTCGTCGGGACGGCGCAGGCTCTCGTGCTGAGAGGCTCGGGCGGCAATATCGCCTGGGCGTGGATTCCGGCCACGATCGCCGGCGGTGCCCTGGCCGGGGCGCTGACCACCGCCTTGTCGGCTCAGTTCTTTGGCCTCGTGCCCATCGCCACCATCGGCCTCGTGGCTGCGGCGGGCGCTCTCCTGTCGGCGGCCAGTCAGGCACCGGTGTTTCTGCGCCTGGTTCGCTGACCTGGCGGTCGTGACTGCGACAGAGAGCTGTCGCAGGCCCACCCTATAGTTACGGGCGGACGTGAAGACGGCAAAGCCGCCCCGGACGATTTTCGCCTGCCAGGAATGCGGTAACCAATCGTCGAAGTGGCTGGGGCGCTGCCCCGAGTGCGGCAACTGGAACACCTACGTCGAGGAGCAGGTGCGGGCGGAACCGGCGGCGAAGCCCAGCGGCGGCCGCCGGGTTGCGGTCTCGAGTGCCCAGCCCATGCCATTGGCTCAGGTTCGTTTCGCCCAGAGCAATCGGCTCAGGCTGGCGATGCGAGAGCTCAATGAGGTGCTGGGGGGTGGCATCGTGCCCGGCTCGCTCGTGCTGGTGGGCGGCGACCCGGGAATTGGCAAATCGACATTGCTGCTGCAGCTGGCCAGCGAGGTGGCTGGTATCTACGGCCCGGTCCTCTATGTGAGCGGCGAGGAATCGGTCCAGCAGCTCAAGCTGCGGGCCCAGCGCCTGGGGATCGACGGCGACCGGCTGATGGTGCTGGCGGAAAATGACCTCGACAGCATCGTCGGTCAGCTGGAGTCCTCGCGGCCGATGATGGCGGTGATCGATTCCATCCAGACCGTGTTCATGAGTGGCGTGACCTCCGCGCCGGGAAGCGTCAGCCAGGTGCGCGAGTGCGCGGGTCAGCTGATGCTTGTGGCCAAAAGCAGCCAGATCCCGATCTTCCTCGTCGGGCATGTCAACAAAGAAGGCGCGATTGCCGGCCCGCGAGTGCTCGAGCATATCGTTGATACCGTGCTGTACCTCGAGGGCGAGCGGCACCACACCTTCCGCATTCTGCGCAGCCAGAAGAATCGGTTCGGATCGACGGACGAGATCGGCGTCTTCGAAATGCGAGACAGCGGCATGCACGAAGTGACGGACCCGAGCCGGGCGTTCCTCCAGGATCGTTCGCTCAGCGAGGTTGGCAATGTGGTCCACGTCGCGCTCGAGGGAACCCGACCCCTGCTCGTCGAGCTGCAGAGCCTGACCACGCCGAGCCGATTCGGTGCGCCACGCCGGTCGGTCAATGGCATCGACCTCAATCGGCTCCACATGCTGGTCGCCGTATTAGAGCGCCGAGCGCGGCTCGACCTCGGCCAGGACGATGTGTTCGTCAACGCCGCAGGGGGCGTCCGGCTGAGCGAACCCGCCTCGGATCTCGCCGTCGCGCTGGCCATTGCCTCGAATAAGCGAAACCGGGCTGCGGGCGCGGACCTGGTGGCAATCGGCGAACTGGGCCTCAGCGGTGAGGTGCGGCGAGTGAGCCAGCTGGAGCGCCGCCTGCTGGAGGCGCACCGCCTCGGCTTCAAGCGCGCCATCATTCCGGCCGCCGCCGAGCTGCGGGATCCCGAGCTCTCGGCGATGACCATTCACCGAGCGGAAACCATCTCGGACGCAATCGGTATCTGCTTCGACTAACCACCCAGGCAGCCCGCGACCCGCTTGGCCGCCGGCGTGACCTGGACGGTGAAGAAACGGCCGCAAAAGAGCGGCCCGAGACCCGCCGAGGATGGCGTGGCGTGACCCGATGCGAAGCAATCCACCTTGATCCGTGCCGCGACTTCCTCCTCGCTCCGCTCGGCCACCCGGGAAAGGATCCGCTCGATGCAGCGCTGCTGCCTGAGGGAGAGCTGTGGGGCTGGTGAGGCGGCCGCCCGGATCGATTCAGCCGAAGCCCCGGCACCCCGGTTCCCGAGGACCAGCGCCACGGCCAGGATCGCGGCGGCGAGCCAGCAGGTTCCTTCGAGGCCGCGCGCGGCTGACATTGGACGGAGCGGCCAATCTAGTCGTGGGCTCGCGGCTTTCATGCTTTAATTAGGGCACGATGGCGGTCTTGTTTGCGCGTCTGCGCGAGATTGCGTTGCCCATCCTGAGAGAAGGAGGTGATAGCAATGCGCGTAGAACGCGTTTTCCGGCTGCTGGGCCTGTTGCTTGGACTCATAGCGGGCATCGAGTACGCCCGATTCATAATCCAGGAAGCCAAAATCGACGGCTACACGCTGAGAGCGGTGGTGCTGATGCTGACGGCATTGGCCGGGGCGCTCTTCGGCTTTTTCGGGCTCCCGTACGTCACGACCAAGCCCTTCTTCTGGCTCGAAAATAAGCTGAACGTCACGCCGCTGCCAGATCTGGTAGCGGCAACGGTGGGACTCCTGGTTGGGTTGCTGCTGGCGGCCCTCGTCGGTCTGTTCCTGGCCAAGCTGCCGTGGTATCTGGGTTTCGTCGTCTCGTTGATTGTGGCCCTCGTCTTTGCGTACTGGGGGGTGACGCTTGGGCTCAACCGGCGGCACGAGATGATGGCCCTTGTGCTTGGCCCGGCTCGCGCAGGGGCCGGTCTGATCGAAGGCCGCGCCGTGGAAACGGGCGTGTTACTTGACACGAGCGTCATTATCGACGGCCGCATCATGGATATCGCCCAGACCGGATTTCTCCGCGAAAAGATCCTCGTCCCGCATTTCGTGCTCGCCGAGTTGCAGTACATCGCCGACTCGAGTGACGCCTTGCGTCGCAACCGTGGCCGTCGCGGACTCGAAGTGCTCAACCTGCTGCAGAAGGAGCCGCTGGTCGACATCGAGTTCATCGATGAGGACGTTCCCGATGTCACTGAGGTCGACATGAAGCTCATCAAGCTGGCAAAGACGCGATCCGCCGCCATCATGACGAACGATTACAACCTCAACCGGGTGGCGCAGCTTGAGGGGGTCCGCATCCTCAACCTCAACAATCTCGCCAACGCGCTCAAGCCGGTCGTCATCCCGGGCGAGGAGATGAATATCCAGGTGATCAAGGAAGGGAAGGAGCAGAACCAGGGCGTCGCCTACCTCGACGACGGCACCATGATCGTGGTGGAGAACGGCCGGCGCTACATGAACCAAACCATCGGGGTGATCGTCACCTCCGTCCTGCAGACGGCGGCCGGGCGGATGATCTTCGCCACGCCGGCCAGCGAGTCGACCATGGGGCGGCCGAAACCATTGCGGAGGATCCAGGGCGGCGGCAGCGGACGCTGATCCCGCCGTCGTCACCGTCGCTCCCGGGCCGGGGATCGTCGGACGGCTTCGCCAGGCGCTGGCCGGATCGCCCGGCGCAAAGCACTTCGTGGTTCATGCGGTTCATCCCCACTTTGCCGCCGTTTCCCCGCCCCCGCTTGCGGGGGAGGGTCAGGGTGGGGGCGCTGGCCGCGATCCCATCAGCGTCGTCACCGCCCCCATCACCGACACCTGCAAAGAGGTCGTCGACGGCCTGGTTCGCGCAACCGTGCCTCGCGAGACCCTCGTCGAGGCCCGCGGTCCGTGGCTGTTCACCAGCGAGGGGCTGGCTGATGTGCTGACCAGGGCGGTAGCGCGGGAAGGCGAAATTACCGACATGCTTTCGCTGTGCGAAGCCGCGGGTGTGCGGGTGCGCACCCTGCCCATGCAGTGAGCGCGGCGGCGATCATCGTGGCCGCCGGCGAGGGCACCCGCATGCAATCGAGCAAGAACAAAGTCTTCCTGGAAGTGCGCAGCCGATCGATTCTCGACTATTCGCTGGCTCTGCTCGAGTCGAGCGAGCGCATCGACGAAGTCGTGCTGGTCGCCCGGGCGTCAGACGTTCGCGTGTGCGAAAGCCTGAAGGAACGATTCTCCAAGCTCCGTATGGTCATTGCCGGCGGTGACGTGCGGCATCGTTCCGAATTTGCCGGCCTCAAGGCGCTCGCGGCCCGGATCGACGCTCGACAAATCGAGACGGTCCTGGTGCATGACGCGGTACGCCCGTTTGCGAGCCATCGTCTGATCGAGCGGCTGCTGGCCGAGACCGATCGCACGATCGGCTGCGTTCCGGGCCTGCCGCTGGCGGGAAGTGTCGCGCACGTCGCCGATGGCTGGATAGCCGGTTATCCCAAAAACCTCTGGGCGGTGCAGACACCGCAAGCCTTCCAGGCGACCTGGTTGCTCGAGGCCCACAACAAGGCGGCCCGCCAGGGCTTCGTCGGCACCGATACCGCCTCCGTCATCGAGTGGGCAGGCGGCGACGTTGCCGTGATCGAGGGCGAGCCTGACAACATCAAGATCACGACGCGGGATGACCTCGCTCGAGCTGAGCAAATTGCCGCGAACCTCGGCTGATGGCGTGAAGCATCGCCAGCACGATTGCCAGAACAGTGAGCAGCGGTCCTAAGGTGAACAACCCGACCGATTGGAGCACGACTCCGATGCCGGCAGGAATGCCACCACCGCCGATCGTGCCGGCCGCAAGGCCGTATCCGACCGCATGGGCGGTCATCCCCGTACCTACCCGGCTGGGGGTGAGTGAGAGCAGCAGCGGAAAGATCACGCTGACCGCGGCGCCCAGCATGGGGAGCGCGATCAGGGCCGAGACCAGGGGCGGCGCAAGCCAGAATGCGAGCGTCGCCAGCACGCAGATGCCGATGCCGGCGTCCAGCAAGCGAATGGCGGGGAGACGATTGCCCAGTACGCCAAGCGCAACCCGGCCGGCGGCCAGTCCTGCCCAGAACAAGGTGGCGCCCCAGGTCGCCAGCCCGGCGGGCACTCCCCGGCCGACCGTGAGCTGGGTGTATGACCAGTCGCCGGCAGTCGCCTCGAGCCCGGCGGCCACCAGAAACAGCCCGGCGAGCATCACTATCGCCCGGCGGTAGATGATCCGACCCGGCGCCTTCTCTGATGGATGGCCGGTCGGGCTAAGCGTTGCCTTTGCCCAGT
>VBEW01000119.1 GCA_005889225.1 Chloroflexota bacterium | reverse complement strand
GCTTCATGTCGTCGACCCGCCCGCGAATGCCGCCGTCATAGAGATCGAAGGTGCGCCCGCAGCTGCAGGCGCTCGCCGGCACGCGGACGACGAGATCGCGGGTGCGATATCGCAACACCGGGATCATCCCCCGGCCGAAGGAGGTGATCAGCCGCTCGCCCAGCTCGCCGTAACCCACCGGGTCGCCGGTTGCTGGGTCGATGACCTCTTCGATGTAGTGGTCCTCGATGATGTGCGTGCCACCCGGCTGCTGCGCGCACTCGAAGATCATGATGGTGCCGACCTCGGTCATGCCGGCGGTATCGGCTGCCTTCGCACCCCACTCCTCCTCGATGAGGCGCTTGGTTGCCGGGATCGAGCCGGCCGGCTCGCCGGACAGGATCAGCCGTTTCACCGGGCTGCCGGCCAGGTCGACGCCCGTCGTCTTCGCCTCCTGCGCCATCCGCAGGGCGTAGGTTGGCGTGGAGCAGACGACGGTTGCCTTCATGCTGAGGATCTGCTTGACGCGCGCCTCGGTCGTCATGTTTCCACCGGGGAGCACGAGGCAGCCGATCTTCTCGCAGGCGTAGTGGGCGCCCCAGAAGCCGACGAACGTGCCGTAGCTGAAGGCAAAGAAGACGATGTCCGCGGGGCGCACGCCGAAGCCCCAGAAGCCATAGCACCACATTTCCGCGATCCACTCCCAGTCCTTCATGCTGTCCAGCACCTGCAGTGGGATCCGGCCGGTCGTCCCGGAGGTGAGGTGATATCGGATCGCCACCTCCTCGGGCGCAGCCAGCAGGGGGCCGAACGGTGGCTTCTCGAGTTGCGCCTGCATCCACTCGTCGCGAGTCATCAGCGGGATGCGGCGCAGGTCCTTGACGCTCCTGATCGAATCGGCGGTCACACCGGCGGCCTTGAGCCGGGCGGCATGCCAGGGCACCTGCGCTTGCGTCCAGGCGACCAGGTTCTTGAGCTTGCGGAGTTGAAGGGCTTCGATCTGGTCGCGCGGCATCGTCTCGTGCCGGGGATTCCAGTAGGGTGACTCCTTCACGGACCCTCCTTTTCTCGCCCTCGTTGTAACACTTTTTTGGAATAAGCTGGACCCAGCTTGGCAACGGCCGAAAAACCGAACCCGGGGGATAGCACGCCTTACCGTCTCGGCGGGATGGGCTACCAGGATGCTTCCGGCCGCCGGCTGAGCTACGCGTCCTACCTTCATCTGTCAGAGCTCCTGGCCGCTCAGGACGGTTTGACGCAGGCGCACGATGAGCTGCTCTTCATCGTGGTGCACCAGGTGTACGAGCTCTGGTTCAAGGTGCTGATCCACGAGCTCGAGGCCGTGCGCGCGGCTATCGAGACGGAGGACCTGCGTGCCGCCCGCCACTACCTCAACCGCGTCAAGGTGATCGAGGCATTGCTGGTTGAGCAGGTCGGGGTGCTCGAGACGATGGCGCCCCAGGATTTCCTTACCTTCCGCTCGGAGCTGGCGCCGGCGAGCGGGTTCCAGTCGGCACAATTTCGCGAGATCGAGTTCCTCTCCGGGTTGAAGGATGCGGGCTACGTGAAGGCCCTGAATGGCGACGCCGTCGACCGAGTGCGATTGGAACGGCGGTTGAAGGAGGCGACCTTACTTGAGGCCTATGATGCCCTGCTGCGCCGGCGCGGCGTGACCGTCAAGGACGTCTACAGTCAGCGCGATCGCCACGCTGACCTGCTCGACCTGTCAGAAGGGCTGCTCGACCACGACGAGGGCTTCCGGCTCTGGCGCATCCGGCACGTCGAAATGGTCGAGCGGCAGATCGGTGACAAGCCTGGTACCGGCGGGTCGACTGGCGTGCGCTACCTCCAATCAACGCTCGGCAAACGGTTCTTCCCGGAACTCTGGCAGGTTCGCTCAGAGCTCTAGCTGAGGTCGAGCGACCTCAGGGGTTGTCCAGCCAGGCCTCGAGCGGGGGTTGGGCCGCGAGTTGCGAAAAGTCGCCTGAATCCCGCATCGACTCCGCTGCATCAACCATCGCCTTGAGCGCGACCCAGGTGAGACTGCCTCCAACGCTCACACGCCGAGCGCCCGCTTGTCTGATAGCGGCCAGCGAAAGCCGCGGCACGGCAAGCACGTTTACCGGTTTGGAGACAGCGCTGCAAACAGCACGGATCTCGCTCACGTCCTTCAGGCCCGGCGCATAAAGCACGTCGGCACCAGCTTCCTCGAAGGCCTGCAAGCGGGCAATGGTGTCTTTGAGATTCGGATTGCGGCGGATGTGGTTCTCGGCTCGAGCGGTGAGCATGAACGGAAATCCAAGATCACGCGAGGCCGCGGCCGCCGCCGCGACGCGTTCGGCCGCATGACCGATTTCGTAAATCCGGCCCGAGGGATCGTAGTCCTCGATCGACCCACCGACGGCGCCGACGGCCGCGACGGCACGGATCGCAGCGGCAGCCTCATCGGGGCTTGGCCCGTATCCGTTCTCCAGGTCGACCGAAACGGGAAGCTCGGTCGCGCGATCAAGCGCCCGGGCGTGCGCTACCACCTCGTCGAGGGTTGCAAGGCCATCAAGGCGACCGAGGGTAAACGCGAACCCGGAACTGGTTGTTGCAAGCGCCTTGAAGCCAAGGGCCGCCAGGACGCGCGCTGAGCCGGCATCCCACGGATTGGGAATGATGAAGGGTTCTCCACCATGGAGCGCCTTGAACGCGAGCGCCTTCTGTTGTTGTCGGCTGATCATCTGCACCGGCTTCTATCTTCTCGCCTGCACGCGACGCCGCGCCCGCGCGGGGCTAGACGATGTTCGAAGATCACTGGCCCCTGAGTGGCGCATACGTTGCCAGATGCGCACCGGTCGTCGTGGTCTCCGTCGTGATCAGCTGAAACTTTCTGAGCTGTCCGTCGTCCTGGAAGAGACGCTTGCCGCCGCCGAGCGTCAGTGGGTCGATCATCAGTTGCAGCTCGTCGATCAGGCCGTGCACGAGCAGGCTCTGCACGAGCCCGGGGCTTCCGATCACATGGAGGTCGAGGCCTTGCTGCGCCTTCAGGGCCCTCACCGCCCCGACTAGATCGCCGCGCAGCAGGGTCGAGTGTTCCCACGCGAGCGGCTCCGAGAGTGTCGTGGACGCCACGTACTTCGGCAGCGCGTTCAGCGGCTTCGCGAGCACCTGCTGGTCCTCAGGAGCGTTTGGCCAGTGGGCGGCGAACAACTCGTAGGTACCACGCCCGAGCAGGAAGCCGCCGGCGCCCGTGACGCTGTCGATCACCCAGTCCATAGAGCGATCGTCGAAGTAGCGCGCGTGCCAGCCTCCGTGCGCGAAGCCTCCGGTCATGTCCTCATCGGCGTAGCTCGGCGCTTGCACGACTCCGTCCAGGCTCATCCATTCGTTCGCGATCAGCTTGCGCATCTCTGCCTCCTTCAACGGTGGGCTCGCGTCAGCGGCTGGTGACGAAGAGCCGGCTGAAGTAAGTTATCCCGATGGGGATGAGCAGGGCGCCGAGCGCCGTCAGCACCGAAAGCGCATCCGGTAGCCGGCTAGGGTTGCTCATCCCGATGTAGGTGAAGAAGGCGGCGCCGACCGAGGTGGCCAGGACGACGATGGTGGCGATGATGGTCGCCCATTCCTGGTGCCGGACGTAGAGCGAGATCGACCGGCGGCCCGCCAGGCGAAGCAGCCAGGTGGCGGTCAGACCATTGAGGACCAGGGAGCTGATCAGGGCGCAGACCGCGATGCCGATCCGGAACTGCACCAGGTTTCGCATCACAAACGCCGAGGCGTTGACGACCAGGATGCCGATCGGGGTGATGATGCCGATGACAAGCAGCACGATGCGGCTGCTCAGGTAACCACGCAGCAGGCGATCGCCCTGACTGGTCATCAGGTCACGGGCATGCGCGTGGCATATTCGGGCCGCTCCCAGGCGCGGGTGGTGAGCACCTCTCGCAGGCTGCGCACCGCATCGAACACGTCGACGTATCGGGTGTATAGCGCCGCGAAGCCGAAGCGCATGATGTCCGGCATCCGAAAATCGCCGATCACCCCGCGATCGATGAGAGCGCGGATCACGCGGTAGGCCTGTCTGTGCCGGAACGACACCTGCGCTCCACGATCTCCCGCATTCCGCGGCGATGCGACCTCAAGGCCCAGGTCGCGACAGGTCTCGTCCACCAGCCGGATAAAGAGGTCACCAAGCGCCATCGACTTACGGCGGGCCTCACGCTGGTCAACGCCCAACCACAGATCGATCGCCACTTCCAGCGCCATCATGCTGAGGACCGGCGGCGTGCCGGCGAGTTGCCGCGCCATGCCGGCCGCGGGTCGGTATTCGCGCTCGAAGGCAAACGGTGCGGCATGGCCCATCCAGCCAGACAGGGGTGAGCGCAGCGCGTCCTGCAATCCGCTCGCGATGAACACGTATGCCGGCGCCCCGGGTCCGCCGTTGAGGTATTTGTAACCGCATCCCACGGCGAGGTCGACCTCGCAATCATTGAGCTCGAGCGGGATGGCGCCGGCGCTGTGCGAGAGATCCCAGAGCACCAGGGCGCCGTACCTGTGGGCGGCTGCGGTCAGCCGGCGCATGTCGTGGATGGCGCCGGTGGCATAGTCGACGTGGGTCAGCATCAATACCGCGACGCTGCCGTCCAGCGCGGCATCAAGCTGGCCGCGTTCCACCAGCCGGACAGCGTGGTTGCCACCGAGGAGGTCGGTCAATCCCTGCGCGACATAGAGATCGGTGGGAAAGTTGGCGGTCTCGGTGAGGATGAAATGGCGTCCCGGTTGCAGTCGAAGCGCGCCGGCCAGAAGTTTGAACAGGTTCACCGATGTGCTATCGGCGACGATCACCTCGCCCGGCTTGGCGCCGATCAGGCCGGCGATTTTGTCGCCGATCCGGACGGGCGCCTCGATCCAGTGGGCGTCATTCCAGCTGCGGATCAGTCCGTCGCCCCACTCCTCGGCGATCACCTGATGCAGCCTGGGGACGGTCCGCCGCGGCAGCGCCCCGAGCGAATTCCCGTCGAGATAAATGAGACCATCGGGAATGACGAACTCCTCCCGAACGGCCGCCAGCGGATCCTGCTGATCGAAGGCCAGACAGGTCTCGCGGTCCACTGTGCGATTATGCGGCCCCCCCCACCCCGACCCTCCCCCACAAGGGGGGAGGGAGATTAGAAGTGGCTCGGGCACCAGGGTGCCCGGTCGGTCGCGAACATGGCATCGGCGCGGGCAGCCGCTCCCTTTTGCAACTCCTCGACGCGGCCCGCCTGCATGAGGGTGCGAAAGCGGTTGCCGCCCAGGTAGACGGCGGCGAGGTCGGCGACATCAATGGCGAGATCGGGATTGGCGTCGTGCCGCCGGCATTCGGCGTTGCCGGGGCCGCCCTGGAGCTCGAACTGGCCGTCGTTCCAGGGACAGAACGCGTCGCGGACGCGCAATCGCAGGCTCCCCTCGGCGGCATAGCGCCGGCCGGCCAGAGCCGGAGGAACATCCACCAGGCGTAACCAGAGGCCATCCTCGATCCGGGTCTTTGGTTGCCGAGAGTCGGCAAGCAGGAAGCGCAGCGGCTCATCCACCGGCCGCATCTCCGCCGATACTCGCGCCATCAAGTCCACATCCAGCACGTGGCGCCAGAGCGCCGCGTAGGCCTCGGCCGTGGCGGCGACCAACATTTCGAGGCGCAGCGACCCGTTCGGGCCCGAGGCGTCCCAGGCCAGCTTGATCCGGTAAATCGCAAAGCCGGATGGGTTGTCGGCGGTCTGGTAGAGCACCCGATAGTGTGGGCTGGCGCCTTCCCGGTTCAGCTCGAGGTCGGCCAGCTGATTGCGCATCCAGCGCGCATCCAGCCCGAGCATGCCCGGTTGGTTGCGTCGCGCTTGCTCCCAGACGCGGGTGAATGCTCCGACCGCGGCTGGTACATCCACCATCGCCAGCCGGCCGCTGCCGCTGACGTTTTTTGCAAACGCCGCATGAGGCCGCTCGACCTCCACGGACGCCTGGTAGGTGGCCAGGCCGTAACCGAAACGCCCGTAGATCGGTGCCTCGGACGCGTACAGCGCCGCCAGTGGCTCGCCCCGCGCGTGCATGTCATCGAGCTGGCGCCGCATCATCGCCGTCAGCAGTCCCTGCCGGCGATGCGTGCTGAGCACGCTGACACGCGTCACTCCGCCGCACGGCAACATCCCTCCCGGCACGGTCATCTCGTAGGAGAAGATGCCGGCGGTGGCGACCATCTCAGGACCATCGAAAAACGCCAGGGTGCGGTCGAACTCGGTGATCTCCCTGGAGACTGCCAGCTCCTCGTCGGTCGGGAGCGACGCACCAAAGGCTCGCCGCATCAGCGTCGAGTACGCCCGCTGCTCCTCCGGCCTTACCGGCCGGAGCTTAAGCCCTGGAGGCGCGCTTATCGCTGGACCAGCGCCAGGGCTCGGCAGGGGCTTCCCGATCCTTTGACCAGTTTCAGCGGGGCAACGAGCAGGACCGCCCCGGTCGGTGGGAGTTTCGCCAGGTTGGCGAGTTGGGTGAGACCGTATTTGTTGGCGCCCAGCAGGAATTGATGGCAGGGGAACGGCGGATTGAACGAGTGCGCCGCGCCCGCGTCCGTACCGACGGTCTCGACGCCCACCCCGACGACCGGACTCTCGCTTGCCAGCCACCTGGCGAGATCGATGTCAATCCCCGGAGTATGGGGCCCGGTTTCGTTGGCGTTCAGGAATGCCTTCTGGTCGTTCGCCCGCGCATCCCAGCCGGTGCGATACAGCAGCCAGCTGCCCTCCGGCAGCGAGCCGTGCTGCCGCTCGAACGCCCGAATGTCATTCAGAGTCAATAGATAGTCGGGGTTGGCCTGCGCCTCCCGGGACTTGTCGATCAAGACCGCCGGGCCGATCAGCCGCCTGACCGGCACCTCTGATACATCGTCCTTGTCCTTGCCGGTCACCCAGTGGATGGGCGCGTCGAAGTGGGTGCCCGCGTGTTCCCCACCCTCGAACCAGTTCCAGTACCAGGCGGGGCCTTTCTCGTCGTAGCGGCTGATCTCGTGCGTCTTCCAGTTGGGCGTGTTGGCGAACGGTGGCGGCAGCTGGATCATCGGCGTGCGCTCGGAGAGCGGCTGGGTGAGATCGATGACATCGATCGAACCGGCGATCAGGCCTTCGACGAAGGATGCGAGGGTATCAACTCGCGTACTCATTCACTCCTCCCTTTGATTGCAAGCTGCAGCGCCCGCGGAAACTCGAAGCGGTTTTCCAGCATGTGGAGATCCATCAGGAAGCTCTTCGGCATCTCGGCGTCCACCTTGGCGACGATGCAGCTCAGCTCATGACCCTTGAGCGCGTCGAGCGCCGCCGCCGCGAAATCCTCGAGCTCGCGCACGGTCCGCGCCCGGGGAAATCCGGCGGCGCTGGCGATCCCGGCCAGGTCGGTGCCGGTCGAGGTCGCGGTGGTGAACCAGCGGTAACCGCCCGGCGCGCCGCCACCGACCGAGAGCAGGGTCTCGTTGTCGAAGATCAGGTGCACGAGGTTGCGCGGCCGGGAGCGGGCCAGTGTGGTCAGCCCCCCGAGATTCATCAGGACTGATCCATCGCCGTCGATGACGACCACCTTCCGGCTGGGCTGCGAAAGGGCGATGCCCAGCCCGATCGACGACGCGAGTCCCATCGCGTGCTCCAGGTAGAAGAAGTTCGGCCGATGACCCAGCGAGTAGAGTTCGGCCGCCACCGCACCCATGATCGTCACGACGGCGCACTCTTCGAGCTCCGGATAGATAGCCTTGAGACAATCGATCCGTTTCAGCTCGGCTCCTCCCACATCAAGTCGCGGCCGAGCAGTAAGGCAACGGGCGACAGCGAGCTCTGCGCCAACGCCATTGCCTTCGCCAGCCGGGGTTCGACCTCATCTGGCCGGGTCAGGTCTTCGTGGGCGATATGCAGGGCATCGAGCACGGGACGGGTGTGCTTGCCGCCCTCGGTCTGCCACGGATCCTTCTCTCCGAAGCCGCCTCGATCCGTGATCAGCATCAGCAGCGGGATCTTGTAGAGGAGGGAAACACCCACGATGCCATTGATCGCCTGCAGGAAACCGTGGTTTTGCATTAGCATCACCGACCTCACGCCGGCGAAGTGCGCGCCCGCGGACACGCCGACGCCTTCTTCCTCCTTGGCCAGCCGCACCAGCGTCATTTCGGGATCCTCGTCCGCCATTCGGATCAGGTGCACCAGCCAGGTTTCGGGGAGCGCGCTCACCAGCTTGACGTCCGCGTGCTTGATGGCGTCGTAGACCACCTGCGAGTTCGCCACGGAAACAGGCACGTAAAACACCCTCCTGAGGTTCGAAGCGATTCTACTGACATATCCTGGCGGGCAACCTGCCGCGTTTCGCTCGGCGGAGGCCACGTATCATGGTGGCCGTGCAGGTCCTGGGCAGCATCCTGGAGGCCGTCGGGCACACGCCGCTGGTGCGGCTCCATCGCATCACCGCCGGGCTTCGCCCGACGATCCTGGCCAAGGTCGAGACCCTGAATCCGGGCGGCAGCGTGA
>VBEW01000058.1 GCA_005889225.1 Chloroflexota bacterium | reverse complement strand
TGTTGAAGGCGGCTTTCTGATGCACCAGGAGATGCGTCAGCTCATCCCGGAAGACTACCGCCGCCTCCGGTGTTGCGAAGTATCCCTGCTTGTTCGCCCACCCGTGAATGGCGCGCACCACCCGCCCGATCAGCTGCTTGACGCTGCGCTCGCGCTCCGGCGTACCGATGACCCCACGGAAGTACTTCGAGACCACCACGTTGGTTGCGACCTGCGACCAGGTGGTCGGGATCTCCACGTCGTGCTGCTCGAAGACGATCTCACCCTTCTCGTTGTTGATGACGGCCTCCCGCGTCTCCCACTGCACCTCGTCGAACGGGGCTGTGTCCGGGCGGGTAAAGTAGCGCTTCCAGGGAATGCCGGTGCGGTTGCGCCTGGCGCTACTGGCAGGGGCCGCGGGGGTCACGTTGGGTCGGTCGGTTGACGTCTTCTGGGTGGATCGGGCCATCGATGAACCTCCGTGGGTGGGGTGGAGAGCGGCCCACATCGTATGCCGTAGGATGAGGACTGTCAAGCAGTTTACCACAGCCTGTTGGGTTTACCCGGCGGTTAGGCCACAACATATAAGGGTACCGGGCTGATGTTGATCTGGGGCCTCGGGCTCTGCCTTGCCGGGCTGACCCTGCTTCGGATCGCCCTTCGACAGGCCCGTCGGGTCGCCCTCTTCTCCAGCGCCTTCTGGGGGACGTTTCCCGAGTTCGCCCGCTACCGGCTCCGGAGGCTCTGGCCGGCGCCCCTCGGCCTGGCCGGCGTCATCCTACTTATATGGGGGCTGGTTTTGCTCTTCCAATGGTTGCTCGGCTACTACGCCTCCCGGCTTGGTCACCCTATCGGCTAGCGCCCCCGGCGAACAACCAGGCCTGCGCTGTCGGCCGGATCGCCCGGTCGTATCCCCCGACCAGCAGCGCCCCGCTGGGATTCACCGGCGCCGCGGTGAGGAACAACCGGGTTGCGCCCAACTCGCCATCCACGGCGCGAAAGCGGCCGGTGGCCTGCTCGAGGATCTCCGCCTGCGGACCGCCACCCGCCACGAGCACATCGCCATTCGCAAGCCGCACCACCGAGTCGATCAGTTTGTACCGCGGCCAGCGAAGGGCGGGGCCGGCGGCGAATGATCTCGTTGCCGGTTCGTACCGCTCGGTGCTGCTGAAGACATGCTGTCCCTCAATGTCCGCTGACCCGCCGATCACCAACACCGACCCATCGAGGAGCGTCACCGCGGCGGACTTGTAGCGCGGGCTCCCCATCGATCCAACCGGACTGAAACTGCCCGTCGCTGGGTCGTACACCTCGGCTGAGGCGACCACGGTGCGGTCCTGCAGGCCGCCGGCGACGAGGACACGACCGTCTGGAAGCAACGCGGCACTGGGAACGGCGCGCGGGACGGCCATCCGACCGGTGGCCATGAAGGTATTCGTTGATGGGTCGAAGAGTTCGGTGGTTTCGATCGCCCGTCGCTCGTCGGCGGATCCACCAAGGAGTAGGACGCGGCCGTTGCGCAATGTGATGGCAGCCGCGGCCGCCCGCGGCGAGTGCATCATCGGGCCAGCAGTGAAGCGGCCGGTCCGTGGATCGTACAGCTCCGTGGCAGCCGTCACCCCGGAGGCCGTCCAGCCGCCGGCAACGAGAACGCGCCCATCGTTGAGCAGCACCGCGCGGTGGTCGTCTCGCGAAAGCAGCATCCGGCCGGTCGCCGAAAACCGCCGCGTCAACGGGTCGAATAGCTCGGCCGTGGCCCCGCCCGAACTGCCGAGAGTGCAGCCGTCGGTCGTGCAGCCGCCCGCGATCAGCACGCGCCCATCCGAGAGGGTGGTTTCTGTGTGAACCGCCCGAGCCACCAGCATCGGCCCGACGGGCTGCAGTCTATTGCCTAGCGCGCCGCCCGCAGTCGGGCCGAGGCTACCGCCGGGCGCGACGCTGGGCCCAGCCGGCTGGCAGGCAACCAAAAGGACGGTCATGAAGCCCGTGATCGAACCGGCAATGCGACCCGCGGCGGTTCGGCGCGCCGACACCACGCCCCTAGCCGGCCGCGGGCAATTCGCGCTTCCGGAGCTTGATGCGCTCGCTCGCGCTCAGGACACGTTTTCGCATCCGAATACCCTTCGGCGTTACCTCAACCAGCTCGTCGTCCTCGATGAAGTCGAGGCACTCTTCGAGTGACATCTGGCGCGGCGGGACCAGCTTGACGGTGGCATCCTCGGTCGAGGCGCGCATGTTCGTTTTCTGCTTCTGCTTGGTGGCATTGACGTCGATATCCCCGCCTCGCCGGTTGAGCCCGATGATCATGCCCTCATAGACCTGCGTCCCTGGAGCGATGAAGGGCTGACCGCGTTCCTGGACGCCCTGTAACCCGTAGGCGACGGCCATGCCGGTCTGGCTCGCGGTGAGGACTCCATTGCGCGTTCGCGAAGGCAGCGCACGCCACCGCTCCCAGCCGACCAGCCTGGTGGACATTACGCCGGTTCCACGGGTGAGCGTCAGGATCAGGCTGCGCAACCCGATCAGCGCCCGGGTTGGCGCGAGGTAGGTGAGCCGGGCTCCGCTGCCAGCATCGGTTCGCATGGTCTGCAGCTGCGCCCCGCGTGAGCCGAGCGCCTCGGTGATGGCGCCCACGGCATCGAGGCTGCAGTCGACGATGCACTCCTCCACCGGTTCGTGCGGCTGGCCGTCGATGTCGCGCGTGATGACCGCGGGACGTGAGACCTCGAACTCATAGCCCTCGCGGCGCATGGTCTCAATCAGGATCGACAGATGCAGCTCGCCGCGGCCGCTGACCTCGAAGATGTCGGCGGTCGCCCCGTCCGCTACTTTGAGCGCGATGTTGGTCTGCAATTCGCGCGCCAGCCGGGCCCGGAGCTGGCGCGAGGTGCTGCTGGTGGTGGCCTCGCGACCGGCGAAGGGCGACTGGTTCACTGAGAATTGCATCCGTAGTGTCGGCTGGCTGACCTCGAGCCGGGGCAGGGGCTCGGGATGCTCCGGGTCCGCCACGGTGTCCCCCACCGCGATGTCGGGAATCCCGGCCAGATACACGATCTCGCCCGCCGCCGCGGCTTCCGCTGGACGGCGCTGCAGCGCCTCAACCGTCAGCAGCGTGGTGATGCGCTGCGGCGGGCCGATGCCGGCCTCGCTGCATCTGACCACGTCCTGCCCGTCCCGGATGGTGCCGCGGGCGATCCGGCCGATCGCCAGCCGTCCGATGTGGTTGTCGTGATCCAGGTTGCTGACGAGCAGCTGCAACGGCCCGAGCGGGTCCCCTTTTGGCGGCGGCACCTGAGCAAGCAGCGCATCGAGGAGCGGTTCGAGCGTGCTGCCGGGGTGGCGCAGGTCAGCGGTCGCCGTGCCCGCGCGGGCGTTCGTGTAAATCACGGGAGCATTGAGCTGATCGGGATGCTTGGCCAGCTCGAGCAGCAGGTCGTGGGTCATCTCGACAGTCTCCGCCGGCCGGGCGTTGACGCGGTCGATCTTGTTCACGACGATGATCGGCGCCAGGCCCAGCTCGAGGGCGAGCCGAAGCACGACCCGCGTTTGCGGCATCGGCCCTTCGAGCGCGTCCACGAGCAGCAAGCAGCCGTCAGCCATTCCCAGCACGCGCTCGACCTCGCCGCCGAAATCGGCATGGCCGGGGGTGTCGATGATATTGATCTTGATCCCTCGATAGCGGATCGAGGTGGTCTTGGCCAGGATGGTGATGCCCTTCTCTCGCTCCAGCACATTGGAGTCCATGATCAACTCGCCAACCTGCTCGTGAGCGGCGAAGACATGCGACTGCTTCAGCAGCGCATCCACGAGCGTGGTCTTACCGTGATCGACGTGCGCGATGATCGCCACGTTTCGGAGATCGTCGCGATGCGTCGCTTCGCCGGCGACGGTCAGGCGACCCCTTCGCCACGCCGGCTCACCGGCTCGCTGAGGAAATCAAGTACGAGTTTGTTGAAGCGGTTGGGCTCTTCCATCTGAGGCGTATGGCCACTATTCTCGAAGATCTCAACCCGGCCGTTGCGCATTTTGTGCCTCGCCGTCTCGGCGTGACTCGCCGGGAAGATGTGGTCGTGGCGGCCCCAGATCAGCAACGTCGGCATCTGCAGCTCAGCGAGACGATCCTCGACGGTGATTCCGTCCCGCAGCTGGCCCAGCCTGGCGATCGAACGCAGGGCTGAGAGGTAGGCCGCCCGGTACTCGGGCGTCGACAGCAGCGTTCCGTGATTGGCGATCCGCTCGTCGCTCAGGATCGTGTCCACCCGCCCCGGCCGGCGGAGGTACCAGCCCCAGAACCGCCGAATGGTGGCCGGGTTCATGCGGCGCAGCGCCCGGGCCGTCCCGCTGAGGGTGAGCTCACCCAGGCCTTTGGTCAGCAGGATGCGATAGGCGAGAACCCGTCGCGGCGGGCCGACGCCGAGGGCATCCACGAGCACCAATCGCTCTACGAGATCAGGCGATTCGAGCGCGAGGCCGAGCGCCACCCGCCCGCCCATCGAGACCCCCATCACGGCGGCCCGCTCCAGCCCCTCCGACGCCATCACGTCGCGGACGGCCTTCACGAACAGCTCGATGGTGTACTCCAGCACGGGCTTGTCGGAGTGGCCGAAGCCGGGAAGATCGATGGCAACCACGCGATGATTCGCCGCCAGCGGCTCGAGGTTGAAGTAAAACTCGACAGCGGCCGAGCTGCCCAGGCCATGCACCAGGACCAGCGGCGAACCGCTTCCTCCGCGAACGTAGTGGATGTTGACCCCGTCGATCGCCACCGTGCGGCTATCGAAGGAAGGGAACGGCTCCGCCATCATCAGAGTCTATCGGCGTCAGGCTCGGCTGCGGACCGAGACCGTTGCGGCAAACCCGAAGTAGGCGAGCACGGCACCGCTGACCAGGTGCAGCGGGATATCGAAGCCGGCCAGGGGAAGAGCGCCGAACAGGTTGCCGACAAAAATTCCCAGGAGCCCCAGGATGAGCAGGATCACACCGACTACCTGGCAGAAGGTCCGCGCGTTGGCGACGCTGCTGGCGGCGGCCAGGCCCGCGATCCCGATCACCAGGTGCACCAGGTTGTGGAGCAGGTTGATGTCAGCGATCCCCAGCAGCATGTGCCGGTCCTGCGTAATGGTGATGAAACTGCTGGTCCCAATCAACGGGCCGATGAACCCGAGCACGCCAACCGCGAAATAGATCGAACCGAAAACCAAGGTAACGGTTTGGACGACCGCTCGATTCCCCATTGCATCACCCCTGCGCGAGAGTTGGTCTCATCGTACGGCCGCGGTCGATGTGTTAGGACTTCGCCATCAGCTCGCGATACGCGCGCTCGATCCGGACGGCCGGCTCTCCGCGGAGCTCGGGCAGGTTGATCGCGACATTGGCGAGCGCACCATCGCGGCCCGTCTGCAACAGCTCACTACCGGCCGCGAGGTCAGACGCCGTCATGTCCCAGGCGTTCCTGGCCGTCTCCGCGGCCAGGGCGAGGCCACGCGCGGCCGCCGACGCGGTCGCCAGTGGCACCTCGGCCGCCCGTTCAAAGGCCCGCTCGAGCGCAGCACCCGCCGTGCCAGACTTGCGGGCGTCGATCACCGCACGATAAGCATCGATGTCGTCCTGGCTGAGCTCGAGCAGGCGGTCGGCGAGCTGATCCAGCTCCGGCACGAGTCCCGACAAAGCTGCCCGAATCTCGTCGGTCCTGGCCTTCTTCGCGCTCAGCTTTGCCACCATGCTTACGAGTGCGGCGCCCATCGCCGCGGCCAGCGCAGCCGCACTGCCGCCGCCGGGTACCGCCGACGTGGATGCCAGCGCCTGCACATAGCCGCCGATCGTCTGCTCTCTGACGCGCGTCATTCGCCCGCCCAGACGCGTTTCTCCAGGATCTGGTCCATCCGGAACGCCGGCTCGACGACCGCGTCTTTGATGACGCCGACGGCCGCGGCCAGCGGGATGGTGCCGACGATCTCGGAAGCGTCGACGTCCACACCTCGGCGGCGGGCCTCGTCGCGGATGATTGAAAAGACCTTCCAGATGTTCGTGACTCGGTAGTCGGTGAGATTCATGGAGACCTGCACCAAGCCACGGTCGGCCAGCTCGAAGCCGAGGGCTTTCACGTTTGGCAGGCCGCCGGACGAGGCGCGAATCGTCTTCGCGATATCCTTCGCCACCTGCAGGTCGGTCGTCTTCAGGTTGACGTTGTAGGCGATCAAGGGGATGCGGGCGCCGACCGCCGTCGCCCCCGCACTCGGGTGCACGGCGGGTGGCCCTTCGTCCGGCGCGCGATCGGGATCGCCGATATGGGCGTGCAGGTCTTCGAAGCCACCCCGCCGGACGCGCTCCAGTTCCCGGCGATCTGGCCGGGTGGCCGCCTCGCCGTAGTAGTAGACCGGCACTCGAAGCTCCTTCCACAGCCGCGAGCCAAAGCGGCGGGCAAGGTCGACACAAACGCTCATCGTCAGGTCGGCGAATGGCACGAAAGGGACGACGTCGGTGGCCCCCATTCGCGGATGCTCACCGAGGTGCTGGCGCAGGTCGATGCGTTCGGTCGCCACGACGGCGCCGGCCATGGCTGCTTCCACCGCCAGGTCGGGCTCAGCCACAAATGTCACCACCATCCGGTTGTGCGCGGCATCGGCCTGGACATCGATGACCCGGGCGCCCGCGGCTCGGATCGCGTCCGCGATCCCCGTGATCACGTCCGGCCGGCGGCCCTCAGAAAAATTCGGGACGCACTCTACCAGGGACGCCAGACCACGCCTCCGGCAACCGTCTGAAGCACCCGGTTCACGCCGACATAGTAGGGAATGGCTTCCGGCGTTTCGACGTCGAGAACGACGCAATCGGCAAAGCTGCCCGGCTGGAGACATCCGGCGCGCCCTTCGAGCCCGAGCGAGCGCGCCGCGTGCACCGTCGCACCCAGGAGCGCCTCCCGCGGGGTCAGCCCCCACGCTACGCAGGCGAGGCTCATGGCGTGCGGCAGGCTCTCCGAATTGCTGGTGCCCGGGTTGAGATCGGACGCAATCGCCATCGGGAGCTTCGCGTCGCGCATGGCCTCGATCGGCGGGCGAGGACCGTGTGTCGTGAAGTTGGCCCCTGGGCAGAGCACCGCGACGGTCCCGGCGGCGGCCAGCGCCTTGACCTGCGCCGGCGTGGCAAATTCCAGGTGGTCGGCGCTGCGGGCGCCGAGCTCGGCCGCGATCTCCGGCCCCTCGCCGGGCGCCAGCTGGGCCGCGTGCATGCGCAGCTGGTAACCAAGTGCCTTCGCCCGCCCGAGGATCGCGCGCGTTTCCGACGACGTGAACGCTGGCTCGTCGCACCAGGCGTCGCAGAAGACCGCCTGCGCCTTGAACGCGGGCAGCATCTCCTCCATCAGGGCTCGCAGATACGCCGCCCGGTCGGTGTTCGCTGGAACCACATGCGCGCCGAGAAAGGTCGGGACGATCCGAAGCGGGAGCCGGGCAGCAAGCTGCCGCAGGACGTCGAAGGACTTCGCCTCATTCAGCAGGTCCAGCCCGTATCCGGTCTTCGCCTCGATGGTGGTGGTGCCGTTGACGAGGAACCTGTTCGCCCGAGCTTCGGTGAGCGCCAACAACGTGGCGGCATCCGCCTCCCGTGTCGCCCGCACCGTGCGCGCGATGCCACGGTCGCCCGATTGCTGCGCCTGGTATTCCGCGCCGCTCACTCGCTCCGCGAACTCGTCAGCCCGGGAGCCCGCGAAGACCGGGTGGGTGTGCGCATCGACCAGGCCGGGGAGGACGCAGGCGCCCGCGGCATCGAGCTGGTCGCCGTCCAGGTCCACCTGGTCCTCCAGCTGGCGATCCTCGCCGATCCAGACCACTCGCCCCTCCCGCGCCGCCAGGGCGCCATCGCTGATGCGGCCAAGGGGATCGCCCTCATTCGGCATCATGGTGGCCAGCTGACCGGCGTGCCGAAGGGCGAAGTCGGCGTGGATCACGCCGCGTTCACCTCAGATCGTGCGATCGATGCCGTGCTCGCGGGCGAAGTCGATGGCAGTCTCATAGCCGGCATCAGCATGCCGGATCACCCCCATCCCCGGATCTGTGGTGAGTACCCGCTGCAGCCGGTCCGCCATCGCCGCGGTGCCGTCGGCCACCACCACCATGCCGGCATGGATGGAGTTCCCGATGCCCACGCCGCCGCCGTGATGGACGGAGACCCAGCTGGCCCCGGCGGCGGTGTTCAGCAGCGCGTTCAGGATCGGCCAGTCGGCGATCGCGTCACTGCCGTCGCGCATCCGCTCGGTCTCGCGATACGGGGACGCGACCGAACCGGCATCGAGATGGTCCCGACCGATGACGATCGGGGCAGCCAGCTCACCGGCCTTCACCATCTCGTTGAAGCGCAGCCCGACCCGGGCGCGCTCGCCGTAGCCGAGCCAGCAGATGCGGGCCGGCAGACCCTGGAACTGGACGCGCTCGCGGGCCAGCCCCAACCAGCGGTGCAGATGGTCGTTGTCGGGCAGGGTCTCCATGACCGCGCGGTCGGTGCGGTAGATGTCCTCGGGTTCGCCGCTGAGCGCCACCCAGCGGAACGGCCCTTTGCCTTCGCAGAAGAGTGGCCGGATGTAAGCGGGAACGAACCCGGGGATGTCAAACGCGTTCCTGACTCCGGCGTCGAGCGCCTGGCCGCGCAGGTTGTTGCCATAGTCGAACGTTTCGACGCCTTTGCCCTGGAAGCCGAGCATGGCGCCGACGTGATCCCGCACCGAATGCTTGACCATCTCCAGGTACTCGACCGGGTCGCGTGCCCGCAGCTCGGCCGCCTCGTCGACGGTCAGTGGCGCCGGGATGTAGCCACGGAGCGGATCGTGGGCCGAGGTCTGGTCGGTGACGACGTCGGGTTCGAAGCCGCGGCGCAGCAGTTCCGGGTAGACCTCCGCTGCGTTGCCGACCAGGCCAATCGACGCCGGGGCATTCCGAGCGCGTGCCTCTTCGGCCCACGCCACCGCCTCGTCGAGCCTGGCCGTTGCGCGGTCGAGGTAGCCCGTCCTGAGCCGGCGCTCGATGCGCGCCTCGTCGACCTCGACACACAGCGCGACGCCGTCGTTCATGGTCACCGCCAGCGGCTGCGCGCCACCCATCCCGCCGAGCCCGCTGGTCAGGACGATCCGGCCGCGGAGCGTGCCGTCGAAACGCTTGGCCGCCAGCGCCCCGAATGTCTCGTAGGTCCCCTGCAAGATCCCCTGGCTGCCGATATAGATCCAGCTGCCGGCCGTCATCTGCCCGTACATGATCAGGCCGAGCCGCTCCAGCTCCCAGAACGTGTCCCAGGTCGCCCAGCGCGGCACCAACAGGCTGTTCGCGATCAACACCCGCGGCGCGTACTCGTGCGTCCGGAAGATGCCCACCGGTTTGCCGGACTGGACCAGGAGCGTCTCATCGTCTTTCAACCGCCGCAGGGCGGCGACGATGGCGTGGAAGGCCGGCCAGTCGCGCGCCGCCTTGCCGGTACCGCCGTAGACGACCAGATCCTCGGGCCGCTCGGCGACCTCAGGGTCCAGGTTGTTGCAGAGCATGCGCAAGGCCGCCTCCTGCTGCCAGCCGCGAGCACTGAGCTGCGTCCCTCGCGCGGCGCGGATCGGGGTCGAGACGCTCATGCGGGATAACCTCTCAACGCTCGTATGGCACTCAAGCGCCACTCCCGTGGGGCGAGGCCCCCGGCCGCGCTTTTGTTCCAAGCTTCGCGAGCGTGCCGCGTCGGACCAGATCGATGGCGGCCTCGATCTCCGGCTGCAGCATGCGGTCGTGGTCGAGGGGCGGCACCTGTTCGCGGATCGCGGCATGGGCTTCCGCGGTCAATTTCCCCGGCCGCAGCGGCGAAAGCAGGTCGATACCCTGCGCCGCGCCCAGGGCCTCGAGGGCGAGGATGGCCTCGACGTTGGTCGCCACCTGGCGGGCGCGCTGGGCGCTGTGCCAACCCATACTGTTGTGATCTTCCTGGTCCGCCGACGTCGGCAGTGAGTGCACACTGGCCGGCGTCGCCAGCAGCTGGTTATCGGTGACGAGCGCGGCAGCCGTGTACTGCAGGAGCATGTAGCCTGAGTCGAGGCCAGAATGCCGGGTGAGGAAGGGGGGCAGCTCCGAAAGGAACCCGGTGAGCAGCCGGAAGAGCCGCCGCTCAGAAATACTGCCGAGCTCGCTGAGACCCATGGCGGCCGTGTCGAGGGCGAGCGCCAGCGGTTCGCCATGAAAGTTGCCCCCGGATAGCACGGCCTCATCGCTCGCGAACACCAGCGGGTTGTCGGTCCCGGCATTGAGCTCGATGTCCAGCACGCGTCGCAGGTAATCGATGGCATCCGCGCAGGCTCCGTGGACCTGGGCGGCGCACCGCAGCGAGTACGCGTCCTGGACCCGGTCGCAGAGCACATGCGACTCCGCGATTCCGCTGCCCTCGGTCAGGGCGAAGATCCGTGCCGCCGATGCTAGCTGGCCGGGATGGGGACGCACGCCGTGGATTCGCGGATCGAAAGCGGTCCGCGAACCACGCAACGCCTCGACGCTGAGCGCGGCAACCACGTCGGCGGTCAGCAGGAGCCGCTGCGCGTCGTGCAGCAGCAGGCTGGCGGCGCCGGTCATGAAGTGCGTGCCGTTGAGGATGCTGAGCGCATCCTTGGCCTGCAGCTCGAGTGGTTGAATGCCCAGGGCCCGCAGCGCGTCCGCGCCACGCTTTCGCTCACCCTTGAGGAGCACGTCGCCCTCGCCGATCAGCACCAGGCCGAGGTGGGCGGATGGTGCCAGGTCGCCGCTGGCACCGAGTGATCCCTTCTCGGGCACCCAGGCACAGACATCACGATTCAGCAGCTCCACGAGCCGTTCGGCGACCTTCGGACTCACGCCCGACGTTCCCTGACAGAACTGGTTGATGCGGACCACCATCCCGGCCCGCACCAGCTCCTCTGGCAGCGGCGGCCCGACACCGACCGCATGGCTCATCAGCAGGTTCCGCTGCAATTGCCGGCCATCGGCCGGCGGAATCCGTACGTTCTTCAACGCACCGACCCCGGTGGTCAGCCCGTAGACAACCCGATCCTCGCGCACTAGCCGGTCGACCAGGTCGCGGGCCGCCCGCAGCCGGCGTTCCGCCTCCGGACCAATGCTTATCCGCTCGCCGTGGCGCGCCACGGCCACCACATCGGCAGGGCGTAGCGACTGGCCGTCGAGCGTGAGGCTCAAGCTTCAGCCCATGTTACCGATGGGCCGCGGGATACCAACCGTGAGGTTTGAATAGGGCCACAGTCCCGAATGTGCCGGAGAGCGCCACCGGACGTAGAATTGGGTCGCAACTTTTGGCCATGTTCAGTACCTCGCCAGGGCGAGCGGCGGGGAGATGAGAACCGCGTCCGTTGGACGCGTTGCGCTGAGCGCCCTCCTCGCCTCGACGCTCGGTGCGTGCGCCGTTACCGGTTCCGGGGTCGTCAAGGGGACGCCCTCGGCGTCGCCATTCGCCATCGTCAGCCCGACGCCGCCCAACATCACGCCGCCGACAAACCTGGTGCGCCCCGGCACCATTACCTTCCTCTCCGACACGACTTACCCGCCCCAGGAGTCGATGGATCCCGCGACCCAGCAGGCCGTTGGTTTCGATATCGACATTGCCCAGGCGATCGCGGCGAAGATGGGCCTCTCCGCCACCATCCAGAAGACCGATTCGCCCCAGATCGTTGGTGCGCTGCTGGCCAAGAAGGGTGACGCGATCATCTCGGCATTGCAGATCACGCCGGACCTCGAGCGCCAGGTGGCGCTCGTTGCCTACTTCCAAGCGGGCCAGGCGATCCTGGTGCGTAAGGGCAACCCGTCCGGCATCGGCGGCCTGACCGACCTCTGCGGCAAGAATGTCTCGGTCCAGGTGCAGAGCCCGGAGGAAAACACGGTCGACGAGGCAAACGGTGGCGTCTGCAAGGGCAGCCCGATCAAAAAGCACGTCTATCCGACGGACCTGCAGGCCGTCCTGATCCTCAAACAGCGCGGGGTTGATGCCGCGCTCGATGATTCGCCGGTCGCGGCGTATTTCGTCAAGCAGACCCCGGACCAGCTCGAACTGGCAGGGAGTCCATTCAAGACCAATCCCGAGGGGATTGCGATTGATCCCAAGAATGGCGACTTGCTCAAGGCCGTGCAGCAGGCGATGATGGCCATCTACCAGGATGGCAGCTACCGGCAGATCCTCACGAAGTGGAATCTGCTCGACGGCGAGATTCCGGCATCGCAGATTGTCGTGAACCCCAGCCCGACGACATCCTGAGCTAGCGCCGGCCGGCGATCTCGGGAGGTTCGACCTTCCAGTCGGCATCTTCCTCCTGGGCCGGCGGGCTGACGAGCCGCCGGTGGTACATCTCGATCCGGATGATGCCGACGATCGTCACCGCCAGCGCCAGCCCGATGCCCAGGACCGCCTGGTTGCGCGCCGTCACCGGCGATAGGGTGCTGTCGGAGAAGGCGGCACCCTGCACCAGGTTGAGTATCACCCCACTCAGACCGCCAACCGCGATGGATGCCAGCAGGACGGCGGCCGCCAGCCGGGCGAGCAGCGATTCGGTGGCCCTCAGCCCATGCCAGCGTTCACGCGCCATCACGGTGATGGCGCCAAAAGCGAGGAGGAGGAGCAGCAGGAGGATGATCGCCTCGATCAGGCCGATCCGGTAGGACCCGGCCAGCTGCAGCTGGTCCATGCCGTCATCGTAGGCCGAACGTGTTAGCCCGAGAAGCGAGCCTGGAGAGCCAGCAGCTCTGCCTGCGCGTCAGCCATGGCGCGGGCAGGACTGGCGGCGCCGAGGACCAGGTCGTGGAGGTGTCGCTGCAGCACCGCCGACGCTTCCACGTAGTGCACCAGCTTGGGGCGTGGCCGCGCATTCGCCAGGTTGGTGAGGAAGACGCCGATCTGCGGGTTTGCCTTGCGAACCTCCGTCGAGTTCTGCAGCGAGGTCCAGATGGGAAGCTCACCGGTCTGCTGCGCCTGGACTTCCGGGCTGGTCAGGTAGCGCAGCCATGCCACCGCCAGGTCGGCATGGGCGCTGTTGGCGAGCACACCGAGGCCAAGGAAACCGCTGACCGAGGCCGCTGCCGCGCCGGTCGACGCCGCCGCTGGGATGGGAGCGACCGCTCCCTGCCCGATGATCTGCGAGTAGACCGGATCGTCCATGGCTCCCCAAACGAAATTCCAGTTGGTGGTGAAGCTGACTCCGCCGGCAAGGAAGGCCCGCATCGCGTCCGGCTCGGTGCTGGCCGCGATCTCGGCGCGGACCAGGTGTTCATCGATCAGCTGCCGCATGAACGCGGCGGCGCGCTGCGCCGGTTGCTGCAGGAGCTGCGGCTTGCCAGTCGCATCGAAGAGATCGCCGCCAAATTGGCCGGTGATCCGAACGAAGTCGGAAACCAAGCCTTCATCCTGTGCCCAGGAGTCGGCGTAGGGGGTGACGCGCCGGCGCAGCGCCGTCATCTGCTGATACCAGTCCTCGAGCGTCTTCGGCGGTTCGCTGAAGCCGGCCGTGCGCAGCTGGGCCTTGTTGTAGTAGAGGCTCTGGACGTTCAGCACGTGGGGCATGGCCCAGTTCGTGCCTTTGTAGGCGAAGGCGTCCAGCAGGCTCGGCATCAGATCGGAGCGGGCATCATCGGGGATCTGGTCTTTCAGGCTGAGCAATTGCTTGCGGGTGGCGAACTCCGGCACCCACACCTGGTCAAGCGCCACCACGTCGAAGGGAGCGGGCTTCGACAGCCCGGCGGCGAGGATGCTCTCGTACAGCTCGCGGTAGTGCGCGGTTTCGATCGACACGAAGACCTTGTCGTCGTGCAGGGCGCGGAACTTGTTGGCCAGCGTCTGCAGCACGCTCGGGTCGTAGCCGACCTGATCGAACAGCCGAGCGCGGATCACTGTCGCGCCAGGGGGTGGGGTCGGCGCAATCGCGCCGGACCCGTTGCCGCAAGCCTCGAGGAGCGACGCTAGTGCCGCACTGCCGGATATCCCCATCGCGATGCGCAGACCGTGGTCGAGGACAGAGCGACGGGTGTACCGGCGTGGCAAAGCGGGAGGCGTGTCGCGCACGTCGCTGTGAGGCTATCAGCGGTTTGTTAACAGGCTCATCGGGACGAGTCGGTGGGCGGCGACAATGCCGTCACAGCGGGGTAACAAGCGCAGTCCATAGAATCGCGAGATGGGCGTGGCCTGGCTCCGCGGCGTCTTTCCGCCGATCGCTACGGCATTTGCCCCGGACGGCAGCCTGCGGCCGCCACCCGTAGCCTTCCTCGAGCACCTGCGGGACGGCGGGCTCGACGGCGTTGTGGCGCTTGGCTCCAACGGGGAGGCGGCCCAGCTCACGGACGAGGAGCGGCTGCAGTGGATTCGATCGGTGCGGACGGCCTTGCCGGCCCCGCTCCGCCTGATCGTGGGCACCGGAGCGGAGTCAACCATCGCGACCGTCGACCGGACGCGGGCAGCCGCAGCGGAGGGCGCCGAAGCGGCCCTGGTGATCGCGCCCTCGTACTTTCGGGCCCAGCTAACCGCGGACACGTTGCGCGCCCACTACCATGCGGTCGCCGACGCCAGCCCGATTCCGATCCTCATCTACAACGTGCCGGTGCACATGGGCTACGACCTGGGCGCCGAGTGGATCACGCGGCTCACCGGCCACCGCAACATCGCCGGGCTGAAGGACTCTTCGGGTGACATCCCCCGGCTGTTCGGGCTGCGCGCCCGGCTGGGGCCTGATTTCGTGTTGCTGGCCGGCGCCGGAGAAAAGATGGTCGACGCGCTGGCGGCCGGAGCGGACGGCGCGATCGCCGCGCTGGCCAACCTGGCGCCCGCCGCGACCGCCGGCATCCGGAAGGCGTGGTTCGGCGGAGGCGCCGAGGAGGCCTGGCAGCTGCAACGCACGGTCGTACCCTTGGGCGATGCCCTGACGCGAGGCTACGGCGTCCCCGGGTTGAAGGCGGCGCTTCGAATGCTGGGCTACGACCACGGCGACCCCAGGCCGCCGCTGCCACCCCTGCCGGCCGAGGAACTGCCCAATCTTCGCCGGCTGCTCGAGGAGGCGCAGTTGATGCCCCGCGCCCTCGCCTCATGATCCCGATTCGCGATTACAACCCGACCCGCCGCCCCTCGCTGCTGACCTGGGGCCTGATCTTGATCAATTTCGCCGTGTACTTTTACCTGGCGCAGAACCCCGTGATGGATGAGAATGCCATCGCGCGATATGCCGTCGTCCCCGCCGATATTTCAGCCGGCCGTCACCTCGGCACCCTGATCACCTCGTTGTTCCTGCACGCCAATCTGTTGCACGTGGCCGGCAACATGCTCTTTTTGTGGATCTTCGGGAACAACGTCGAAGACCGCGTCGGAGAGATCAAGTTCTTGATCATCTACTTTGCCGCGGGAATCGGCGGCAGCCTGCTTCAGGTGTTCATCACGCCGGCGTCCACCGTACCGATGCTGGGAGCGAGCGGCGCGATCTCGGGGCTCCTGGCCGCCTACGTCCTCTACTTCCCCCGGGCGCGCGTGTTGACGTTCATCATTCCGATCTTTGTCGTCACGCTATCGGCCTACGTGTTCATCGGCTATTGGATCGCCCTGCAAGCGCTCAACGCCTTCCTGAACCTGGGCGTCATTGGCGGTGGGGTCGCGTTCTTCGCCCATGTCGGCGGCTTCGTCACCGGCCTCGTTCTGGCCATCCTTCTGCGCCCACGGCTACACCCCGACCCGCACCCAGGCTACGGCGGATACCCCTAGTGGCGGCCGTACGCCGCCCCTTCGGCTAGCGCGCGTATTGCCGAATGCGACCGTTCTCCACGCAGAAGAGGTGGTCGGACACCGGGATGGCCGCCTCGCGATGACGCTCCTGGACGTCATGCCGCAGCCGGCCCAGCAACTGCGCCTGCTGGCCGGCGGCGATCAGCGACCCGCGCTCCGGGACCCCCACCACCGGCACGTCCTCCAGCATCTCCTCCAGCCAGGCCCAGACCTCGGGGAGCAGCATCAGGGCCGCACCATAGGGCCGCGGATCGACGTAACTCAGCATCAGCATGCGCGGCCGACCGTTCTTGTCGGTTTCCAGGCCGGTGAACTTCATGCCGTTGCGGAACATCAGGGCAAGATTGGTGAGCGCGATCACCTCGACGTGATCCCGGCCGACGTTCCAGGCCGCCAGGTCCTGGGGCAGCAAGTAGCGCATCCCCTGCGCGTAGTGGGCCGCGTAGGTGACGACCATGTCGGTCAGCATCCGGCGATAGACGACCGGGCCGCCCGCCGAGTCCAGAAAACTGGCCGGCCGCAAGACCGGAAGAATCAGCGGCGCCCCGAACAGCGCTTCGCTGTCACACTCCTGGTCGAGCCGGCGCAGCCGGGCGGCGAACAACCGGTCGAGTGCCGCTGGTTGTTCACGATACTGCTGGTAGAAACTATCCAGGTTGAAGCGCAGGTCCGTTTCCCGCACCCGGCGGATGGTCAGCTGAAACGGCTCCGGGCCCTTTTTCACGGTCCATCCCGGGCGCAGCGCCGTCAAGCGCTTCAGCACGTGGTTCTCGAAGTCGTGGGCGTTCATCGCCGTCTGCTGGCCCATTGCCGATGTAACGGGGTGCGGAAGGCAGGCTTGCAGGCTGGCGACGGGCGACAGCATGCCGCTTAGCCGGTGGTTTTCCGGCGGCCGGCCGAGGCTCAAGGACCGGGTGGTAAAGGGATTACAACAAGCCCGCGACGGTGACGTGGATGGCGCGATCGAAACGATCGCGGAAAGGTTTCAAGACGCGCTGAGCGAACTGCGGGCCCAGCCGCCACCGCAAGACAGCGGATGGCTCCGGCTCGCCGCCCATCTGGCGTACCGTGCCGGTCAGATGCCCGCCGCGGCGGATTACGCGCAGCGTGCGCTCGACCGCGACGAGGATGCGGCGACGTGGAACCTGTTGGGGCGGCTCCGGATCTGGCTCAGACGTAACGACGCGATGACCGCATTTCGACGGGCGGCTTCCCTCGATCGCGATCGCTTCGTCGTCCCCCATCGGGTCACGCGCGACCGGTTCGCCCGGCTCGCTGAGACGGCGCTGGCCGGGGTTCCGGACGAGTTCCAGGCGAAGATGTCCAACACGATGATCGTGGTCGACGACCTGCCCGATCTCGACGCGGTCCGCGAGGGTGAAGACCCCGACCTGCTCGGGCTTTACGAGGGCGCGACCGTGCTCGAGCACGGGCTCCCCGAGCGGATCGTGCTCTACCAGCGCAACCACGAGAACGTCGCCGCGGATGAGCGCGAGCTGGAGCGCGAGGTGCAGGAAACGATGCGGCACGAGATCGGCCACCATTTCGGGATGGAGGAGGACGAGCTTCCCTACTGAGTTCGTTAAATCTTGACCGGAAAGGGATTTCCCGACGGTGGGAGGGCGAGGGTTCCGCCCTGGTCGATCGTCTTGAGCGCGGTGATGAAGTCGCTGAAGCCCTGCGCCGGCTCGTAGCCGGTTAGCGAGCGGTAACAGGCGCCCAGCGTCGAGCCGCCCGCCGAACAGATCGACGGCCAATCGAAGGTCAATTGCGAGCGCAGGTAATAGAGGAAGAGATCGCCGCACCCCGAGGCGAGCTGGTCGGTGTCACCAGCCGAGTTGTCGTTGACGTGGTCGGGATGGCCGGACGCCCACCAATCCTGCTCCGTCTGATTGAAATCACCGGCGATTTCCGGATGCCGGTCGAACGCCAGCACCCGGGAAAGCGATTCGCCGTTGGTGAAGCCGCAGTCCCAGCCGTTGTTGCGTGCGGCTTCAAACACTTCGACGATCTCAGCCGTCAAGAACCCGGGGGCAAGGGCGGGGTCGGAGAGCACGTGCACGTCAGTGCCGGCACAGGTCAGGTGGTAGGCGCCGCCGGCGTTCGGGTCGACGTAAACGTAGAAGGGAAGGTTGGCTAGCGTCAAGCGGCCGAACCATTGCTGGGTCGCCTGAAAGTCGCCTTCGGCGCTGGCCAGCATCGCCTGCGCCGCAGCATCGCCGTTCGAAGTCCCGTCGCTGAACACGATGAAGTTCGTCGTCTGGCCGGCCCGGTGCTCCGCGAGCGCCGGGGTGTGCCGAAGGCGGTGCGCCCGCAGCACCTCCTTCGATAACGCGGCGCCCGGCTGGAGAAAGACGCGCACCCGGGGGCCCGAGCCAAACAGGCCTCGGAGCATGCGGTCCGCCGCCCGTTAAGCCTTCTTTCTGGACGCGGTGCTGACGGGTCCCTCGATCCGGAAACCGATCCTGACCAGCACCTGGTACTCCGTCAGCTTGTTGTTCTGGACGACGGCCTTCGACTGCGCGACCTCGACCGTCTCGATTCCGCGCACCGTTTTCGCGGCCTCGTTGACAGCCTCGCGTGCCGCATCACTCCAACTCTGCTTCGAGGTCCCCACCAGCTCGAGGATTTTCAGAACTGCCATGCCTGCCTCCTATAACCCATAGAGTCGCTTGGCCGCCGCCACGATATGCCGGGGTGAAATCTCGGCCTTATCCATCAACTCCGCCGGCTTGCCCGATCCGGGAAGCTGCCGGACCGCAAGATGCACAATACGCGGCGGATCCATATCCGCCGCCAGGGCTTCCATCACCGCGGCACCGAGTCCTCCCTCGGGGTAGTGATCTTCAACGACGATCAACCGGCCGCGCGTCAGGGCCGCAGCCTCCTGCAGGGTCTTCCGGTCGACCGGCTTGACGCTGTACAGGTCGATCACCCGGGTCTTGATGCCTTCGCGTTCCAGGTCGTCGGCAGCCGCCAGGCAGTTGTGCAGCGTCACGCCGGCGCCGATCAGGGTCACCCGGTCGTTAGGATCGCTGCGAACAAGCTTTGAGCCGCCAATGTGGAATTCGGCGCCGTCCTCGTAAAGCACGGGATAGGCGCCTCTGGTCGTGCGGATGTAACTGACGCCGTCTCGATCAGCCATGGCCTTCACCAGCTGCGCGGTCGAGGTGGCATCCGACGGATACAGCACGGTCGAGCCATGCACCGCCCGCATCGCGGCCAGATCCTCGAGCGCCATCTGCGATGGACCGTCTTCACCGATCTCAACGCCGGCGTGTGAGCCCGAGAGCCGGATGTTGGCTTCTGAGATCGCCGCCATCCGAATGAAGTCATACGCTCGTGAAAGAAAGGCGGCAAAGGTCGATGCGAAGGGGATGTAATGGCGCACGCTCATCCCAACGGCCGCCGCAACCAGCTGCTGCTCGGCGATAAACATCTCGAAGTAACGCTCCGGATAGGCCTTGGCGAACTCCTCGGCGAAGGTGGAGTTGCCCACCTCGCCGTCCATTGCCACTACCGTCGGCCGGGCGCCAAGGGCTCTGAGCGCATCGCCATAGGCTTTGCGGGTCGCCACCTTGTCCCCCTTCTTATAGGTAGGAAGGGTGACCGTCACCTTGCGGTCCTTGATGGCGGGCTCGCCCGGCTCCGGCTTCAGCCCATCGATCCGGAGGTGGCGGACGCCGCCCAACTCCGCGATGGCACGCTCCGCCATATCAGCGGGCAGCGCCTTGCCATGCCAGCCGTCTTTGTTCTCGATCTCGCTGAAGCCTTTGCCCTTCACCGTGCGCGCGATCACGACCGTCGGCTTGCTGGTGGCCTCACGCGCTTGCGCCAGCGCCTGGTCGATCTGCTCCAGGTCGTGACCATCGATCACGATGGCGCGGCAACCGAATGCCTGGACCCGGTCGCGGTAGTGGTCGGTCTCCCACTCGTATTCGGTTGGGCCCCGCTGGCCCAGCCGGTTGATGTCGAAGATGGCCGTGAAGTTCGCCAACGCGTAGTAACCCGCCTTGTCGAGTCCCTCCCAGATGGAGCCCTCCGTCAGCTCGCTGTCGCCGGTCAGTGTCCACACGTGATAGGGCAGCTGGTCCAGTTTGCGGCCGGCGAGAGCCACACCCACCGCGATCGGCAGCCCTTGACCCAGCGAGCCGGTGGCGACATCGACCCAGGGCAGCGCCGGCGTGGGATGGCCCTGCAAGCGCGAGCCGAATTTGCGAAAGGTCAGCATCTCATCATCGGTGATCACGCCCACTGCCTTGAAGATGGCGTAGAGCAGCGGCGACGCGTGGCCCTTGGAGAAGATGAGGTGGTCGTTGTTCGGCTGTCGCGGATCGTTCCAGTCATAAAGGAAGTACCGCGTAATCAGCACCGCCATCAGGTCGGCAGCCGACATCGATGAGGTGGGATGGCCGGAGCCTGCCCTCGTGCTCGACCGAATGCTGTCGACCCGCAGCTGTTGACCGAGCTCCCGGATGAAGTCGAAGCCCTGGGTCGTGCGGACTTCGGTCACGGAACTCTTTGCCATCGGCTCACCCCGCTTCAGATTGGATGTCCCTAGCCCTAGATTAGCCTCCCGCCGATGCGCGATGCTGATCCGAAGGATTCGGTCGGCGTCCTCGCGGACGGCGGCGACGGCGGTTCCACGGCTCGCTCCGCGGTGTCCCACGCCGCGCGGCGCCCACGGCCGCCTGGACGTGGCCGTTTGGCCGCGCTTCGGTAAGGGCTGCGGCCAGGTAGCGCCAGTCGCCCTCGACCAGCAGGTGCTTGACGTCGAGCTCGGGTAGGGCCGGCGCACCCTGCCGCCGCAGCATGCGCCAGGCCGGCTCATCCTCAGGGGTGAGAAAGGTGAGCGCCCGGCCCTTGACGCCCATGCGCGCGGTACGCCCGACGCGGTGGGTCAGCCACTGCGGCGAGTCCGGCAGGTCATAGTTGATCACCAGGTCCACATGGCTGATGTCGAGCCCGCGGGCCGCCACGTTGGTGGCTACCAGTACATTCGTCCGCAGCCCACGAAAAGCATCCATGGTGCGATCGCGAACATTCTGCGACAGATTGCCCTGCAGGTCCGCGCTGTCGTGGCCCAGGTTACGGAGGTCGCGACTCAACTTGCGCACACCATATTTGGTCCGACCGAAGACGATGGCCGAACCCCGATGGTTGCGGAGCAGCCGGCTCAAGGTCCGGAGCTTTTCGGGGCGGGTGACGCGAAGCAGCCCGTGCTCGAGCGCCTCCTCGGCCGGGGCGGCAATCGAAATCCGGACCGGGTTGTCGAGGTGCCGTTGGATCATGCGGGTGACCCAGTCCGGCATGGTGGCCGAGGCCAGCACCATCTGCGGTTCGTAGGTCAGCTCGATGATGCGCTCGACATCCGGCGCGAAGCCGGCATCCAACATTTCATCGCCCTCATCGAGGACAAGGAACTGGACACGGCTCAGCGAGAGCCGGCGACGAGACACCATATCGAGGATGCGGCCGGGGGTGCCGATCACGAGGTCCACGCCGCTTCGCAGCGCCTGCTCCTGCGTGACGTACCCGACGCCGCCGTAAACCAGCGCGGATTTCAGCCCCGTGCTGAGCGATTGGAAGACGCGCTCCACCTGGATCGCGAGCTCGCGTGTGGGGGTGACGACGAGGGCGCGTGGCCCCGGCCCACTTACGGCCAGCATCCTCTCGACCAGCGGCAGGATGAAGGCCAGCGTCTTCCCGGACCCGGTTGGGGCCTGGATCACGACATCGCGGCCGAGCCGCAGTGGCGGGATCGCCTCGGCCTGGACGGTCACCGGGGTTTCGATCGAGTTACGGGCGAGCGCGTTGAGTAAGCGGGCACTTACGCCCAGGTCAGCAAACGTTGCGGTCAAGAGGGATACTCCTCGGTCCCCTCTACCTTTCTTTTAATGGCCGCGATCTTCAGGACACCGTTCTAAGACGGGGAGGAGAACCGAGAGCGGGCGACCTGTTATCTAATGAGGTCCCTGGTAGTGTACCAGCTTTAGCGACGACCTAAACCCCCATCAGGGCTGTCGATCACCAGATACGTCCGCCTTGCCGCCCATCAGGCTGGGCTTGCTAAGTCGTGGGCCGGAGTCCTATGGTGGTCGATTGCGGGGCGGGATCCGCAGCGAGGGAGGTGAACTAGCTTTGCAGACCTTTGTGAGTCTCTTTCGGTTCGCACCCGAGGGCATGAAGACGCCCGATGGCTGGTCGAAGAAGCCATGGGAGCGCTTTCAGCAAGAGCTCCAGAAGGCTGGAGGCAAAGTGATCTCGGCCTACGGGCTGCTAGGACGCTTCGACGCGGTGATTATCGCGGAGGCGCCCGATCAAAAGACGATCGCGAAAGTGGTGCTGGCGATTACTTCAGAGACGCCGGTCTATGTCGAAACACATCCAGCCATTCCGTCGCACGAGTTTGGGACCCTGGTCGACGAAGCGACGCGGCTTGTCGGCGCAGGCAGTCGCCGCTAGTTAACGCAACGCCGGCGACTCGACGTAGCGCGGAATCCGCCCCGCGCTTAGTCGGTTCGATCGTGACGACGCCTTTCGAAGTTCAATGGTTGCGGGGCCAGACTGGCGAAAATACCCCCAGGCGGAATCGAACCGCCGTTCCGGCCTTGAAAGGGCCGTGTCCTAGCCGCTAGACGATGGGGGCACGAGCCAAATTCATGCTAGCAAGACAGCGGCGTGCGCCGATCGAGTATGGCTACTCGCCCCAGCGAGTCTTGAGCCGCTCGTAGGCGAGAGCAATCAAGGTCTGCGCGGTGTATTCCCAATTGCGGCTTTGCGACCAGGTTACGACCAGGGCGCGCGTCGCCAGCGACAAAGCCTCGTACACAGGGAAGCGAGCCCCCAGGTAATCAGGGCAAACGGCCATGTAGGCCTCCAGGAAAATCCGTCGGGCCTCCGCGGCCACGGCGGTATCGGACCAGTCTTTCGGCACCGACGGCGCCAGGTGCCCGCAGTACTTGCCCAGGTCGAAGCTGGGCTCTGCCTGCACGAAGTACTCCACGTCGATCAGGCCGAAGTGGTTCCCGTCATAGAGAAACTGGTTGTATTTATAGTCGCCGTGGGACGCAACAGGCGCCTCAGGGGGCACACGATCTGCCCTGGCCCGGATTTGTTTGAGAAGATCCCGGAGGGCCAGGTAAACCGTAGGGGACGACATCTTGAATTCCTCGAGTCGATTGAGAAGCCGATCGATCTCGACGTCAACCGTATGAGGGTTGCCGGCGGTGATGCCCGAGCTGTGGATATGCCCGATGGTGCGACCGGCAGCCTCGCATTGCGCCAGGAAGATATCCGAGCCGCGATCTCCCTCAATCTCCTCCCCGCGAACCTCTGACTGCAGGAGAAGGTCCAGCTTGGGGTAGTAGCCCAGCGGTTCGGACAGAACGAGTTCGCCACTGGCGCGGGCAGGCAGATCCCACAGCGCTTTCATGACGTCATACGTGAGTTTTCCACGGCGGCTGTGCTGGACTTTTCCGAAAACGTTTAGCGGCCGATCCTCACCAACGTCCCCCTCGTAACGAATGATGCAGGAGATCTCTGGAAGATATTTCACACGGACTGCCGTCGCGGAACCGACGCTTGCCCCGGGTCGCAGATGCTGCCAGGTCGGCTCAAGAATCGGGCGCATCGATCCACCGTCGTAAACGGTGGGTAGGGCGGGAAACACGGGGTCGGTCGGGAATAGAAAGAGAAAGAGATTTAAGTCTGGAAAGAAGCGAGCGTGCCCCCGCGGATCTAAGGGATTCCCGTTCTGGGAGCTGAGGGTCGGCTCAATTCGTTGGCGGTACGCTTCGCAATCGTCGTCGCGAAAAAACGCTTTGGTCCAGAAGAGGGCTCGCGACTCAATGCCCCCTGGCAGCTCCAGCTGCGCTTCGTACACATTCCAAAGGACGCGGGGCGCCTCGAAGCGCCGGCCTTCCTTCGTCTTTACCTTTTTGACCTGGACCGCCGGCAGGACGGGCTGGATCACGTGGGTGGCGAGAAACGCCGCCATCGCCCCTGGCTCAGTGACCTCTTTGATCTGCGAATAGGTGACGCTCATCTGGAGGCCACTTCACAGCTTACGGGTTTCGGCATTCCATCCGCCCACAAGAAAAACCGTCGGGCTGCAATGCAACCCGACGGTGTCTCATCGCGCCTATCGGATAAACCGACTGAGCAACTCCTTTCGCTTGAGCACGATCCAGCCAAGCAGTGCCAGTAGAGCGACACCGAGCGTGCCCTGAGCTGGCAGCGGCGTTTCAGCTTGCGTCGAAGTGATGGACGGATGTCCACCACCCGTGGTCGCCAGGGTACCGACCTGTGCGCCCGCCGCACCGCCACCGCTGACGCCGCCGCCACCGGCTGCGGCCGTCGCCGTCGTTTCATTCACCGTCCCGCCGGCGCCTGCACCGGCTGACGCGGTGGTCTCGTTCACCGTGCCGCCGGCACCCGCGCTGGGAGTAGATGCCTGGTTCGACGCGGCGCTGGCCACTGAGCCGGTGGTCTGCTGCACGGTTGGCGTGGAGGCCTGGTTCGAGGCCGCGCTGGCCACTGAGCCGGTAGTCTGCTGGACCGTCTGACCAGACGGCGCCGAATTAGGAGCGGAGACGCTCGCGGCCGAGCCGGCCGACTGGCCCGTCGTTGAACCGGCTGCGTGCGAGCCGGCGCTCCCCGACGTTCCGGCCGTCTCATTCCCAGCCGCGGTGCCCTTGGCCGCCGAGCCGTTGCTGCCGTTGGCGCTGGCATTCGACCCAGCGCTCCCGGCGGTTCCGGCCGTCTCGTTCCCAGCCGCGGTGCCGTTGGCCGCCGAGCCGTTGCTACCCTTGGCGCTGGCGTGCGAACCGGCGCTTCCGGCGGTTCCGGCCGTCTCGTTCCCAGCCGCGGTGCCCTTGGCCGCCGAGCCATTGCTGCCCTTGGCGCTGGCGTGCGACCCGGCGCTACCGGCTGTTCCGGCGGTCTCGCTCGCCGGCGCTGTTCCAGCCGCTGCACTGCCGGCCGAGCCATGACTCGCCTTCTCGTTGCCGCAGGCTTTTACGTTCTTGTCGTCGCCCCCACCACCGTTGCCCTTGGCCCCGGTGTGATCGTTACTGTTGATGTCGCCGTTGCTGTCCGAATTGCACTCGTTCGCTTCGCGCTGACCGGGATTGATGGACCCGTGTCCGTTCTGATTTGCTCCCGAGCCGCCCTTGGCACTCGAGGAGCCCGAGCCTCCTTTCGATCCGCCAGCGGCGTTTCCGGCGCTAAATGCGACCACCTCTTCGGCTGCGCTTGGCTTGCTCAGAGCTGCTGGATCCGCCGTCCGAACATTCGGGATCGCCGGCACCGGGCGCGGCTGGCTGCTGGTCTGGACGATCAGCGGTGAGAACGCCGCGTGATAGGTAGGCGTCCAGGTCACATTGCCGTAGCTAGCCGATCGCCCAATGAGGAGAAGACCGGCAAATAACACGCCCGAGAGCTTTAGCGGCCAGGTCGACTTCGAAATAAGAGCGTCCGAGTCGTCCTCGTACACAGGAATGCTAATTGCCGCCGCCGTTGTTGCCAATTCAGTTCCCTCCCGCACCCGAGATTAAGTGCCACCCCACCACGAATTGTGAAATGCCGAACCCTATTTGTCGAGAATCGACTTGCTTACCAGCGTAGCCCGTTGGGCCAGTGCTGTCAATCCATCGTATACATCATCTGATAACGTAGATGGACCCTTTTTCAAACGGGTGCTCGCAAGAAAGAGGCCGCCGGGTGTTTTTTGCCCGGCGGTCCCTCTCATCGGCGTCTAGCGGAGCAATCTCCTCAGGAAGTCCCTGGGCCGAAGCAGCAGGGCTCCGATTAAGGCTAGCACCGCTCCGAGGAAGGCCTCGGCAGCCAGTGGTGCTTGGTCGCCGCCGGTGTTAGCCAAGGTTCCAACGTTCGCACCCTGGTTTCCAGCGCCGGCCGCCGACGCCGTCGTTTCGTTAGCCGTCGCCGCGGCATTCTCGGAATTGCCCGAACCGGCGTTGGACGCCGCCGAGCCGGTGGAGGCCTGCGTCTCGATGTTGGTGTTGGCGGCTGACTGCCCGCTCACCGGAGCGTTGGTCTCGGCTGTTTCGTTGGCCGTAGCAGCGCCGTTCTCCGAATTGCCGGAGCCCGCATGGGACGCCGCCGAGCCGGCCGAGCCGCTGGTCTCGATCTGGGTGGCCGCCGCCGAGGTGCCGGTCTGCTGCCCGCCCAGCGAGGTGCTGGTCTCGTTCGCGGTCGCAGCGCCGTTCTCCGAATTGCCGGAGCCCGCATGGGACGCCGCCGAGCCGGCCGAGCCGCTGGTCTCGATCTGGGTGGCCGCCGCCGAGGTGCCGGTCTGCTGCCCGCCCAGC
>VBEW01000048.1 GCA_005889225.1 Chloroflexota bacterium | reverse complement strand
TGGTTCGTCCCGTTCCTGATCAAGCTCCTGCAGAACGACACGCCGATGCTCAGGCTGCTGCGCCGAAATCCATTCCCCCACGCTCCGCCGGCGTTCGTGCGCGCTCGGCTGTATCGCTATCGTTTCAGCACGGCCCGGGAGCGGCGCGAAACTGGCCAGTGGTGGATTCGGGATCTTGTCGGCGACTACGTGCCACCCGTCCGCCTCGCCGGCCGGGACAAGGAGCCAGCGGAACGCTGATCACTCGCCATCGATGGTTCTAGATTGCGCCGCTGGAGAGCCACGCCCGCTACAACTGGGGCTGGCCCGCCGTGTCCCAACCACCGTTGATGATGTCGAAGCCAGTGGAGATGGCCATCAGCACGAAGACGATAACGGCTGCGACGATGAGGAGAGTGCCAATCGAGCGGAGCCCGAGCACATGCACAGGGTCACAGTACGCTCGGTGGCCATCGAGATCAAGGGCGAGGGATCACGGAACCGCTACAGGTTCCGCCTAGAGGAGGTGAAAACGATGGGTCGTGGAAGGCGGTTCCAGGGTCCACCAGGCGCGCCCCAAGACGAAGGCTCTGTCACAAAGCAGCGACCCCGCCGGGCCGTCGTCGACAACATGCGCCGGAAGATCGAGCGGGCGCTGGCGGTCGCGGACGCGGCCGAGGATCTGGCGAAGGCGGCTCAGGCAGTCCTGATCGTCGCGGGGACCGAACAGATCGGCCTCAACCGCATGGGCCTCAGTGCGCTTCGCGACGCGCTCACCAAGTACCGGGAGGTGCATGGCGACTGAAGCAATATGGTGCCGAGGGCCGGAATCGAACCGGCGACACCATGATTTTCAGTCATGTGCTCTACCGACTGAGCTACCTCGGCACGAGTCGGTATTGTAGCCCGCCACCTTCAGGGCTGGGCGAATCTGCCTGCCAACATGGCATGCTCATACCGTAGTGCAAGCCGCTTCCGTCGTCCTGGTGACAATCCTCATCGAGCTCGGCCTCGCGGGCGTCGCCGGCTTCCTCGCCCTTCGCCTGCTCAACCGCCGCTCTGGGCCGACCGTGGTGATGAGCCTCGCCGTGCTCGCGATCATGTTCAGCCTCGTGGCCATCGCGAGCGTCACGTTCCTCCGCAAGACCCGAATCGGCTGACCCTGGCCGATCAGGGCCCGCGTTACAATCGCCGGGAGGAAGGGCCGGTCAAAATGCGCTTCGTCTACAACGACCCCTATGCGCTGCGCAACGCGGTCGAGCAGCTCGCCGGCCAGCAGCCGATGGGCACGCGGCGCGAGCGCGACCTGCCCATCCCGGTCGACGTGTATCAGCTGGACAATGAGATCGTGATCGAGGGCGCCTTGCCGGGCGCTCGGCTCGAAGATCTCGAGCTCACCTGCGAGGAAGGGCTGCTCACGGTCCGGGGTCAGGTCTCAGCAGTCGACCGCGACTACGCCGTCCAGGAAATACCTCGCGGGACGTTTTCGCGAACGCTGGCTATCCCAGGGGAGTGCGATCTCGGCGAGGGGAAGGAGAGCTCGCGGATCGTCATGGATGGCCTCGACGTCGTCGACGCCGTCAAAGGCCAGGGCTACCGCGAAGTCGAGAGCAAGAGCCCCCGACGCAAGGGCCGGCCGAAATGATGATGACGACCGGTGACAGCGACTCGCGGCAGGAGTTGACCACCGAGCTGGCTGCGCTCGATCGGCAATTGCGCGACCTCTCGGAGCAGTGGGAGGCCGTGGAACGGACCATCAGTGAGAAGATCCGCCGGCGTCGCGAGCTGATCGCCCGGCAGGAAGAGACCAACGAGGACCACGCGGAGGAGATCAACCGATTGCAGTCGGACGTCTATGCGCTGCGCGACCGGCTGGACCAGCTGCGCGACTCCCACCTCGACTTCAGCGCGCTCTACCGCATCCTGCAGCAAGCCCGCCCATAGGTCGGGGCCGGCCCGCTGGGCCGGCCCCAATTCGCCTACTCCGCCTTTCCGAAGGCCTTGATTTCCTCCTGCTCTTTGGTGGTTAGCTCCCGCGGGCGCTCTCCCCGCTTGGTCTTCTCGGACTGAACCTGCTCCCGGATCGTGTCAACCACCTCCGGGTTCGCGAGGGTCGTGATGTCGCCCGGGCTCGTAAAGTTGGAGATGCCGGCAATGACGCGACGCATGATCTTGCCGGACCGCGTCTTGGGCATGTCCGGCACGATCCAGACATTCTTCGGCCGCGCGACCTTGCCGATCAGTTTCTCGATCGCCCCCGACACTTTCTCTTCGAGCTGCTTGCTGGCCTTATGCCCCGGCTTGAGGGCGACGTACATCTCCACCGCCCGGCCGCGCAACTCGTCGATCACCGGCACCGCTGCAGCCTCGGCCACCTCCTCGACCGTGAGGGTTGCCGATTCCAGCTCCTTGGTGCCCAGCCGGTGCCCGGCTACGTTGATCACGTCGTCGACGCGTCCGAGGATGCGGAAATACCCATCTTCCGCCTGCAACGCCCCGTCTCCCGCGAAATACGGCCAATCCCGCCAGTCCTTGCTGGTCTTGTTCCTGTTGTACTTCTGGTAGTAAGTCGATACGAAACGATCGGGATCGCCATAGATCGTCTGGAAGATGCCGGGCCAGGGATTGCGGATGCAGATGTTGCCGGCCTTTGTGCTGCCCTTCGGGACCGGCTTTCCCTCCTCATCGAGGATGACCGGGAAGACGCCCAGCACGCCAGGACCGCAGCTGCCAGGCTTCATCGGCTGCAAGGCGGGCAGCGTGCTGCCTAGAAAGCCGCCATTTTCGGTCTGCCACCAGGTATCAACGATGACCGCTTCGCGCTTTCCGACCGAGTTGTAATACCAGCGCCAGACTTCGGGCTCGATCGGCTCTCCCACGGTGGTCATGTGCTTGAAGTGGTAGTTGTACTTCTTGGGCTCTTCCGGCCCGAGCTTGCGCAGCATGCGGATCGTCGTGGGCGCGGTGTGGAAGATGTTGACCCCCAGCCGCTCAGCGATCCTCCAGGGACGCCCAGGATCCGGGTAGGTGGGCACGCCTTCGTACATGACACTGGTCGCGGCCAGCGCCAGCGGACCGTAGACGATGTACGAGTGCCCGGTGATCCAGCCGATGTCGGCGAAGCACCAGTAGGTGTCCTCGGGATGGATGTCCTGGTAGTACTTCGAAGTCCCGGCGACGTACGACAGGTAACCGCCCGTGCTGTGCTGGGCGCCCTTCGGCTTGGCGGTCGTTCCGCTCGTGTACATCAGGAAGAGCGGCGCTTCGGCCGGCATCGACACCGGCTCCACGATTTTGCCGCGATAGTCGGCGAGCACCTCATCCACGAAGAAGTCCCGGCCTTTGACCATCTCGGTCTTCGACGAGTACTTCCCCGCGTGCCGCCGCCAGACCAGCACCTTGTCGACCTTCTGGCCTTCCTTCTCGGCAGCCGCCAGTGCTTCTTCGGCCTTGACCTTGTGATCCAGCAGCTCGCCGTTCCGGTAGTAGGCGTCCATGGTGACGAGCACTCGGCTCCCTGAGTCGGCGATCCGACCACCACAGGCCGCACCGCTGAAGCCGCCGAAGACTTCGGAGTGGATCACGCCGAGACGCGCGCAGGCGAGCATGGCGACCGGAAGGTCAGGGACCATCGGCATATGGAACGTCACGCGGTCACCCTGCTTGAGCCCGCAGAAGTCGCGCAGCAGCGCCGCGAACTCGTTGACGCGCTTGTACAGCTCCTGGTACGTGATCGCCTGCGTGACCTGGTCCTCCGGCTCGGGCACCCAGATCAAGGCGGCCTTATTCCGGTACTTCGCCAGGTGCCGATCGACGCAGTTGTAGGAGGCATTCAACCGGCCACCGACAAACCACTTCCAGAACGGTGCGTTGCTGGTGTCCAGGGTGGTGTGCCAGTACTTGTCCCAGCTCAGCAGATCCGCGTACTCCTTGAAGCACTCCGGGAAGTTTTCCTCCTTGAACCGGTCGAAGATGCTCGGATCGCTCGCATTGGCCTGGCCAATGAATTTCGCGGGCGGGGGGAAGTACTCCTCTTCTCGCCAGTGGACCGCGATCTGAGCTTCGGAGACTTCCACGTCTTGCGCCGCTTTCATTACCTCGTCGGTTTGGATCGTCATCGCCTCATACAGCCTCCTTGTTCATTGTCAGGTCGGCTACTTCCTCCTCGTTTCCTTCCAGACCGGCGCTCCAACCCACGCAAGGGTACGTCCAGCCAAGCTGTTGATGACATCCGCACCGGACGTGTACCAGGCGACCCCGGCGGTGATGATGCCCATGTAGCCACCGGCCTGGATCAGCTGGGTGTTTCCCGCGAAAAATCCGAGGAACAGCAGGATTTCCGTTATTTCAAGCGTGAGAAATACCCCGAAGACGGCCGTGTTAATGCGCGTTGCGCAAAACATCATGTAGGTATTGAAGATCGCAAAGGCGAGCACGAACCAGCCGAGCGACACGAGCACGTCGTCAGCCTTTATTTTGCCAAACAGGGCGAACGCGAGGTATGTGCCGAGCGCCAGCCAGAAGCCGCCGTAGGTCGAGAACGCAGTGGCCGCGAAGGTATTCCGGTTTCTGAACGCCCACATTCCGGCCATGAACTGAGCCAGGCCGCCGTAGAAGATGGCGAGCCCGATCACGATCGCGTTCCCATGATCGCCAAATCCGAAGAGGTTCGCGTTGTGGGCACTCAGGACGAAGGTCGTCAGGGCGAAGGCGGCGAGCCCGAGGGGGCCAGGATCTGCCACAACGGGTTGCGCTGCCACGGTCCTCATTTCCTGTGCCATTGATGATCAACTCCTCATGTCGAATGTCGATTTACGGTTCTGAGCCGAACACAGCGGGGCCTGGGTCAGGGCGCGTGCGGGGTGTGACCGGAGCGCACCAAACGCGAGGGGTAGTCCGTAGCTTCCACCTTCCCCTGCTACGAGATCGAGTTCAAGCTCATCCTAGCGCAGCCATGCGGGGTGCGTCGAGCGGGAGCGGGGCCGGCGGGTAGCCTCCATGCTGCCCCTCCTCCCTCCACGACCGGTCAAGGACAATTCCCTCTCCCGAGCCCCAGAGGCCGCCCGCCTGGAGCCGACGATACGCCGTCCGCGGCGAGAGTCAAGGCAGCAAATTCACAACTGGGCGGTGAGAGGTTCGAACTCCCGACATTCTGCGTGTAAGGCAGACGCTCTTCCAGCTGAGCTAACCGCCCGCGGCGACTAATTATGCAACGTGGGCGGCGAACGTCTCCGGCATCGCAAAGCGTTCGCTGAAGTGCGCAACCACCCGGTCCTCGACCCCAGCCATTACGGGGGCGCGGCCGAGCTCGACGGCCATGGATGTGACGCCCTTGTCGGAGATGCCGCAGGGCAAAATGTGTGTGAACAGGCTCAGGTCGGTGGTCACATTGAGCGCGAATCCGTGGGTGGTCACGCCCTGTGAGACCTTGACGCCGATCGCCGCGATCTTTCGGTCCCCGATCCAGACGCCGGTGTACCCGCTCAGGCGTCCGCCCGCAATCCCAAAATCGGCCAGCGTATCGATCAGGCAATCCTCCAGATTGCGGAGATACCGACCGACATCAGGCTGGGGCCCGAGGTCGAAGATTGGATAGCCGACCAGCTGGCCGGGGCCGTGATAGGTGACGTCGCCACCGCGATCGACGTCGAGGCAGATGATGCCGCGCGTCGCCAGCTCGGCCTCCGTCAGAAAGACATGGTCACGGGTGCCACTTCGTCCGATGGTGTAGGTGTGCGGATGCTCGAGCAGGATCAGGGTGTCGGGCGCCAGTCCGGCGCGCCGAGCGTCGGCAAGCCGATTCTGCAGCGCCCACGCCGCCGGGTAGGGCACGAGACCGAGGCGGCGTACGTCCACGATCAGCCGGCAGCCGCCCGGGCCGGCACCTGATTGGCCGCATGGTACGAACTGCGCACCAGCGGCCCTGATTCCACGTGGCGGAACCCCAGCTTGAGCGCCTCCGCTTTCAGCTCGGCAAATTCGTCCGGGGTCACGTAGCGGGCGATCGGCAGATGGTTGGCAGTTGGCCTCAGGTACTGCCCCACAGTCAGGATCTCGACGTCGTGTGCGCGCAGGTCGCGGAACACCTGGATCACCTCGTCGATCTCCTCTCCCAGCCCGAGCATGATGCCCGACTTCGTGAAGACGGTCGCGTCCATCCGCTTGGCCCGCTGCAACAGCTCCAGAGAGCGGGGGTAGCGGCCCTTCGGCCGAACCTGCGGATAGAGCCTGGGCACCGTCTCGACATTGTGGTTGAGGATGTCAGGACGGGCCCGCATCACGGTAGCGAGCGCCGCCTCGTCGCCCATGAAGTCGGGGATCAGCACCTCGATGCCGCACTGCGGAATACGCTGTCGGATCTGCCGGATCGTGCCGGAGAAGATGGCAGCCCCGCCGTCCTCGAGCTCGTCGCGGTTCACCGACGTGATGACCGCGTGCTTCAGGCCCATCCGCTCCACGGCGTCGGCGACGCGCACCGGCTCGCCCAGGTCGAGCACCGTGGGCCGGCCGGTCTTGACGGCGCAGAAGCCGCAGGCCCGGGTGCAGGTATCGCCCAGGATCATGAAGGTGGCGGTGCGGGCCTCCCAGCACTCGCCGATGTTGGGGCAGCGCGCCTCCTCGCACACCGTGTGCAGCTCGAGCCCGCGCATGATGTCCTTCAGCTCCGAATAGTTCGGACCGCCAGGGAGCCTTACCCGCAGCCATTCGGGCCGCCGGGTATCGATGGGCACCACTGCATTGCGCTTGGAGCGGCCGTAGAACTTGATGGGGGCGACGTCAGCCATTGCTATCAGTATCCCAAAGGGTGCACGAATTCCGTCTCAATAGAGCGGGATCCGCTCCGAGAAGCCCTCCAGCCAGCGGCGGACACCCTGCAGGAAGCGGGCGGCGGAGACGCCGTCAAGCACCCGATGATCGAAGCTGAGACACAGATTCATCATCGACCGGACGGCGATCGCATCCCCCTCCAGCACCACCGGCCGCTTCACGATCGCGTCCATCGCCAGGATGCCCGCCTGGGGCGGCGCGATGATGGAGTACGACAGGATCGTGCCGAAGGTGCCCGGATTGTTGACCGTGAAAGTCGCTCCCTGGACATCCGGGATGGTCAGTTTTGTGGCGCGCGCCCTCCCGGCCAGGTCATCGATCGATTTCGCCAGGCCCGCGATCGACATCCGGTCGGCCTGGTGCACGACCGGCACGACCAGCCCATCGTCGACCGACACCGCGACCCCGATATTGATGTCTTTGTGCAGCACAACGCCCTCGTCGCTCCAGCTGGCGTTCAGGATCGGCACGGCTTTGAGTCCCTCGACGACGGCCTTGACGATGATCGGCACAAAGGTCAGGTCCACACCCTCGCGTTGTTTGAAGCTGTCTTTGACCTGATGACGGAAGCGGACAACACTCGTCATATCGACCTCGGCCACGGTCCAGGCATGAGGAATCGTCTGCTTGCTCTTCAGCATGTTGCTGGCGATCGACCGGCGCATCGGGGTCAGCGGGACCCTGGTCTCCCCCGCCGGCGCGGCCGGCGCGGGTCGCGCTTCCGTCGCCACCTGCCGCTGCTCACCATTTGCCGCGACGGGTTGGGCGCGCCGCCCGACGAAGTCCTCGATGTCTTTCTTGCTGATCCGTCCGCCGACACCGGATCCATCGATGCGGGCGAGCTCGGCATCGGTGATGTGGTGCTCTTCGATCAGGGCGCGAACGGCGGGCGATAAGCGGGTTCGGCCCTCACCGGCCCCCGCCAGGGGGGAGGGGGAATCGTGGGTTTGGGCGGCTGCCGCTGTCGGGGCGGCGGGCGCCGGGCGTTGCGTGGCGGTGGCGGATTCTTCGATTACGGCGATCTCCGTCCCGACCGTCACGGTGGTGCCCTCCTTGACCTTGATCTCTTTCAGCACGCCGGCAAGCGGCGCGGGAATTTCCGCGTTCACCTTGTCGGTGATGACTTCGACCAGGGCCTCGTATTTCTTGACCTGGTCCCCTGGCTGCTTCAGCCATTTCGAGATGGTGCCCTCGGTGATGGACTCGCCGAGCTGCGGCATTTTGACGGACGCCATCTGCCGGTTGGCTCGCCCTAGTAGGCGGCCAGCTCCTTCGCCTTGGCGAGGATCCGGTCGACGTTCGGCATGAACGCCTCCTCCAGCACATGGTTGAAGGGCATGGCCGGTACGTCCGGCCCCGTCAGTCGCATGATCGGAGCATCCAGGGCATCGAAGGCATGCTCCATGATGATCGCCATCACCTCGGCGGCGATCCCGGCGAAGCGCGTGTCCTCGTGTACGACCAGGACCTTCCCCGTCTTTTTGGCCGTGGCGACGATGGCGTCCTGGTCGATCGGCTTGATGGTGCGGAGATCCAGCACCTCCGCGGAGATGCCGTCGGCCGCAAGTTTCTCAGCCGCCTGGAGGCAGTAGGTCAGCATCAAGCCGTAGGCGATCAGGCTCAGATCCGTGCCTTCCCGCTTGATGTCGGCCTTGCCGATCGGCACCACCCCATCGCCGTCAGGCACCTCGCCCTTCACCAGGCGGTAGGTGCGCTTGTGCTCGAGAAAGAGGACCGGGTCCGGGTCGCGAACCGCCGCCTTGAGCAGCCCCTTGGCATCGGCCGGCGTTCCGGGCGCGACCACCTTCAGGCCCGGGATGTGGCCGAAGGTCGCCTCGATGCTCTGCGAATGGTAGAGCGCCCCATGCACCCCACCGCCCCAGGGCGCCCGGATCACCATCGGCAGGTTGAAGTCCCCGGCGGTCCGGTAGCAGAAGCGGGCTGCCTCCTCGATGATCTGGTTCATCGCCGGGGCGATGAAGTCCGCGAACTGGATCTCGGCGATCGGGCGCATGCCGTTGACCGCGGCCCCGATCGCCACCCCGACCACGCACGACTCGGCCAGCGGCGAATCGATCACCCGGTATTCGCCGTACTTCTTGTAGAGCCCGTCACTGGCGAGGAAGACCCCGCCGCGCTGGCCCACGTCCTCCCCGATCAGGAAGACCGAGGGATCGCGGGCCATCTCCTCATCCATCCCTTCGCGGATGGCCTCGATCACGGTTTTTTGTGCCATCAGCTCACCGTTCCCTGCTTGTAGACGAAGGTCATCAGGTCGTCCGGCGTTGGGTCGGGTGCCTGCTCCGCATACTCCGTCGCCTCATCGACCTGCTGGTCGACCCGCTCGGTAATCTCCCGTTCGACCGGATCCGTCAGGATTCCACTCTCTCGCAGGTACGTCGCGTAGCGCTGAATGGGATCCTTCTGCCGCCAGATGGCGACCTCTTCGGCCTGCCGGTAACGCTTGTCGTCGTCGTCACTGGAGTGCGGGGTGAAGCGGTAGGTCTTGGCTTCGATCAGCGTCGGTCCTTCGCCGCGACGAGCCCGCTCGACCGCCTGCCGCGTCACTTCATAACAGGCCAGCACGTCGTTGCCGTCGACCACGACGCCGGGGAATCCATACCCGGCCGCCCGGTCGGCGAGGTTCTGGATCGCCATCTGACGGCTCTGGGGGACCGAGATCGCATAGCCGTTGTTTTCACAAACGAAGATCACCGCCAGCTTGTGAATACCGGCGAAGTTCATCGCCTCGTGGCAATCACCCTGGCTGGCCGCGCCTTCGCCGAAATAGGCGGCGGTTACCGCGTCCTCCTTCCGCTGTTTCGATGCCAGCGCGACGCCCGCCGCATGGAGCAGCTGGGTAGCTACCGGGCTCCCTCCCGTGACGATGTGCAATCGGCGACTCCCGAAATGCCCGGGCATCTGGCGGCCGGCGCTGTTTGGGTCTTCGCGCCTGGCGAAGAAGGACAGCATCTGGTCTCTCGCTGTCATGCCAAACCAAAGGATGACGCCGGCGTCGCGATAGTAGGGTGCCACCCAATCATGACCCGGGCGGAGCGCCGCAGCGGTGCCAACCTGGGCGCCCTCCTGGCCCTGGCACGAGATCACGAACGGCGCGCGACCCTGTCGGTTGATCAACCACATGCGCTCGTCGATGGCGCGCGCCAGGCGCATCACCTCGTAGATGCGCAGCGCCTGGTCGTCACTGAGGCCGAGCGACCGGTGGCGGCTCTGTCCGCCTTTGGCCTCGACCTCCTGCGTTTTCGTGGCCATGGTCAGATATGGATGGCGAGCCCGTCGACTGCCAGCGCCGCTTCCTTGACAGATTCCGAAACGGTCGGGTGTGGATGGATGCTGGCCCCGATCTCCCACGGCGTCGACTCGAGCAGCTTCGCCAGCGCCGTCTCCGAGATCAGCTCCGTAGCGTTGGGCCCGATGATGAAGACGCCCAGCAGGTCCCCGGATTCCTCGTCACTGATGATCTTGACGAAGCCTTCGGTTTCGCCCAGGATCACCGACTTGGCATTGCCGACCAGTGGGAATTTTCCGACCTTGACCTTCAACCCCTGGTCCTTGGCCTGCTTCTCCGACAATCCCAGGCTTGCCACCTGCGGATAGGTATAGGTCGCGCGGGGCACACGATTGTAATCGAGCGGCTTCGGATTCTTGCCGGCGATGTACTCCATGATGTGTTCGCCCTCGTAGTAGGCGACATGGGCCAGCAGGAAATTCCCGATGACGTCTCCCGCCGCATACACATTGGGATGCCCGGTTCGATAATGCTCGTCCGTCTTGATGTAGCCCTTTTCGACCTGGATATCGAGCTTTTCCAGCCCAAACCCGTCAGTGATTCCCTCGCGGCCGACGGCGACCAGCAGTCGCTCGCCATCGATGGTCTGGTTCTGCTCACCAGCCTTCACCGCCACCGTCAGCTTGCCGTTCGCGCGCTTCAGCGTGTCGGGTTGGAGCTGGGCGCCGGTCAGCACCGCGATGCCTCGCTTGCTGAGCACCTTGGCAAGCTGCTGCCCGACATCGGCGTCCTCGAGTGGCAACAAGGTGGGGAGAAATTCGACCAGGGTCACCTTTGCGCCGTAGCCGTTGTAGACGCACGCGAACTCGGTGCCGACCGCGCCGGCGCCCACGATGACGATCGACTTCGGCATCTGGTCCAGGCTGACGGCATGGTCACTGTTGATCACCCGGTCACCGTCCATATTGAGGCCGGGCAACGACTTGGGCCGCGATCCGGTCGCGACCACCAAGTTCTTGGCATTGATCGCCTGGCCGCTGTTCTTGACCACCACCTTGTGTTCCGACTCGATCACGCCCTCGCCTTGAAAAACGGTGACCTTGTTTTTCTTGAGAAGGAACTCGGTGCCGCGCCAGAGCTGGTTGACCACACTGTCCTTGCGCTTGAGCACCGCCGGCCAATCGATCTGCACGCCATTGGTCTTGATGCCGAGCTGGGCCGCACCCTGGATCTCATGAGCCAGCTCCGAGGAATGGAGGAACGACTTGGTCGGAATGCAGCCGCGATGCAGGCAGGTGCCACCCACCTTTTCTTTCTCGATGACTGCGACCTTGAGCCCCAGCTGGGCTCCCCGAATAGCACCGACGTACCCGGCGGAGCCGCCGCCGATGACGGCTACGTCAAACGCCTCATCGGGCATACGACACGATTGTACCCAGCCACTGACGGGTCACCTAACCCTCCAGCATCGCCAGTGCCGCGGCCAGCTGCAAGTCCTTGGAGAAGTCGTTCGGTGCCTGGTCGACCGAGTACTCGTCCTGAGCGCTGGGCAGCGTCACGGTCTTGTCCGGCGTGATCCCCGACTTCTCGATCGAGTGACGGTTGGGCGTCAGCCAGTAGGCGATCGTCAGGTGCAGGTCGCCGTTTCCGTTGCGCAGTGGAAAGTCTTCCTGAACGGAGCCCTTGCCGAAGGTCTTGACGCCGACCAGCTTTCCCCGACCATGATCCTTGATGGCGCCGGCGGTAATCTCCGAAGCGCTGGCCGAGTTTTCGTTCACCAGAACCACGAGCGGATTGCTGAACGCCCGCCCGTTGCCGCTGACACTCCGCACCTCATCCTTTCCACTGCGCGGTACCAGGATGGTGCTCGTCCCGCTACTGACGAATTCGCTGATCACATCGTTGGCCGCATCGACGTAACCACCCGGGTTGTCGCGCAGATCGAGCAGGACCCTGCTGACCGAACCCTTGAGGTTGGCCTTGAGCGCCTGGTCGAACTCGGTGGCCGTCCGGCTCCCGAAGTCGTAGACCCGGATGTAGAGCACCCGGTTGTCGAAAACATGGGTGGCGACGCTGGGCACGTTGATCTCCTGGCGGGTCAGGTCGAAGGTCAGCGTCTGGCCGTTGCGGTTGACCTGAACTCGGACCTGGGTGCCGGCCTTTCCCCGGATGTGGTTGACGGCGTCGTCGGCCGTCCAGCCGGCGGTGCTCTGCCCGTCAACCCCGGTGATGACGTCCCCCGGCTTCATGCCGGCTTTTTCCGCCGGCGTGCCGGGTATCACGTTGGCGATCAGGATCTGGTCGCCCTTCTGCTGCACCGAGGCGCCGATTCCGGCGAACTGGCCGTTGAGGAAACTCTGGTTCGAGCGGTACTCATCGGGGGTCAAGTACCGGGAGAACTGGTCGCCGAGGCCGCCCACCATGCCGGAGGCCGCGCCCTGTGTGAGTTTCGCGCCGTCGGGGTTTGGCTTGACATAGTGCTGCTGGATGTTGGTGAAGACCTCGTCCAGCACGCGGTAATCAACATTCGACCTCGGCGGGGTGTAGAACAGCAGTGCCCTGGTCCAATCGGGCGCATAGGCTCCCCATTGGAACTCAGCCAGGCTCCCCCCGTAGAACGCCGCGATGGCGACCACCACCAGGATCGCGATGTTCTTGAGCCGAGCCATGAGTCGATTATCGCCGGGCACCGACGCCGGCCCGTTAACGGAAGCCGCCTTGCCGGCTGGCTCGATCACGAAAGGGGCAGGTAGGCCAGTGGGTCGACCGGCGTGCCGGCGATATCGATCTCGAAGTGTACGTGGGGTCCCGTCGAGTTCCCGGTTGAACCCTCGTAGCCGATCACGGTGTCCTTGTCGACCTGTGCACCCTCGGCTACCGCCCAGCCCGAGAGATGGCCATAGAGGGTGGTGAACCCGCCGGCATGGACCATCACGACGTACCGCCCGTAGCCGCACAGAGCGCCCGGGTTCCAGGTGCATGCCATAGCGAAGTTGTGGACGATGCCGCCGTCCGCCGCATGAACGGGGGTGCCGTAGTCAGTCGCGATGTCGAGGCCGCTGTGGAAGTGGTGGCTGGGACAGCTGGGGTCGTACGGCTCGAACGGATAACTGGTGCAGCCGAAGCCCTGGGTGATGACCCCGTCGATCGGCCATATCCATTTGCCGGATGAACGCGCCCGAAAGCTCTCCCGCACGAGCGCGCCAATCTGCGCTTGCAGGGCGGCCCGCTGGGCCTGCATGTCGGCCAGCTGACGCTGGAACTGCGCCTCGATGGCGGCGATCTGCTGCTGGTGGGCGGCCCGCTGGTCGCGCATCGCCTGCAGCTGGGCCTTCTGATCCTGAATCTGCTTGACCACCTGCGCCTGCTGAGCCTTCTTGCTCTCGAGGTCCGCTTTCATCGCCTCCATGGCCGCCCGCTCCTTTTGCAGCTCGGCAACCTGGCGGCGGTCTTCGCGAATGATGTCGTTGAAGAAGAAGACTCGGTTCATCAAGTCGGTAAAGTTGGCGGCGGAAAACACCAGCTCCAGCCCACTCACCTGGCCGCTCTTGTACATGATGCGCATTCGGCGGCCGAAATCAGCGATATGCTGGGCCAGCTCCGCCTGCTTGAGCGCCAGCTCCATCTTGGCCTGGTCGATCTGCTGACCGATGACGACCAGCTTTACCGTTTCCTGGTCGATCTGCGTCTGCACCGTCCGTAGCTGTGAGTCAAGAGCCGCAATCTGTGCCAGCAGCGCGCGCTCCTGTGCGAGCAACTGGGCAATCTGCGTCCGGGTGGCGATGATCTGGCCGTTGAGGCCCTGCAGCTGGCGCTGTTTGTCATAGATGTTGTCCGACACCGCGCCGAGCAGCACAACGGTGAGCACGGTAACGGCCAGGGCCGCACGGAATCGGGACGGCCTCACTGCTTGAGGAACCGCCTTACGCCCAGATAGCTCCCAACGCTTCCGAGTAATAGCCCGAAGAGGAGCATCGCCGCCAGTACGACCCGCAAATATACGGGGTCAAAGGCCAGTGGAATAAAGATCAGCACGCTCTGGAGATTGATAACGGCCGGCCGGTAGCCAAAGCCGACGATGAGAACCGCGACTGCGGCGCCCACGACGCCGACGATCAGCCCTTCCACGATGAAGGGCCAGCGGACGAACCAATCCGTGGCGCCGACCAGCTTCATCACTTCGATCTCCTTGCGGCGCAGGTAGATGGCCGTCCGGATGGTCAGCATGATGATGAACACGGACAGCCCGGTCAGCCCGATGATGAGCACCAGCCCCGCGATCCCGGCCACCCGGGCCAGCAGGATGATCTTGTCGATCACGTTGGGCTCGTAGTTCGTGGCCGGCGATTTGTCGACCAGAGGCGATGAACGAACCTCCTGATCGATGGCGGCCAGGTCGCGGATGTCCTTGACCGTGACGTCCAGGCTGGCCGGCAGAGGGTTGGTGCCCAGGGTGTCGATCACGCTCGGGTCCAACGCCGGCAGCTGCCGAAACCTTGCCATGGCCTGGTCCTTGGACACGTAGGTCACGCTGGTCACCCGCGAGTCATTCTCCAGGTGCAGCTTGAAATCCATGGCGCTGCTGAGCGGTGTCGTATCGGCGAGGTAGACGGAGATGGCGCTGGCCTTCGTCTTCTCCAGGGCCACGATCTGGTCGAGTGAATGGAGGACGAGCAGCAGGCTGCCGAGGGCGAGCAACACCACCCAGACGATGAGCACGCTGGCCACACTGACCGCGGCATTCCGCCAGAAGTTCTGCCAGGCGCTGCTGAAGGCGAAGTCAATGCGATTCCAGAGCCGGTGCATGGTAACCTCCTGCATCTTCGTCTCTGACAATCTGGCCACCTTCAATGGCCACCACCCGCCGCCGCATCACGTCGACAATCTCGCGGTTGTGCGTCGCCATCATCACGGTCGTCCCACGCGCGTTGATTTGCAGCAGCAACTGGATGATCTCCCACGATGTCGCCGGGTCCAGGTTGCCGGTGGGCTCATCGGCGAGGAAGATCCGCGGATCATGGACGAGCGCCCGCGCGATGGCCACCCGCTGCTGCTCACCGCCGGACAGCTGGTCGGGGAACTTGGTTTCCTTGCCCTCCAGCCCGACGATGCTGAGCACTTCCTCGACCTTGGGCTTGAGGTGGCGCAGAGCGCCCTCGGTAACCCGCAAGGCGAAGGCGACATTCTGGAAGACCGTGAGATTGGGCAGCAGCTTGAAATCCTGGAAGACCATGCCGATCTTCCGGCGCAGGAAAGGCAGGTGGCGCCGCTTCAGCCGGCTCAGATCCTGTCCCTCCACCGAAATCGTGCCGGCGGTGACCTTCTCCTCCCGGATCAAGAGACGAACCAGGGTCGACTTCCCCGCACCGCTCGGCCCGACCAGGAAGACGAAATCCTGCTTGGGAATCTCGAGGGTCACATCCCGCAGCGCGACCGTCCCGTTCGGATAGGTCTTCTCCACATGTTCGAGGTGGATTTGCGGGGCAGTCGGGACTACGACGGCCACGCGCGCCCTCTCTGGCAACGATGTCCGGGTCGGCAGGGTCGTGGTTGTTGCTGGCACGTGAACAAATCCATTCCGAAAGCCGATGCCACGACGGGCGGGGCCCCTGGGGGCCGAATGACTCCGGAAGTATAGGGCATCCTGTCGCGCATTGCTGCCTCAGTTCACCGTGCGTCCAAAGCTGGCCCCGCCACCCTCTTTATACTCAGCCGAATGCCCAACTCGGCCGCTCCACTGGTGA
>VBEW01000047.1 GCA_005889225.1 Chloroflexota bacterium | reverse complement strand
TTTCCAGCGGGCTCATGCCGCGGCGGATGCGGACCCCTCGCCCGTTCCATCCGGTCAGCCCGCCGCTGAAGGGTAACTGCCTCATCGTGCCATCGAGGCAGGCCTGGTTGTAGACCTCGTCCGTCGACAGGTGGGCGACGACATCTTTCACGCTCCAGCCACGGCAATGGCTCCGGGCCGACCACTCAGCGTCCTTCAGGCCACGAAGATGGGCGCGCAAACGGGAAATCTCGCGGTCGTAGACCGGAAAGGGATTAGCGCTTTTTGGATCGAGCTGGCTTGCGCTTGCCGTGTGCGGGCTTTGCCTCTGCCTTGTCTGAGTCTGGTGGACCTTCGATCGCCGCCAGGGCTGCCAGGGCGGCATTCGTTTCGGCCGACGTCGTCTCGGTTGCCATTTCGGCGCCTTCGAAGAATCGGGACTCTACTTCCTCAGCGATGCGCTCGACGATGTTCTGGCGATGCGAGGGCTTGGATTTTTCCAGCTTGGCGGCGGTTTTTTTCGTAGCCGACTTTTTCGCCATCGGGCCCATTCTATGGTCAGGGGCTGCTGGGCGCGGCGGTCCCGCTCGGCGACGGGCTTGGAGTCGGCGTGGGCAGCAGGCTCGGCACGATGGAGGGGACCACCGACGGCAACAGCGTTGGCGATGGGCTGGGCGTGGGTGCCGGCTTGCATTCGGTCCCAGGCAGGTAGACCTCTTTTTCTGATCCGACATTCTTGCTGGGCGATGCGGAGGGCGAGGCTGACGTTGTCGGAGAGACGTTGGAATTGTCGGCGCAGGGTGGCCCGTCGATCAGGCCGCTGGGCCGCTGGAAACTCTCGACCGAGAAATGCGCGGTCGCGAGGCCGTTGTTGATGAAATCTCGAAGTGTCGAGCTGCCCACCATGCTTCCGTAGACCCCGTTCATATTCGAGTTGCCCGGGCCGGTGTGTCCTACCCAGGCGCCGACCACCAGGTTGGGGGCGTAGGCCATCATCCATGCATCGTGGTAGTTGTTCGTCGTCCCGGACTTGCCGGCAAAGGGCCGGTTCCAGCCCAGACCCCAGGTGCTGGAGTAATCCTTGAGGATGTAGGTGATCAGGTAAGCCTCCTGGGCCGTGAGCACCTGCTTCGCCTTCGGGGGACTGGGGGTGTCAAGGGTGTTGCCGCTGCGGTCGGTGACGCTCAGGACCGACACCGGGTCATGTCGAACTCCGCCCGTGGCAAAGACCCCGTAGCCCACCGCGTGGTCGAGCATGCGGACCTCGCTCGAACCGATGGCCGTCGTGACCTCATTCTTAAGGTTGGTCGTGATCCCCATTTCGTGGGCCAGGTTGTTGACGTCCTCGATGCCCGTCATTTGCATCGTCTCCAACGCGGGAATGTTCCGCGATTGGACCAGGGCCTTGTGGGCGGTGATGATCCCCATGTCGCGGAAGTCGAAGTCGTGGAACTGGCCGCCGGCGAAGTGGCGGGATGTGTCGTCCAGCAGGTTGCCCATGGTCAGCTTTCGTGACTTGAAGGCCTGCTCGTAGACGTAGGGCTTGAAGGACGAGCCGGGTTGCCGGAGCCCGGTGACGACATTGAACTGGCCCTTGATATCGTCGTTGAAGAAATCGGCTGATCCGACCATGGCCAGGATCTCGCCGGTCTTCGGGTCCATCGCCAGCAGGTCGCCATTGTCCGCGCCCAGCGGGCCGAGTCGCTGCATGCCGACCTGGACCGCGTGCTCCGCCGCCTTCTGCAGGTTGAGGTCCAGGCTCGTCTTCACGACGAACCCGCCGCGGTTGACGACGCTTGGCCCGTACAGGTTCTCGAGCTGTTCGAAGACGAAGTCGACGAAGTGCGGCGCCTGGCTGCTGCGACTCTCTTTGAAGACGAAGTTCAATTTCGTATCCGCCGCCTCGGCCGCCTGGTCCGATGTGATCATGTGCTGGCGCACCATGGCATCGAGCACGATCGCCTGGCGCGCCTGTGCCCGCTCCAGGTGCAGCGCCGGGTCGTAGTAGCTGGGCCCGTTGGGCAGGCCCGCCAGCATGGACGCCTCGGCCAGGCTCAATTCGCTGGCATGCTTGCCGAAATAGACCTGTGCCGCGGCTTCGATGCCGGTGGCGTGGTGTCCGTAGAAGATGGTGTTCAGATACATGTTCAGGATCTCGTCCTTGCTGTACCGGGATTCCAGCGACGTGGCGACCATCGCCTCGCGCAGTTTGACCAGGATCGATTTCTTCGGGGATCGGAACACGGCGATCTTCGCCAGCTGTTCGGTGATGGTGCTGGCGCCCTGCTCGGGACTGCGGGCGATGGTGTCGATGATCCCGGCCTTGATCAGACGGCCCCAGTCGATGCCGTGGTGCTGATAGAAGTTCTTGTCCTCGACCGCGATCGTCGCATTGCGCAGCAGCGGGCTGATCTGCGCGAGCTTCACCGGGCTGACGCGCGCGCCCTCCGCATTCCGCTCCTCGATCAACACGCCGTGGCGATCGACGAGGCGTACCGACCCGGCGCCAATGTCGAGCTTGCTCGGATCCGGCAGCGTCGCCAGCGCATAGGCGAAGGTGCCCAGCACCAGGAGCAAGATCAAACCGCCGGCGACCCCCGCCGTCTTCAGCCATTTGTGGTTGGCGTTCGTCCACCAGTCGGGCAGTCGCCAGCGAGCCGGCTGGGCCGCCGAGGCGCGTTTTCGCGTCTCGAGCACGGGTGGACGCGGCTCAGCCATCCGCCGCCTGGGTGAAGGACTGCCTGCTGATGTCTATCGCTTCTTGGAGACGGCCGCGTGGCCCCGCTCACGCGGGGTACTGGCGCCGCCGATCAGCCGGCGAGCGAAACCGGCAGCCAGCGCCGTCAACGCGGCCTCCGCGGCGCTGATCAACAGGCGCCGCGCGATACCCTCCCTTGATTGGACTTCGCCTTTTTTCTTGCCGTCGGCTTTGACGATCCGCCGCTGGGCGGAGGCCCAGGCGCTGGCGTCATCGCGAAAATCGTTCAACCGCTCGCGCAGCTCGTTCAATTTGAGCTTGCGCACGAGCTGATCGGCCGGTGAGCGACGCTGGCGGGCCCGATAACCGAAGACGGCGAAGCCCGTGACCCCCAGGACCAGCGCGCCGATCACAAGCTGGAGGGCACGGTTCGTTTGCAGCTGGGTCTTGAGGTCGAGGTTGCGACGAGCGCGCAGCTGCAGGGCTTCGAGCGTCTCCCCGAGGTGGGCCCGGGTTTGCTCTACTTCCCGTTTCGCTTCAGTACTTGTTTGGCCCACTCGGCATCCTCCTTCAGCGTGGTCATCGTCTTCGGTGGTGGTCCGATCTTCAACATGCTCTTGCCCAACAGGCCCAGGATGATCAACAGTACGAGGAAGATGGCGGTTTCGATACCGGCGGCCAGCGCGTGCGCCGGGATCAGCAGCGCGATCGTCACCAGCAGCATCACGATGAACAGCAAGCCGCAAAACGCCGCGGCGCTGAGGAAGATGGCGGCCCGAAGATTGCTGCGCAGCATCTCGCCGATCTCGATCTTGGCGAGCTGGATCTCCTGCTGGACCAGGCGGACGGTGTCTTCAACCGCCACCCGAGCCAGGTCGATCAGGCCGCGCCGGCCATTTCCATTCGCGGAAGTCGTGCCGGTCGACTCCGGGGCCGAAGCCCGGGCAGCAGAATCCATGGTCGCCCTCCTACCTTCCTATTGAACCGATCTTAGTTCGTAAACATTATATTAGGTCTGTCAGCTTTAGGTTAAACTCATAAGCATGCAAGCCAGAATCGACGACCCGAGCATTCCCGGCGGCACGCCCGATCCTGTGATCCCGAATCCCGGGCTCCCCCAGGTCGGCGATCCGCCGGGTCCGGAGCTCGCGCCCGAGCCGCCGCAGCCGGAGATCACCGAGCCGCCACGGGCCCCCGTCGAGGTCCCGCAGCCGGGGATCAACCGGCCGGAAGTCCCAGAGCAGTAGACTCTCCTCGGGTCCGGGGGCGAGGAGGAGAGATGGGAAAGCGCCACCTGGTACTACCTGCCATCGGACTGGCCTCGCTGCTCGCCGGCATGCTCGCCGGGGGTATCTCAGCCGGGGCGAGCCAGGGTCCACGAACGTACCTGATCGGAGTGGATGCGGCCGGCCCAACCGGCCACAACTTCGAATACGTCGACTATTTCCCCCGCGGCCAGGTGCAGCCGAACGATCCGCCGGCCGTGGTCGGCAACGGGTCGGTCCTTGATTTCCGGTACAACCTCGCATCGCTCGACGGCCTCCACACGGCGACGCTGTTGCCGTCCGGGGAGACGCCGGGCCAGGCCTGGGCGCAGCAGCCGCTGATCACGGGCGACGAGCCCGAGTCCTCGCCGCCACCCAACGTTGTCTTCAACCAGAGCGTGCTGTTCCAGAGTCCGGCGAACTGTGGCGATGCGGCCAATCCCTGCGTGTACACCGGCGCCGCGGAGGTCAACTCGGGCGCGATGCCGGCGTTCACGCCCAGCGCAGACTTCTTCGTAAAAATCAGCCTCAATACATCCACTCCCACGACGGTGCACTACGTTTGCCTGATCCACCCCGGTATGGAGGCAAACCTCAAGGTCGTACCGGGGACAGGCTCGAGCCCAGCGGCCTTTGCCTCAAACTCCGCCAGCCAGTGGGCTGCCGACACCGCCGCCGCCTTCGCAGCTGAAAGCCAGGCGGACAGCAGCGCCGTCACCCCGAATGGCGACGGCACGAACACGGTGACCATGACGGCCGGTACCGCCACGCAGTTCGTCGAAGTCGCGGAGATGCTGCCGTGGAACGTCGCCGTTCACCGGGGCGACACGGTGAAGTGGGTCACGCTGACCCAGAAAGATCCGCATACCGTGAGCTTCCCAGACCTGCAGGAGAACTTCAGCCCGCCGGATCCGATCCAACCCGTGTGTGAGGGCGCCACCGGCGACACGGCGGCCACTGGCCCACCGCCCGACTTTGGCTGTGGAGCCGACCCGGTGGAACTTGCCGTCGATCTCTTCCCTCAGGGCCCCACCCAGATCTCCAGCTCCACGACCATGGCCAGCTCCGGGGTGATCGCCACCTTCGGCGGCTTGCCAGATCGCTACAGCTTTTCCTTCCCCAACCCGGGGACCTTCTCCTATCAATGCAGGATCCACGACCACATGAACGGCATTATCACCGTGGCGCCATAAGCTGCCGCTGAAGCGAGGCCCTGCAAGATTGCGCAGGGCCTCCGCGTCAGAACGTCAATAATGTGGCTATGATCCAGCGGATACCGGGCGTCCGCGGCGCTCAAGCCTATCTCTATGAGAGCGCCGAGGGACTTGCCGTCGTGGACCCCGGCTACACCGGCAGCTTCCGGGCTGTCCTTCGCTTCCTCGCCGAGCGGCGACTCAACCCCAAGGATCTCGAGTGGGTGATCCTGACCCATCACCACGTCGATCATGCCGGCACCGCCTTCGCCCTCTGCCAGGCGACCGGGGCGCGGCTCGCGGTGCATCGCGACGATGCGCCCTACCTGCGGGCCGGCCGCCCGCGCGAGCGGATGACCTTCTGGGGGATGGCGGATTGGCTGCCGCCGGCTCTGGTCGGCTATGTCCTGACCTGCGCCGGTGGCGAGCTGCGGCTCCTCGAGCATGGTGAAATCATCGCGGGCCTCACGGTGGTGCACGGACCGGGGCATACCCCGGGGAGCATCGGCCTCTGGTCGGCCGCCGAATCGGCGCTCTTCACCGGTGACATCCTGAACAATGAGCGTGGTGTGCGAATGCCGCCCTGGTCGGTCAACCACTCGCACAAAAAGGCGCGCCTGGCGCCGCACCGACTGAGCGGGCTACGTTACGAGCGCGCCTTCTTCGGTCACGGTCCCGCCATCGTGGAGGGGGCCGATCGGCGGATCGATGCCTTCCTTCGGCGCCAGAACCCGCAGCCCGGCACGGTCCCCATCGCCGACCAGCCGCGCTAACCGCCGCTAGGCCAGCAGGTTCGTTCCATCGGCGCCGGCCATGTCGGCGCCCAGCACCGGCGCGAGTGTCGGCGCCCAATCGGCGAGATGTGGTCGCCGTCGCGTCAACACTGCAGCCAGGCGTTGCACATCAGGATGCCCCCCGCCCACCAGCGCGACGGTTCTGGCCGTCGCCGGGGCGCCGTGGAAACCGCCCGAAGGATAGCGAGGCGCCTTGAAGATACGTCCGCGCCTGGCGCCGGCAATCAGCATTGAGGCATCCCCAACCAGCCAGGTCTCGATCCCGTCGATGCGTTCGAGCGCCGTTCCGGCCTCCTGGGGATCGGAGCCGGGGCGCAGGTGGATCAGCGCGGCGCCTCCGTCCGGGATGATGAGATCCCACAACCCGTCTCGAGTGGCCATCAGGTCGATGGGAGCGGATGCATCGCGCGCCTGCATATCGTGGTCGGACACGATGACCACGATGGTCTCGCTCCATCGATCCCGCAACGCATCGAGCAACTGGCCGACCGCTCGATCCGTGGCGGCGTAACACTCACGGGCGGCACCGCTTTCCGGGCCGAGGTCATGCCCGACGGTGTCTGACTCGTTGAGGTGTCCGAAGACGAAGCCGACCGTCGGGTCGGCGAGCGCATCGAGCAGATGCGGCATGACCTCTGTGTTCACGGGATAGCCGTGCGCATCGAGGGCGGTGCCCGGTGGAATGACGCCGTCCGGCGGCCAGCGCCGGCTCGCGGCCCCGGTGGCGAGCAACCCGCGGTCATCGCCCACCACGGCTGCGCTGCGAATCCCCGCGCTCCGGCAGGCATCGAAGATGGTAGGGACGCGCGGGCGTTCGACACCAGCCCAGTCCGGCAGTCTGGCGTAGCGCCACGAGGTCGTGCGAACGCCGTGCGTCCGCGGATAACTCCCGGTGAGTAGCGAACAGAAGCCGGGGTCGGTGGATGACGGGAGGTCGGTGAGACCACCTTCAGCCGCGCGGCCGCCGGCTTCGGCCAGCGCCCACATCCGTGGCGTGAGACCGGGAGAGATCGCCCGATGGGGGAAGCCATCCAAGCCGAGAAGCACCACTCGTGGCACGGCCCTATTCTGGCGGAGTGCTGCCGGCACCGTTTAGCGACGCCCTGCGTGGAAGCGACGAGCTGATTGTGACGTCTCGGGAGGATGGCCGCGAACGGTCGGTCCGCGCATGGTACGTCGTGGCGCCGCCGGGGACGATCTACCTATTCAATTACGCGTTCGCGCTTCGCGTGGCGCGCTGGCGGAACGACCCATGGGTCCGGCTGACCGTTCCCGGAAGCGGGGTGTCGGTCGAAGGTAAGGTCCGATTCACCAGCCCGGATGAGCTCGATGCCGCTGTGACCGAGCTCATTGTTGACCGGTGGGGAATGTGGGGCGCCACGACCGCGCCGGGGCTTCGCCGGATGCTGCGGGATGGATCCCACGTCCTGGTGCGCGTGGAGGTACCGTAAAAGGATGGTGTACGGACGCTGGCGGCGGTTGCACCTGTACGTGCTCTACCAACTGTTTGGTATTCCGCGCGATCGCTGGCTGGAATGCGTGCCGCTGCAGACCACTGCCAACTACGAGGAGGAGATCCAGATCCGGCGGTTTCTGGGTCACCGCGCGGAAACGCACTGACCAGGCTCGGCCTGATCGGGGTCCCCTCCAGCGCCGGTGCCCACGGGCCTGGTCAGGAGAAGGCGCCGGCCGCCCTTCGAGAGGCGGGATTGCTCGGTGCCCTTTTTGAGGCCGGGCTCCCGGTCGATGATCTCGGCGATCTTCCGACGGTCCGGTTCGAGCCGGATGCCCGAAACCGCAAGCAGCAAAGCGTGGCGCATGTGGCGGCCGTTGCTGGTCGGGTCGCCGCGGCGGTGGAGGCGGCTCGACAACGCGGCCTGGTTCCGCTGGTGCTGGGCGGAGACTGCACCATCACGCTTGGGGTCGTCGCCGGATTGCTGCGCGGGCAAACCGATCTGGGCCTGATCTACTTCGATGGTGACGCAGACCTGACCACGCCGGACACCACCCACTCGGGCATCTTCGATTCGATGGGCGTGGCGCACCTGATTGGCGACGGTGCCGCCGAGCTGTCGCGCATCGGCCCTCGTTATCCTCTCCTGCCCGAGGACCGGATTGCGCTCTTCGGCTTCCACCCCTACGAAATCGAGCCAAAGGAACAGCAGCGGCTCGAGGCCTCCGCCATGTTGCGGTATCCCGTCACCGCCATGGACGGCCGCGCGGTCGCGCTCGCGGCCGAAGCTCGCGCCCGGCTCGAGCAACGTTCAGCAGCGATCGCCGTCCATTTCGATGTGGATGTAATGGACTCAGCCGAGATCCCGCTCGCCGACTGGCCGCACT
>VBEW01000057.1 GCA_005889225.1 Chloroflexota bacterium | reverse complement strand
GTTTGCGGGTGGCGACCGTAAGCGGCAGGCGCACGCGGTCCGCGTCGAGGTGGCCGACCTGGTCGCGAGCCCTGAAGCGCGTGGGGTCGCAGGTGCAGGTGGTCGCGCGCACGGCAGGCGTTTCCGGCGCCTCCGGCCCCGGCTGCCGGAGGCCCGCTGCTTCGCCGCGCCGCCGTGCCTCGACCCCCAGGAAGCTGGCGCTGGGGACCAGCCGGCGAATGACCCGGCGCTGCAGCGCGGGTGGAAGTTGGGCGAACGCGTCGCGATCTGTAGCGATGTCCTCGGGAAGGCCGGCGACCTGCGCCTCGAGGAAACGATCCTCCTCGCTGAGGATGTCGGCGGTGCGGGCCAGCAGCTCGCGAGCCGCCGGATCGAAGGCGTCGACGGCCGGGAGGAGCTGCTGTCGCAGCCGGTTGCGCGTGAAACGCGGGTCGGCGTTACTGGCGTCGCGGCGCGGGGTGAGGTGGAGCCGGCTCAAGTAGGCCTCGATGTCGTCCCGCGCGATGTCGAGCAGGGGCCGGGCAAGGTCGCCGTCACGGCGGCGCATCGCGGCGAGCCCGCGCGAACCGCTGCCCCGAAGCAGGTGAAGGAGAAGGGTCTCCACCTGGTCATCCAGCGTGTGGCCGAGCGCGATGGCGGTACTGCTGGTCTGGGTTGCCGTCTGGCGGAGGAAGGCATAGCGCGCGGTCCGGGCGGCGTTTTCAGTGTGTGGGGTGCCGGTCGCCGCGCGCGCGGTGTGGAAGTCAAAGCCCCACGTCGCCGCAATCGAGGCGACGAAGTCGCGATCGTTCTCGCTGTCGGCGCGCCAGCCGTGGTCGAAATGCGCGACCGAGAGATGAAGCGGCACGACTGGAAGGATCTCGCGCAGGATGGAGAGCAGCGCCAGCGAGTCGGGTCCGCCCGAGACCGCGACCAGCACGCGCTCGCCAGGCTCGAGGATGCGATGCAGGCTGATGGCGATGGCGACGCGGCTGGGAAGCATCATCGGAATGGCGGAGGCAAGGATCGAACTTGCGACATACCGGGTATGGGCCGGTTGCTCTACCACTGAGCTACTCCGCCCAGAGCATCGGTTAGTTTAGCAAGGATGTCGCCGTCATTTGCCCGGATTGCACCAACCTATGACGCACTGCGCCCGCTGTCCGCCGAGGATCGCGCGCGGCTCGACGCGATGTTGCGGGAGGCCGCGATCGACGCCGGGGATCTCGTCATCGAGGTTGGCTGTGGAACGGGCCGACTGACGCTGCCACTGGCGGGATTGACGCGAGCCCGCGTGATGGGTGTGGATACGGAGGCGCGCATGCTCGATGTGGCGCGGGCCAAGGATGTCGCCGGGCGCGTGGAGTGGGTGCGCGGAAGTGCCTACCGACTCCCCGTCGCCGACGGGACCGCCGGATTGGTGGTGATGGTCATGGTGGTCCACCTGCTGCGCCAGCGGACGCGCGCCTTCGGTGAGGCCCGGCGGGTGCTGCGACCCGGCGGTGGCGGCGAGGGTGCCGGGCAGCTGTGCATCTGGACCTTCACGCCACGGCACGTCGAGGAGTTCTATCTCAACGCTTTCTTTCCCAGCATCGCCGTCATCGACCGACCGCGCTTTCCCGCCGTCGGCGTGTTGGGCGACGAACTGCGCCGGGCCGGTTTGGCTCGGATCCGCATCGATGTCCGCGAGGAGCTGCGCGGCATGGAGATTGCCGAGGTGGTCGACCGGGTGCGCGGCCGGTATATCTCGACGCTCGCCATGCTGCCGCCGCTGGAGTACCGGCTCGGTTTGCAGCGCCTCGAGGAGATGCTGGCGCAGGACCGGACGATCACGCTGGCGCAGCGCTCGGAGTGGGCGATCATCACCGCCCATAAATGAAGAGGAGCCGCCGGGCTCCTCTTCGTCGGTTGCTTGGTTGCGGCGGCGAGATTCGAACTCGCGACCTTCGGGTTATGAGCCCGACGAGCTTCCACTGCTCCACGCCGCGCGCAGCCTCCCATCGAGGCGAGACGGTAATTCTAGGCGCGCCGCAACGGCCCCGTCAAGCGAGCGCGGCGCCCCCTATTTGAAGCGGCCGCCTCGTTTGGCTTCCAGGTTGCGCTTGATGTCGAGCAAGCGCTCCTCGCTGGTCTTCAGAAATTTGGAGAGCTTCTCCTCGAACACCGGGTCGGCGCCTTCCGGAAGCTCGCGTTTGCCTCGACCGCCCCGACGGTACGAGCGCGGCAGCACCGGCGCCGACATCCCGGCCGGCCCATCCGGCACCGCGGCCTGCTTCAGCGAGAGGTCCATCTTTCCGTTGGTCGAGTCCACATTCAGGACTTTGACCTTGACCTTCTCGTTCATCTTCACGTGGTTGTTGACATCGCGCACGTACTCGTTCGCGATCTCCGAAATGTGAACCAACCCCGTCCCCGCTCCCTCGATCTGGACAAACGCCCCGAAGTTCGTAATCCCGACGACCGTCCCTTCCACCACCGTTCCAGGCGTCATTGCCACCTAACCCGCAGACCCTCCTAATGCCATAGATTCCTCCAAAAGTCCTCGATTGCCCCGATCACGCCGCCGTCCCGCCTGGCGGCCGGCCGCCCCGCGGCTGCTGGCCCGTTACCCGGCGAAGCCGATCCCCCAGCCGCCGCCGCTGATGCCGAGCCACTTGGTTTAACGATGACATAAACCTGTTCGCCGGGCCGGGCGAAGCCAGCCTTGCGGGCGGCCTCCTCCATCGCCGAGGGTGAACCTCCCACCGCCAGCTCCTTCCGCGTCTGATCGTTCGAGGCGGCCAGCTGCGCGTTCCCCTGGCGCAGTGATTGCACCTCGTGATTCAGTCGAAGGTTCAGCATCAACTCCGATCCGAACGCCCACACTCCCCACATAACGATCCCGCCGACGACGAGCCAGACCAGGCGATCGGGCGCGGCGAGGTGAACCTTCGCGCGGGAGGCTTTTGGTTGCGAAGTGCTCAAGACGTGATCTGGGTTCGTTTTTTGATCAAGCCGGCCCGAAACGGACAGATTATAGGCAGGGTCACCCGGGTTGGCAAGGCTGTAGCACGTAATGGCGTCACTGATTGCGCTTGGCGGCTTCCCAGTACCGGTCCAGGTCCTCGATCGGCAGATCCCGCAGGGCTCGCCCGTCCGCGCGGGCCTGCTGCTCCATCATGCGAAAACGCGCCTCGAACCGCCCTGTCGTGCCACGCAGGGCGTCCTCCGGATTGATGCCCAGCTTGCGGGCGACGTTGACCATCGTAAAAAGGAGGTCGCCAAACTCGGCCTCCCGCGCCTCGGGCGTGCGCGCCTGGCGCAGTTCATCGAGCTCCTCGCGCACCTTCTCGAGCGCCCCCTCGACGTCGGGCCAATCGAATCCGACATTGGCCGCTCGCCGCTGCAGCGACCAGGCCCACTGCAGGGCGGGCATCGACCGCTGCACGCCATCGAGCGCCGACTCCCTGCCATACTCGGCCGCCTTGAGGGCCTCCCAGTTGCGGACCACTTCGTCGGACCCACTGACGACCGTCGATCCAAAGACATGCGGGTGGCGGCGTACCAGTTTCTCCCGAACCGCATCCGCGACACCGCCCAGGGTGAACTCACCCGCCTCGTCAGCGATCAGGGCCTGCATCAGCACCTGCAACAGGACATCGCCCAGTTCTTCTTCAAGCTTCGCGATTGACTTCTCATCGATCGCTTCGAGCACTTCATAGGCCTCCTCGAGCAACGTCGCCCGCAGGGAGGCATGGGTCTGCTCCCGGTCCCATGGACACCCCTGAGGCGAGCGGAGCCGCCGGACGACATCAACGAGCGCCGCCAGCCGCTCGATGTCGTCAGCCACGGCCGGCCACCGCCAGCACCGGTCGCAGGCCAACATTCCGCCGCGCGGTGCGCCGCGCCCGCCTACTCGAGCCGATAGGCACTGGCCTCGATCTCAACCAGCCACTTGGGATCGAGCAGGGCGCGCACCCCGACCAGCGAGGTCGCCGGCCTGATGGCGCCGAACACCTCGCCGTGCGCCTTCCCGATCTCACGCCAGCGGCGCGGCACGGTGGTGAAGATTCGCGTCCGTGTCACGTCGTCAAACCCGGCGCCGACCCCGGCAAGCGCCTCGCCGATGACGCGAAGGCACTGGCGTGTCTGCTCATAGACGTCGGACCCGCCCACGGTGGAGCCGTCCGCTGCGGTCGGCGCACAGCCGCAGATTTCGATGGTCGGACCGACGCGCACCGCGCGCCCATATCCCACGATGGCCTCCCACTTACGACCGGTGGTCACGACCTGGCGCGGCACGCGCCTCATGCTACTTCTCCCCGGCTGCAGGTCAGACGGCTAACGCTACGCGCCCGAGCCGTTCGATCTCGCCCAGAACGTCGACCAGCCGTTCCTTCCACTGCGCGCCGGCCTGGGTGAGCGAAATTCGCACCTTGCCAAACCGGACGTAGAGGATCGATCGGAACTGCGCCTCCAGCCGGCGCTCGTCGCCGTTCCATCCACCCGGCAGGCGCATCACCAGCCAGTCGCCATCGGTCTCGATGGCGGCCACGCCAGCGGCGCGCGCCATCAGCTTGACCCGCAACGCGTAAAGGAGGTTGCGGACCGGCGCGGGGGGCTTGCCGAAGCGGTCCGCCACATTGCGCTCCGCCGCCTCCAGGCCCTGCTCGTCCTCCACCGCGGCCAGGTCGTGATAGACCTGCAGCCGGAGCTTCTCGTCGGGTACATACTCGCGCGGCAGGAAGTGCTCGATCGGCAGGTCCAGCGTCAGCCCGGCCGGCATCTCGACCGGCGTTCCGGTCTTCTGCGACTCGACCGCCTCCCGCAACATCGTGTTGTAGAGCTCGAGACCGACGGCGGCAATCGCGCCGTGCTGCTCAGTGCCCAGCAGATTGCCCGCGCCCCGGATCTCGAGATCCTTCAGCGCCAGCTTGAACCCCGACCCCAGGTCGTGCAGCTCGGAGATGACATCCAGCCGCTTGTCGGCGTTCTCGGTATGCGACCTGGTCGGGTTGTACAGGAAGTAGGCATAGGCGCGCTGCCCGGCGCGGCCCACCCGGCCCCGCAGCTGATAGAGCTGCGCCAGGCCCATCCGGTGGGCATCGACCACCACGATGGTGTTCGCATTGGGGATATCGAGACCGGACTCGATGATGGTGGAGCAGACCAGCACGTCGGCTTCGCCCTTGACGAACCTGACCATGACCTCGGCGAGGGTTGACTCGGGCATCTGGCCATGGCCGACCACGACGCGGGCCTGCGGCACGAGCCGCTTGACGCGCTCCTCGGCTTTCTTGATCGTCTGGACCCGGTTGTAGACGTAAAACACCTGGCCGCCGCGCTGCAATTCGCGCTGGATGACCTCTTTGATCAGGTCGTCATCGTCGGCGGTGACGAAGGTCTTGATCGGTAGCCGCTCCTCAGGCGGAGTCTGGATCACGGAGAGATCGCGAATGCCGGCCAGCGACATGTGCAGCGTACGTGGAATCGGGGTGGCCGACAGCGACAACACATCCACCGAGGCCCGCAGTTGCTTCAGTTTTTCCTTCTGCATCACGCCGAAGCGCTGCTCCTCGTCGAGGATCACGAGCCCCAGATCCTTGAACCGCACGTCCTTCTGCAGCAGGCGGTGGGTGCCGATCACCACGTCGATCTCGCCGACCTGCAAGCGCCGCAAGATGTCGCCCGCCTGTGCGTCCGAGCGAAAGCGTGACAGCATCTCCACCTTGACCGGGAATGGCTGGAAACGGTCGCCAAAGGTCAGGAAGTGCTGCTGGGCGAGGACGGTGGTGGGCACGAGGATCGCCACCTGCTTGCCGTCCATCACCGCCTTGAACGCGCCGCGCACTGCCAGCTCCGTCTTGCCAAAGCCCACGTCTCCGCAGACCAGCCGGTCCATCGGGCGCGAGTCCTCCATGTCGACCTTGATCTCTTGCATGACGCGGATCTGGTCGGGCGTCTCGTCGTAGGGGAACGATTGCTCGAGCTCCTGCTGCCAGGGGCCGTCCTCGGAAAAGGCGTGGCCCTCGACGAGCTGGCGCCGCGAATAGAGATCCAGCAGATCGCGCGCGACTTCCTCGACCGACTCGCGGACCTTGCGCTTGGCCCGATCCCACTCGCCCGAGCCCAATCGTTGCAGCCTGGGGGCCGCATCGCCGCCACCGACGTACTTCTGCACGCGTTCCAGGTGCTCGACCGGCACGTACAGCTTGTCGCCCTCGGCGTACTCGAGCTGCATGTACTCGCGCTCCTGGCCGTCCTCCCCCATCAGGCGCATGCCGACGAAGCGGCCGATGCCGTGGTCGACATGGACGATCAGGTCGCCCGGTTCGAACTCCAGCTGAAAGCTCGCGCTGCGCGCGCGCACCACGCCGCGGCGAACCCGCTGGCGCAGCCCACCGAAGAGGTCGGTGTCGCCATAGACCTCGAGCTGCTGCGACGGCAGCCGGAATCCCTGGGCCACAGGCTGGTTGCCCAACACCACCAGCCCCGGCATCAGCGGTGTCTGCGACCAGACGAATACGCCACCGGCCGGGTAGACGTCCCGGTCCTCGAGCAACTCCCGCAGGCGGGGCTCCTGCTGGGTCACGATCAACACCCGCGACTTCTCGCGGGCGTCTAAGCGCACCCGATCGGAGAAGGCGTCGATCCGTCCGGCATACGCGTCCACCGCCTCGAAGCCGAGGTCGATCGACCCCAGCTCGCCGCCGCCCCGCGCGACATCGATGGTGCGCCAGGCCTGGGCGGCACGACGCAGGGCGGCGACGGAGACCAATCCAGTCCGCAACCCTTTGGGCAGCTCGCCGCGATCGACCTCCACCGCCACCAGCTCAGCCAGCTCCTTTTCGCGTTGCTCCGCCTGGGCCAGCGATCGTCCCGCGTCGATCGCCAGGATCAACGTGTCGGCCGGCAGATGGTCAAGGAGGGTGGGCTGGGAGGGGTCCAGGTAAGCCTGGAAGCCTTCGATGCCGTCGAAGTAGGCGCCCGATCGAACCCGCTCGATGTCGGACAGCCACTGGTCACGGACTTCGGGGAGCGCCGCGCTGAAGTCGAGCTCGCGAAGCGGGACGTCGGCGGCCTGCACCGCCCCAGGAGTCAGGATCAGCTCAGCCGCCGGCAGAACCCGGGCGCCGATGACGTTTCCCACCGAGCCCTGTCCTTCGACGTCGAACTCGCGGAGGGACTCGAGTTCGTCACCAAAGAACTCCGCCCGAAGCGGACGCCGCCGCCCGGGCGGGAAGCAGTCGAGGATGCCCCCGCGGAGACTGAACTCACCGCGCGCCTGCACCAGCGGCTCGCGCCGGTAGCCGAGCGTCGTCAGCCGGCGCAGCAGGTCATCGAGCTCGTAGGTCTCACTCGGCTTGAGGGTGAAGCTCCACTGCTGGAGCGCCTTGGCGGCCAGGGTCGGCCGGGTGATCGCGGTCCAGGAGGAAAAGGCGACCAGTGGATCGCCCGACGCCATCGCATCGAGGACCTCCAGCCGTCGCCGCACGGTTTCCTCGTCCGGCGCGAGCCGATCGAACGGCAGGGTCTCGACGGCGGGAAACACGACAGTCCGGACATCCTCCCTGAACCAGGCGCCCGCTTCCTGGAAGGACCCCTCCGGATCCGGCACCAGGGCCAGGACGGGTCGTCGGGCGCGCACCGCCAGCCACGCCGCGAACACCGGCAGGGCGCTCGAGGGCAGGCCGTGCGCGCCAAGCCGGGCCGAGGGCGCGTTCCACCAGGCCTCCAGCCTGACACGGGCCGGGAGGCGGTCGATCAATTCGAGCAGGGTGTCGGTCACGAGACGGCGGCCATGCAAAAATGCGCCCGCGGCCCAAAACCGGGGCGTGCCTGAGCTAGGTTACCATCGCGCGATCGCCGTCAAACACCCGGCGGAGACTCAAAGCCGTAGTCGAGTAACGTCGCAGCCTCATCGAAGAGGCGCGGAGAGCCCAGCACCACCGTCAGCAGATGCCGGCCGTCGCGGGTGGCGGTGGCGATCAGGCAGCCGCCGGCTCGCCCGGTCCAGCCAGTCTTGAGCCCCGTTGCGCCGGGGTACGTTCGGATCAGCTCGTTGAGGTTGTAGAGCTTAAGGGCGTGGTGCGTGGCGCTTGCCGGCAGCGTGATGGCGGGCACGGTGGCCATCGCCGCAACCTCGGGGAAGCGTGAGCGCAGCGCGATGGCCGCTTTCGCCAGGTCGGCGGCCGATGCGTACAGGCTGGGATCATCGAGGCCGATGGGGTTCACAAAGTGCGAGTCAGTCATCCCGAGCGCCGCAGCCTTGACGTTCATCCGGGCGACAAAGGCTGCCCGCGGCATGGCCGCCTCCGACAGGGTGATGGCGGCGTCGTTGCCGGAGTTGAGGAAAATCCCGTACAACAACTCGCGCACGGTCAGCCGCTCGCCGGCGCGAAGGCCCATCCGGGTCGAGTCCCAGGGCAGCTGATTGATGGAGGCCGGGACCGTGACGACCTGGTCCAGCCCGAGCGCATCGAGGGCGGTGAGCACCGTCACCACCTTCGTCAGACTCGCCGGCGCGAGACGCCCGTGCTCGTCACGAGCAAAGAGCGTCGCTCCGCTGTCGAGATCCACCAGGATCGCCGCCCGAGCCTTGATAGCGGGCACCACGGGCGCCGGCGCGAGCTCATAGAGCACGACCTGGGGCGACGGGATTCCGGTCAGCGGCAGGTGCGCCGTTGTACCGACCGGCGCCAGCAGCGCGAGAAGCAGCAGCCAGATGCGCATGTGCGCATCAAAAAACCATGCGGGCCGGCGTCACGCAAGGGCCTTGAGACCCAACGCCACCGCTTCGACCCAGCGCGGGTCTCCCTCGTCCTGGCGCCGGAGCCAGTACTCGCTGCCCCAGAGCAGAACCGTCTCGACGCCCACACCCGCGAGCCCGTTCACCAGCGTGACGACGTCCTCCGGCTGAACCGTCTGCGGAACGTCACGGGGCCGCGCCTCCCAGGGCTCCGCCTGGGCTTCGGTCACCCATAAGCGCTTGTTCTGGTCCCGGGCGACGCGCTGCCACTGGACAACCGCGGCAAGCTGGTCCGCCGCGGCATGGCCGATCCGTTCTCGGCCGCCCGCATCGATGAAGCCGATCGACCGATAGACATCCAGTCCCAGAATGTCGCCCTGGCGCAGTACCGTCAGCGCTTCCCGCTCCGCGGGAATCGTAAGTCCCAGACGACGCTTCCATCCCGACTGATGCCGGCTCGAGGCGCGGTCGAGGCCCTCATCGAAGTGGGCGAACGTGGTCACGATCAGGGGTCGCGTCGGATCCATTGACCGGACAAGCCGGGCTTCCCGGCGCACGACCGGCCGGGGAATCCACCTGGCCTGCGGTCCCGCTCGGTTGAACGGCTCGTTCTCGATCTGCCAGGCGACCAGCGCCGGATTGTCCCGGTAGCGGTGGACTACCGCGGCGACGTGCTGCAGCGCACGCCGCCGCACCGCGGGGTCGCTCGGATTCAACCCCTCGGGCAGATAGAACTCGGGCCAGCCGAGCGCCTTCATGCCGACCGTGAGCACGACCGGCTGGCGCGCAGCCGCGGCATACCTGAGCAACCAATCGAGGTCCCCGTAACCGGCTTGCCCGATCTCACGCCACGACGCCGAGAGTCGAATCACGGCCAGGCCCATGCCGCAGACGCGTTCGAACGCTGACCGGTAGTCGAGGCCACGCGCCTGGGCGCGCCAGCTGGCAAAGCTCGTTCCGATCGCGGTCACGAGGTCAGGTTAGGCGGCCGCGATGTCCACCGAGGAAGCGGCGTCCAGGTCCTCGTCCGCCGCCGCATCAGCGGCGGCGTCCTGCCGGTCCGGGCGCAACATCAAGGTCGCGACAAACCACGCCATGCCGACGGCGATCAGGATGTCGCCGGCGCTGGCGATGCCCGGAAACGGGGCAGGCAGTTGAAACCGGTCGTCAAGCCAGGCAAAGTTCGTATGCGGGCCGCTGAGGACGTAGGTATCGGTCCGATTGCCAAGGGTCGAGAGCATGCCATGACCTTCAACCGGCATCCGCCCTCCATTCGCCGCCCGCACGAGCTCGTTGCAGTAGGCGCCGAGGGCGCCGCAGGCGACCGGGTAGACCCGCCTCCAGACCGCCCAGATTCCGGCCGCGATCGCCAGCCCGAGCGGCAGCAACCAGGACAGCGGAGACGGGGTCACCTGACTCAGAAGCAAAATAGCGCCCGCGCCCAGCAGCGGGCGCACCGGCAGGGAAGGTCCTGCCTTAAAAACTCGGCTGGACCGTCCGCCCAGGACGAAGCCGAGAAAGATTCCGGCGACGGTCACGAGCGCGCCGTCGGCAACCTTCAAGGCGGCCGGTTCCATGAATGGGGTGCGCCACGCCAGCGCGAGCAATACCCCGGCAAACTCCAGCGAGATCGCGAGCCGGCGGTGAAGAGCGAAGGCGCGACGAAGCGTGGTTCCGCGAGCTCCCGCTGCCAGCAACGCGCTGAGCACCGGCCCCAACGCGTAGTAGACGACCATCAGAGCCGCCGTCGCGGCAACAAAGTGCGCTGTATTGCCGAAGCCGACGAGCCGGAAGGTCGCCGCACCAACGACGGCGGCGAGCACCCACTGGGCCGTCGCCGTCACCTGCGTCAGCCAGGTTTGACCCTTCAGCAGGCTGGCCAGCGGCGCGGCGGTGACCGCGACCAGCACGGTAATTTCGGGATGGCGCCGAAACACGATCACCGCGGCCAGGAGCGTCACTTTGGGGAGCTCGCCCCAGCGCGCCTCGTCCTTGGAGCCGAGCAGGAAATCGTCGACGATGCACATGCCGATGAAGCTGAGCCAGGCCCACGGCGCCTGGTATGGCTGAGCCGGCCCAACCCAGCCGACGATGGCTACGAGCAGGGCGATCAGACCCGCCACCCAGAGGATGGCGCGCATCGACGGAGGGCTCAACGGCCGATGCAGGAAGCCCACGGCTGGCGAAAGTGCAACGAAAGAGAGGGAGTCCGCCTTTTGGTGATTTACGCTACGGGCGATGTTTCGGCGGAAACCGGCTCAGCCGGTGCCAGTCGACCGCTGGCTGGTGATCGGCCTGGGCAACCCGGGCCGCGAGTACGAGCGGTCCCGGCACAACGTCGGCTTTCTGGTGGTCGACGAACTCGCCCGCCGGCACGGCGGCCGAGTGACGGACCGCGTCGCGAAATCGCTGGCCGGCCGCGTCCGGAGCGGTGAACACGAGCTCGTGCTCGCCAAGCCGCAGACCTGGATGAATCTTTCGGGCCAGGCGGCGAAGGCTCTACGTGCCAAATATCAGGTGCCCATGGAGCGCGTTCTCGTCGTCCACGATGATCTCGACCTTCCCTTTGGCCGGCTGCGGATCCGCACCGGTGGCAGCTCCGCCGGCAACCACGGGCTGGACTCGGTGATTGCATGGTTCGGAACCAAGACGTTCCCCCGTATCCGAGTGGGTGTCGGCCGGCCGGTGGGTGACGCGGTCGATTACGTGCTGAGCTCGTTCAGCGACGACGAGCGAGCCCGGCTACCCGACCTCGTCGGGCGGGTTGCGGACGCGGTCGAGTACACGCTGCAGCACGGCCTCGATCGAGCCATGACGGAATTCAACCGCGGCTAGGCCGGCGGCTCACGAAATAGCCGAGGACGGCCAGGCCGGCGACCCCCGTCAGCGCCCCGCCCATCCATACCGCCGCCGAGGGTCCGAAGAGATGCGCGACGATTCCAGCCCAGATGTTGCCGATCGGGGTCACGCCGATGAACAGCATGGAGTACAGGCTGACCATGCGGCCTTGCATCCGGTCGGGTGAGTGGACCTGCAAGAAGGTGCTCGTGCTGATCGAATAGACGGCAAATGACCATCCAATGACGAGCAAGAGCACGATCGCCTGGCCGAAGCCTGGCATCACCAGGAACACCAGCTCCATTCCGGCGAAGAGCAGGCTGCCCATCACGATCCGCCGGGGCTCGAGCAGGAATCCGCCGGCGATGGTCATGGTCAGCGCGCCCACCAGCGACCCCAGCCCTTGCGCCGCGAAAAGATAGCCGAGCGTGTCGGCGTTGGCGTGCAGCGCCAGCCGTGTGAGCAGCGGCAGCACCAGGTTGAAGTTGGCCCCAAAGGTGCCGGCAACGAACAGCAACAAGAAGAGGCCGGCCAGCGATGGCGTTCGCGTGACGTATCGGAGAGCCTCGCTGATCAGCTGGACCGCGGTTTGCGGCGGACCCTCTAAGCGCGGACGGCGTCGCACCGTCAACAACGCGACGATCACCCCGAGGTAGCTCACAGCGTTCAGCCAGAAGCAGGCCGCCACACCGAAGGCGGCAATGACGAGACCGCCGACCGCCGGACCGATGATGCGGGCCAGGTTGAAGGCTGTTGAGTTCAGCGCGACGGCGCTGGCCAGCTCACCACGACCGACCATCTCGAGGACGGTGGCCTGCCGGGCGGGAAAGTAGAGGGCCTGGTTCACGCCCAGGGCGGCGGCGAGCAACATGACGACCGGGAGCGTGATCGTATGCGTGCTGGTGAGGACGGCGTACAGCGCAGCTCCAACCAGCGATACAGCCTGGGTGACGAGCAGGACGTCGCGATGCGAGAAACGATCCACGACTGTCCCCGCATAGAGTCCGAAGAGCAGCACCGGGGCATAGCTGAAGGCACCAAAAACGGCCAACGCGAACGCCGAATCGTGTGAGAGCTGCAGCACGAGCCAGGCGGCGGCCACCGATTGCATCCAGGTCCCGACCACGGATACCGCCTGGCCCACGAAGTAGCGGCGGAATTCGGGGTACTGAAGAGCGGAAACCTGCACGACGGGGCGACGGCGCGGTTCGACGGTAGACGGAGGGGCGCGGATAGCGTTCAGTTTACCGGGGTTCCGCCACCAATCAGATGGTGGCGACCGCCTGAACGAGGTCTTTGAACTGCGCCACAACGGGCGCCTGCGGTTGCTGGATCACGATCGGGAGACGCCGCTTGCTCGCGGCGCAGAACTCATCACGCTGGTAGAGGATCATCGCCGCCACGTCCACTTCAGCGTCGCTGCCACTTCGGTGCGGCTCAACTGGAGACTGCCGTGAGGATTTGAGATGACCAGCCGGATCCGATGACTGAGAATCCCGGTTTCCCTGAGCCGATCGAGATTGGTTCCCGAGGTCGGCCACGATCGTTTCGCCCAATCCACGCAGCGAGGTGGCACTTAGATCTGAAGACCCACGTACTCCAGGTCTCGCCAGATCATCCCGTCTTTCAGGTCGACCACACTGACCGACGGCTGTCGCACCCTTCCCTGCGGACCGGTATAGGTCCACTCCCCGATCACGACCACCGTTTCACCCTGGCTCACCAGGCGTTCCACCTCGAACGTGACGTCGGGCGTTCGGGCCACGGCTTGCTGGCTCAGGAGCAGGAACGCGTCGCGACCCAGGATTGGTTCCGGGACCCCAGGGGTCCGGTGGACCACGTCAGGGTGCAGGCGCCGAGCGAACGCGTCCCAATCGCGCCCCCGCAGCGCGTCGAGCGCGCTCGTCACGACCTCCGCCGGGCTCACGATATCTGCAGAAGGATATGCCTAGCAAAGAGCAGGATTCCGACGATGGCCGCGCCGGCCGCGGCCACCAGGACGGCGGCCGCCGCCACATCCTTGGCCCGACCGATCATCGGATGGTGCTCGGGCCAGGCGTAATCGATCAGCACTTCCAGGGTGGTGTTGAAGAGCTCGGCCGCGACCACCACCGTGAAGCAGAGGACGAGGCCGACGAACTCGATCACGGAGAAGCCCAGCACCAGGGCTGCGATCAGGACGACCGCCGCGGCGACAAAATGGACCCGCAGGTTTGCTTGCGACGAGAGCGCCCAGGCCAGACCCCGGCCGGCGTGACGGAAGCTGTAGAGCGTTCGGCGCAGGTCGACGCGGTGGGCCCGGCTGGGGCTGCCGATCCGCTCGGCCTCGAACTCTTCGTCGGAACGGGGTGTCATGGCGAGGATCTGAGGATACGGTTCGTGAGCGCCGTCATGGCGCGCTCGTCGGTCGGTTCGGCATGATCGTAGCCCAGCAAATGGAGGAAGCCGTGCACGGCGAGCAGCCGCACCTCATCGTTCACTGGATGACCGGCCTCACGTGCCTGTCGCCTGGCCCGTGGCAGCGAAATCACGATGTCACCTAACCAATCTTCCGTCCCTGGCGGTGCCTGGAATCGCTGATCCGACGGCTTCTCCCGCGCCGCGAAGGCGAGTACGTCGGTTGGCTCGTCGAGTCCTCGGTAGCGTCGGTTGTACTCGCGCAGATGCTCATCGCCCGTGAGGGTTACGACGGTGACGGTCTCGTCGGGTAGCTGAACCATCCGAGCACCAGCCTGCAGCACGGCCTTCAGCCCGTCCAGATCCACACCCGAGGCCAGCGACGCGGGACCCCACCGGCTCATCTGGATGAGCACGGCGTTATCCTAACCGGGCCAGCGTCAGGCGGAGGGCTTGCCCGAGGTGCGGTCGACGCGACCGCCCAGGTAACGGATCCCGATCAGGCCGGCCGCCAATACCACCCAGACCAACAGGATCCAATCCTGGGGGACGGTGGAGCGCCGGCCCAGGTCGGCGGCCAGCGCGTCGGCCAGGATAAAGGCCCCGATCAGGAGCAGGCCGATTCCTTCCATTCGAGTGCGCGCCTTGGTCGACGCCATGCCCCGGCGGAGGAAGCGGGGAACCTTACCAAAACCGATCATCGAGATGGCAGGGATGATCACGGCAGCCGCCGCCACGTAGGCAAGCACGATGACCGAGCCCGAAAGCGGCATTAGCTACATAATCGAAAATCCGGGCTCAACATTGCACCCTGGCCGTCGCGACCCTGATTTGAATACGTCTATGAGGGACTGGGTCGCGCCTGGGTGGACGGTCGCGGCAGCGGAATGGTCTTGTCGTCCGCGTCGAGGGTTCCGTCATGGCCACCGCCGGTGGTGTCGACGGCTGCCCCGGCCTTGGACGTGTCGGCGACGGCCGCCGGGTACTCGATCCGCGCGTGATAGATGCTGACCACCATATTGGCCATGGCCTCTTCCACCAGGCGGAGATCGCGGAAGGAGAGGTCGCATTCGTCCAGCTGGCCGTCGCGTACGAATCCCTGGACCATGCGATGGACGTGGTCCCGGATCCCTTCTGTACTACGATCCTTGAGCGTCCGAGCCGACGCCTCGACGGTGTCGGCGATCATCACGATCGCGGCTTCTTTCGTCCGAGGCCGCGGACCGGGGTAACGGAAGTCTTCCTCCCTGACCTCGAGGCCCTGTTCCAGCGCCTGCCGGTAGAAGAACCGCTTGACCGTCGTCCCCTGGTGCTGCTGGACAATCTCCCGGATCGTGGTCGGGAAATGGTACTGCTTGAGGAGCTCAACGCCCTCGGTGACGTGCGCGTTCAGGATGTCGGAGCTGGTCGTCGGCGAAAGGTTCTCGTGGATGTTGCCGATGTCCGCCTGGTTCTCGACGAAGAAGTGCGGCCGGCGAATCTTTCCAATGTCGTGGAAATAGCAGCCCACCCTCGCCAGGACCGGATTGGCCCCCACCGCCTCGGCAGCTGCCTCGGCCAGGTTGGCGGCCACGATCGAGTGGTTGTACGTCCCGGGCGCACTCACCATGAGTCGTTTCAGCAGCGGGTTGTTGGGGGTCATCAATTCCAACAGCTTCATGGGCGTGATGACCCGGGTGATCTCGCCAAGGAAGGTTAGGGAGCCGGCGGCGATCAACGCCGAGAGGAGTCCGCTGATCAGGGTGAGCGAGCCGATGGCCAGGATCTCGTCGAGCGATTGATGCCGCTCGATGAGGGAAAGCGAGACCAGGGTGACGAACTGCGCGCCCGCAACCAGAATGCCGGCGGTGACCCACTGGCCGAGCCGCTCGAGGCGGTGCACGTAGATTGAGCCGATTGCTCCACCTAGAAATCCCACGAGCGTCAGCGGGAGGACGTTGTCCGCGATGATGCCGGTCAGCAATCCGACGGCCAGCGCGACGATGATACCCAGGCCGGTGTCCATCAAGGCGGCGACCAGCAGGGGTACGGCGACCATCGGCACCAGGTACTGGGCGTTGGCGTTGATCGGTACGAACACCTTGGCGACCACCAGCAGTCCGAGCATCAGTCCGCCCAGGGTGGCGAGCTGTCGCGGATCTCTGAGGATGGCCGGCCGGAACTGCATCAGGTAGCCGAGCGCGACCGCGAACAGGATGATGACCAGCATGAACACGGCCATGATCCGGGCCCAGTCAGTCTTCGGCGCCAGCAGACCGACGGCCTGCGCCTCTTCCAGCTGGAACGGTGTCACCAGGTCCCCGTATCGAATGATGGTCTGGCCCTGGGCGACGGTCACAAAGACCGGCGAGACCGCGTTACTGGCCTGCTGCCGCTTCAGGTCCGTCTCGGCCGGCAGGTAGTTGACCTTCAGATAAGCGCGGACCAGCGTGGCGACGACCGAGCCTCCGGTCGAATCGAGGTGCAGCGCGGCGGCCCGTGTCTGGGCTGTGTCCTGGGCGCTTTTCAGGGTGTCGGCTTTGATCCCGTTGGCTTCGAGCGCCTGGAGGATGTCGCCCGCGCTCTTGAAGACGGTGGCAACTGTTCCCTCATCTGCCTGCAGGAGGTACTGGCGCTGGGCGTCGCTGAGCTGTGGCTCCAGCAGGCTCAGCTGAGCGGAGCGATCCGGCCCCGGACTGGAAGATCGGCGGAGATCGGCGACCTTCGTCGCCAGGGTATCGATTGCCTGGCGTTGCTGGCTGCTGACCGAGCCGTCGAACTGGTCCGGTACCTGTGCCGCGGCGGCGGCCCGTGCCTCATCCCGTTTGGTCTGACTCTCGTAGCGCACCGACCGTTGCGAGACGACGTCCTGGCTCGAGACGTCTCCCGCGCGCAGGTTGAGGCGGTTTGGCAGGAAGTTCTGGGCGACCACCAGCGCCGTGGCCAGCGCCAGGATAAGCGTGATGGCCGCCGATCGAAGGTACGGCGGCCAGCGTCGGCCCGGGCCAATGTGGCCGAGCCGGAGGTCACGCGCAAAAAGGCGACCGCGCCGACGAAGTCGCTCGATCGCCACCGAGCCGCGCTGTCTCATCTATTCACCAGGGATCGCCTCGCCCGAAGGCGAAGTCGGATTACGTGGTGCGAGCCCGCCGCTTACGCGCAGCCGCGATTTTCTTCTTGCGCTTCACGCTGGGCTTTTCATAGTGCTCGCGCCGGCGGACCTCAGAGAGGACACCGTTCTGCTTGATCTTCTTATTGAAGCGGCGTAGGGCGCTCTCGAAGGTCTCGTTCTCGCGGACCTTGATCTCCGACAACCAGAATGCACCCCCTCTGCCCGGAGCCCATGTTGGGCAGAAGTATAGCCGCGCTCGACTTTAGGCGTCAACACAAATGACGGCCTGCCGACGGGCCCATCGCACACAGACCCCAGCCCCTTAACGAGCCCGTAACAGCCACGGCCCGAACTCGATGGCCCTACCTTACCGGGCGTTGATCCTTGCAGAGGACATGGTCCTCGAGGAGGTCTCACCGTAATGTTGACGGTTCTGACGACGTGGATCAGCGAGCGGATCATCACTGTTATCGCCGTGACCGTGCTGACCGTCGCAGCGGTCCCCACCACACTGGTCATCGCCTCGCACGATGACCACCAGACGATCGCGGTCATCCAGCCCGCGGACGAGCATTCGAAGGTCCGGCTCGTCGGCGCCATTAAGAAGGCGGGCGATGACGTCATCGCCAAGCTGAACTCGACGGAGGCGAGCTGCAATACCCAGCTCACCCAGACGGTCAGCGCCTCGAACGTTGCCGCCAAGGTTCAGCCTGAACTGGCCACCGCGAAGTCTCGGGTTCACTCGAGCGTCTCGCAGATCGTCGTCGCCATCAGGGCGGAGCAGGAGCGCTTCGCGCGACTGAAGTTCGTGACGCCGCAAGACGAAGACAACGAGCTCGAACATCTCAAACTGATCGAGATCATCGCTCTCGGTGACGGCCACTCGGCCGGCACGATTTCCGTGACCTGCCAGACCGTGCTGATCACGATCACGCAGACGATCCAGATCACGATTGTTCAGACGACCCCGGCGCCGTGCCCGCCGAGGGAGGAGCGCGACGACGACTAACCGTCGGCTTTGCTGACAGGGCGGGAGCTCACCTCCCGCCCTTTTTCTTGTCTTTCTGACCGACCGCAAGGACTCGGAGGCTTTCAGGAGTCACAGGGCTGCCATCCCAGTCGCCGTAGATCTCGACCCGATCGAACCCGGACGCGCGGAGCACCGACTCGATCTCGCGCGCGCCATACAGGCGGATGGCGTGGAGGTCGACTTCATCACCAACCGGACGGCTGACGGTTCGTTCGACGATCATGCGGCGGGCCGATCGATCGAGCGATCGCCGTTCCATCACCGCCGCCTGCCCCACCGTGAACCACTCGCGCTCGACAAATTGGCCCATGACCCGCTCGCCGTTGATCACCTCTAGGAGGAATCGGCCTCCCGGCGCGAGCACGGCGGCCGCGGCCTGGACCACCAGCCGATCATCCGCCTCGTCCAGGAAATAGCCAAAGCTGGTGAAGAGATTCAGGACCAGGTCAAAGGTCTCGCCGGAGACCGGCCGGCGCATGTCGCCCTCCAGCCAGCGAACCGCGACGCCGGCGGCTTCCGCCCGGGCCTTCGCCACGCCGATCAGGTAGGGTGACAGGTCCACGCCGGTGACGTCGTAGGCCCGCCGCGCCAGCTCGATGGCGTGCCGGCCCTGCCCACAGGGCAGATCCAGGATGCGCAACGGCGGTCGCAACCGGAGCAGGGCTTCGAGCCGATCGATCTCGACCGGCGTGCGCTCGCGCAACGTGTCGTCGTACAGCGCAAGGTATCCCGGTCCAAACCAGGTGCGCCACCAATCCGAAGCCGGCTCGCCCATACCTTATATATATGGGCCAGAAGAGGAATGGGCGAACCACACCCGCACCCGGAACATCTCTGGCGCAATCCCGAACCGAGGCGCGCCTACGACGTCGTGATCGTCGGGGCCGGCGGGCACGGGCTGGCCACGGCTTACTACCTGGCCAAAAATCATGGCATCACGAACGTGGCGGTGCTGGAACGGGGCTGGCTGGCGGGCGGCAATATGGCCCGCAACACCACCGTGATTCGTTCCAACTATCTCTGGGAGGAGAGCGCCGCGATCTACGAGCACTCGCTCAAGCTGTGGGAGGGACTCGCGGCGGAGCTTGACTACGACATCCTGTTCAGCCAGCGCGGGGTGCTCAACCTCATCCATAGCCTGGGCGATATGCGCGAGGCGAGGCGACGCGTGTACGCAAACCGCCTCAACGGCATCGACGCCGAATGGCTGTCGACTGACGAGGTCAAGGCCTTCTGCCCAATCGTCAATGTCTCACCTGATGTGCGCTACCCCGTGATGGGCGCGACCCTGCAGCGTCGTGGTGGGATCGCCAAGCATGACTACGTCGCCTGGGCGTTCGCCCGCAAGGCCGATGAGATGGGGGTCGACCTGATTCAAAACTGCGAGGTCACCGGCTTTGACCTCGAGGGCAATCGGGTGGTCGGCGTGCACACCAACCGCGGTCTCATCGCCGCCGGCAAGGTGGCGCTCTGCGCGGCTGGTCACTCCACGGTTTTGGCCGAGATGGTTGGCCTGGAGCTCCCCATTCAGAGCCATCCATTGCAAGCGCTGGTCTCCGAGTTGCTCGAGCCGGTTCTCAACTGTGTCGTCATGTCGAACGCGGTGCACGTCTACGTGAGCCAGGCGCACAAAGGCGAGCTGGTGATGGGCGCCGGCATCGATCCCTACAACTCGTACGCTCAGCGCGGCTCGCCGCACGTCATCGAGTATCAGCTGGCGGCCGCGCTCGAGCTATTCCCGATCTTCAAACGGGTGCATGCGCTGCGGACCTGGGCCGGCATCGTCGATGTTGCGCCGGACGCGTCACCCATCCTTGGGCTGACACCGATCGAGCACCTCTTCATCAACTGTGGATGGGGCACCGGCGGGTTCAAGGCGACACCAGGCGCCGGCTGGGTTTACGCGCATACGATCGCGAATGGACAGCCCCATGCGCTCAACGCGGCCTTTACCCTGGAACGATTTAGCAGCGGCGCGCTCATCGACGAGCACGGCGCCGCGGCCGTGGCGCACTAGCGTGTTGATCCCCTGCCCCTGGTGCGGCGATCGCGAGGACGTCGAATTCAAGTATGGTGGCGCGGCGCAAATCACGTACCCACAGGACCCCGACACCATCGATGACGCGACCTGGGCCCGTTACATCTTCTTTCGGCCCAATCCAAAAGGCCGCATGGCGGAGCGCTGGGTCCACAGCGCCGGCTGCCGTCGCTGGTTCACCCTCATCCGCGATACCGTGACCCACGAAATCACGCCCAGCGCCGACCCGGGCGGGCAATGAGCCGGCTGCCCGGCGGCGGTCGGATCGATCGCGCGCGACCGGTTCGATTTACCTTCAACGGAACGTCGTATCGCGGCTTCGCCGGCGATACGCTTGCTTCGGCGCTGCTGGCCAACGACGTCCGCGTGGTCGGCACCAGTCTGACCTACGCCCGACCGCGTGGCATCTTTAGTGCCGGAATCGAAGAACCCAACGCGGTGGTCCAGATCGGTCAGGAGCCGATGCTCCGCGCCACGCAGGTCGAGCTCGTCGACGGACTGGATGCCATCGGCCTCAGCGGTAAGGGCCGCGTCAGCGCTGAGCCTGACACCGGGCACTTCGACAAGGTGTACGCCCACTGCGAGGTGCTGGTCGTCGGTGGCGGGCGTGCGGGCCTGACCGCCGCGCTGGCGGCGGGCCAATCCGGCGACCGCGTCCTGCTCGTCGACGAGCAGGCGGAACTCGGCGGACGGTTGTTGAGTGCGGGCTGGGATGACTGGCTTTCGGCCACGATCTCGCAACTCGGCTCGATGCCCGATGTCCGGCTTTTCACCCGGTCCACGGCCTTCGGGTTCTATGACCAGAACCTGGTCCTGATCGCGCAGCGGATTGCGGATGGTGGCCGGCTGTGGCAGGTCCGCGCCAGGCAGGTGGTGCTCGCCACCGGCGCGCACGAGCGTCCGCTCATCTTCAGCAACAACGATCGCCCGGGGGTGATGCTGGCCGGCGCCGCGCGGACCTATATCAACCGTTACGGCGTGGCACCGGGAACGCGGGCGGTGATCTTCACCAACAACGACAGCACCCAGGCGGTGCCGGCCGACCTGGTGCGCGCCGGCATCAGCGTCGAAGCGGTTGTCGACGTCCGCGCCGGCGAGGCCATCGTCGACACGCGGGCCTCGTCTGCGTCCCCCTCCGGGGGAGGGCAGGGTGGGGGCGCCCTTCATTCTGTCGTCATCGCCCCGCGTACCGGCGACGGACCTCATCGCGAGGTCGAATGCGACCTTCTCTGCGTGTCGGGCGGCTTTAATCCTGCCGTCCATCTGTTCAGCCAGGCGCAGGGCCGCCTTCGCTACGACGACGGCCTGGCCTGCTTCGTGCCCGACGGGTCGATCCCCGGAGTCGACGTGGTTGGCGCCGCCAGTGGCGATCTTGGCGGGCGCGGTCAGGGCGCCATCATGCCCTACTGGGTCATCTCCGGAAACGGGACCGATTGGTCAACCCACTTCGTCGACCTGGAGCGCGACGTTACCGTCGCCGATGTGCGGCGGGCCACGGGCGCCGGGATGCGCTCGGTTGAGCATGTCAAGCGGTTCACGACCATCGGAACCGGGAGTGACCAGGGGAAGACGGCGGGCATCAACGAGAGCGCCATCGTTGCAACCCAGCTCGGCCAGCCGGTCGGCGCGGTGGGGGTCACGACGTTTCGCCCACCCTACGTGCCGGTCTCGTTCGCGCTCATGGCCGGGCGCAACCAGGGCAGCCTCTTCGATCCGATTCGGACGACCTCGATTCATCCGTGGCATGTGGCCCGCGGGGCCGTCTTCGAGAACGTCGGCCAGTGGAAGCGTCCCTGGTACTACCCACGACATGACGAGGACATGGATGCCGCCGTCCTTCGTGAGTGCCACGCCGCGCGTGAGAACGTTGCCGTCATGGACGCCTCGACGCTGGGCAAGGTCGAGATCAAGGGGCCGGACGCGCTCGAGTTCCTCAACCGGATGTATACGAACGCCTTCGACACCCTGAAGGTTGGCTTCTGCCGCTACGGCCTGATGTGCAAGGCCGACGGCATGGTCTTCGACGACGGGGTGGTCATGCACCTGGGCGACGACCGCTGGCTTGCCACCACCACGACGGGCGGCGCCGCGGCCGTCCTCGACTGGATGGAGGAATGGCTGCAAACCGAATGGCCCGAGCTGCGCGTCCATCTGACGTCGGTGACCGACCACTGGGCGGACGTCGCTGTGGTCGGGCCGCGCTCGCGGGAGGTTGTCCGTACCCTGTTCCCGCAGCTCGCGCTGGACCCGGAGAGCTTCCCCTTCATGGCGATCCGTGAGGGCGAGACCGGCGGCATCCCGGTGCGTCTGCACCGAATCACTTTCTCCGGCGAGCTCGCCTACGAGCTCTGGACCCCCAGCTGGTACGGTCTTGCGCTCTGGGAAGCCGTGATTGCTGCCGGCGAGCCGCTGGGCATCACGCCGTATGGGACGCAGACGATGCACGTGCTTCGCGCCGAGAAGGGCTACATCATCTGCGGCCAGGAGACCGACGGGACGGTGACGCCCCAGGACCTGGGAATGGGCTGGATCGTGTCGAAGAAAAAGGCATTCGTCGGCCAGCGTTCGCATCGACGGAGCGACACCGCTCGATCGGATCGCAAGCAGCTCGTGGGGCTCCTACCAGTCGACGGGGATCAGCTGCTGCCGGAAGGCGCGCAGCTGGTGCTCCAGGCGGATCGCTCGAGTGGAGTGACGATGATCGGCCACGTGACCTCGAGTTATCGAAGCGCGGCGCTCGGCCGGAGCTTCGCGCTCGCGATGGTGCGGAGCGGCCGCGAGCGATTCGGGAGCACTATCTACGCGCCCCTGAACGGCCACGTGGTGGCGGCTGTCGTGACCGAGCCGATCTTCTACGACAAGGAGAACGCCCGCCGTGATAGCTGAGGCGACCCGGCGCAGCGCCCTCGCCGAATACGCGGAACGGTTTTCCGCGCTGTACGAGACGGTGGGAGGTTCTCTCTCGATTCGCGAGTTGCCTTTTCTCGCGCAGGTCAATCTGCGGGTTGACGCGTCAGACGCGGGGGTGATGCGACGGTTGAGCGATTCACTCGGGTTGGCTCTGCCATTGACGCCGAATACCACCAGCGTTGAGGAAGACCGCCGGGCACTATGGCTCGGTCCGAATGAATGGCTCATCGTCTGTCCCGCGGACCAGGCTGGCTCGCTCGATCAGGCTCTGCGCAACGGCCTTGCCGGGGCCTTCAGCTCGATCGTGGATGTATCCGCCAACCGCACGGTACTCGAGATCCGCGGTGTAAGAGCGCGCGACCTCCTGGCGCACGGTGTCCCGATCGATCTCGATCGGCGTTCCTTCGGCGCCAACCGTTGCGCCCAAACTCTGCTGGCGAAGGCGCAAGTCATCATCGAGCGGAAAGGCGATGAGCCGGCGTTCCATGTCTACGTCCGATCATCGTTTGCGTCGTACGTCGCCGACTGGCTGCTCGACGCCGCCGGCACGTTGTAGAGGTCGAGCCCGCCTTACACGCGGTACAGCGCTCGCTGCACTGTACCGACTTCCGTCCGCACACGCATGATGTGGAGGTTCACCTGGTGGACGAACATCGGGATGCCGAGGCGCACGCACCCCAGGCATTCGTAGCTCGGGGTCCCGGCCGCGTTGAGCGCAAAGTCGAGCAGCGGGCGACTGCATGCGCACACGGCGCAGAAGCGCATGGCCCGATGGAGGGACGTGGGCACTGTTCGTTCCGCGACCGCCTTCTGCAAGGGGTGATCAGCCATCACTGCGCCGCGGCAACGACCCGAATGCGATTATCCACTTGCGGACTCCGACTGCGGTAGGCAAAGGCTACTCCGATCCGCAGCGCTGTGCCGACTTTCAAGCCCCACGATTTGAGCGCCCACCGTGACCGGCGGGACACACCGAGTGCTAATGCTCGGGTGGGGCACTCGTAAAAGAGCTCAGCGGCTCTTAAGACAGGCCGGCAATCCTTCCGCTCGGGTCGATGTCGATACGCGTGTACGCCGGCTCTTTGCCCAGACCGGGCATCAGCTGGATATCGCCGGCCAGCGCCACGATGAAACCGGCGCCGGCCGAGGGATACACGTTGCGGATCGGCAGCGTGAAGCCGCGCGGGCGCGCCTTGAGTGAGGGATCATGCGACAGCGACAGGTGCGTCTTGGACATGCAGACCGGCAATGTCCCCATGCCGCGCTCCGTGAGCCAATCGATCCGCTTCTGACATTCCGGCAGGAACTCCACATCCGCCGCGCCGTAGAGGCGACGGGCGAGCGTCTGGATCTGTTCCCGGATCGGCGTCGTCGGCGGATAGATGGGGGCGAAGTTGCTGCCGTTTCGAGTTGCGCCGAGCACGGCCCGGCCCAGCTCGACGCTACCCTCGCCGCCCCTGGTGAAGCCATCGTTGATGACCGCGTCATCCGCGCCGAACTGCATCGCCAGCTCCTTGACCAGCGCGAGCTCGCGGTCGGTATCGCTCGGAAACCGGTTGACGGCGACGATGCAGCGCATGCCGAACGCACGGACGATGTCGATGTGGGCGGCGAGGTTTTCCGCGCCGCGCCTCAGTGCATCCAGGTTCTCCTCGGTGAGCCTGGCCGCTGGCAGCCCGCCGTGGGACTTGAGCGCGCGCACCGTAGCGACCAGCAGCGCAGCTGACGGACGGAGGTGGCCATACCGCGCGACGATGTGGGCGAACTTCTCCAGACCAAGGTCGGCGCCGAAGCCGGCCTCGGTGACGACCACATCCGCCAGCTTCAGCGCGATCTGGTCGGCAAGCAGCGAGTTGTTTCCGTGAGCGATGTTCCCGAAGGGACCGGCATGCACCAGGGTGGGTTGGCCTTCCATCGTCTGCACGATGTTCGGGAGCAGCGCATCCTTGAGCAGCACGGTCATGGCGCCGGCCACCCGCAGGTCCTCGGCAGTCACGAAGGTCCCATCCTTGCGCTGCGCCACGATGATGCGCCCAACTCGCTGGCGCAAGTCCTCGAGGTCGCTCGCCAGTGCCAGGATCGCCATGATCTCTGAGGCGGCGGCGATGATGAAGCTCGATTCCCGCGGCACCCCGTGTTCATCGCCCCCGAGTCCGGTCACGATGTGGCGGAGAGCTCGGTCGTTGACGTCCAGCGTGCGCGGCCAGGTGATGAAGCTCGGCCCGATCTCGAGCTGCCCATGAAAGATCGCGGCATCGATGACGGCGGCCAGCAGGTTGTGCGCCGCCTCGACGGCGTGGATGTCGCCGGTGAAATGCAGGTTGATCTCCTCCATGGGAACGATCTGGGCTAGACCACCGCCGGTCCCGCCGCCTTTGATGCCGAAGAGCGGCCCGGTTGACGGCTGCCGCAGGCAGAGCGCCACGCGGGTCCCGATCCGCCCCAACCCTTGCGTCAGGCTGATGGCACTCGTCGTCTTCCCCTCCCCCGCCCGGGTCGGCGTGATCGCGGTGACGACCACGAGCTGACCATCGGGCCGGCTCGATAGCCGCTTCAGCACGTCGAGGCTGACCTTTGCCTTGTACGGACCGTACGAGATCATCTCGGACTCGAGAAGCCCGAACTCCCTTCCCACTTCCATGATCGGTCGGAGACCGTGGGGCTGAACGACGTCGAGCGCCTTCGCAGTCTGGCTCATGCGTTCATCGACGGCGGTGGACTCATCAACGTCGTTCGCGGGTTGGCGGCATCCAATTCCTTAACGACCGCGCTGGCGACATCTTCCGGGGAGCCGGCGCGTTCTCGTTCGTCATCCCAGCGCCAGGCTTCGAGATATTCATCCATGCCGGTCGAGCCATCCTTCATCGCAAAGGCGTCGATCGCGGCCTGGAAGCGGTCGGGCAGCATCCGTTTCACTTCCCCGCTCTCGTCCCAGGCTTTGACCTGCGCCGGGATGTGTTTCCAGAACATGACCTGGTACCTGGCCATCAGGCCGCCGCCTCGACCAGGTCGGCAAGGCGCGCCTCGAGCTCACCCATGCCGACCACCCGGACCTGAAGTGGAAGATCCAGGTACTGCGCGATCTCACGAGCCTTCTCGAGCAACGCATTGCTCGGAAACTGGACCAGGTAGAGCAGGCGCTCGTAGTTCTGAAAGTAGACGGCCTTCAGATCGGGAAAACGATCGAGACCGAGTCCTCGGACGACGGCGCGTTCGAAATTGCGTACCAGCCAGTCGGTCAAGAAGAAGGTCGCCGGTTGTTCATCGGCCAGCTGTTCGAAGGTGGCTGCTCCGGCAAACATCTCGTAACAATGCG
>VBEW01000046.1 GCA_005889225.1 Chloroflexota bacterium | reverse complement strand
CGCGTGTATGACTGATCGCCAATGACGAGCGCCTACGCCGAGCTTCACTGCCACTCCAACTACTCGTTCCTCGAGGGGGCGTCACACCCAGAGGAGCTGGTGGCTCGCGCCCGCGACCTGGAGATGCCGGCGCTGGCCATCACCGACCGCAATGGGCTCTACGGCGCGGTCAAGTTCTTCGGCGCGGCTGAGCGGGCCGGCATCCAGCCGATCGTCGGTACCGAGCTGACCATCGACGACGGCTCGACGCCGCCCAAGGACCGGGTGGACTACGACCGCTGGGGAGACAGGCTGCTGCTGCTCGCCGAGGACAAGGTCGGATACATGAACCTCTGCCGGTTGATCAGCATGGCGCAGATGCCGAATGCCAAGGGAATGGCGCGGCTACGGGTCGACGAGCTGACTCAATCGCGGGATGAGGTCGGCGCCCCGCTCAGCCGCCACCTGATCGCGCTGGTCGCTGACCCGAAAGACCGGTTGCCCTTCTACCAGGAGGTCTTCGGACGGGACCGGGTCTTCATCGAGCTTCACGATCACCTCGCGCCCGATGACCGCGCCCGCAACCAGATGCTGCTCGACCTTGCCGAGCGACATGGCGCGCCACTCGTCATCACCAATGAGATTTTCTACGCCACTCCCGACCGCCACCGACTGCACGACGTCCTCACGGCCATTCGCCATCGCACCACGCTCGACGAGGCGCAGCGATATCTGAACCCGAATGCGGAGCATTACCTCAAGTCGGCCGCAGAGATTCGGCAGGTCTTCAGTCGCTACCCCCGGCAGATCGTAGAGGAGGGGATGGCGCACGCTGCGGAGATCGCCCAGCGCTGCCGCTTCCGATTCAACCTGGTCGGCGCGCGCTTCCCAGGCTTCCAGGTGCCGGCCGGCGAGACCCCGTACTCCTTCCTGTACCGCCTCTGCCAGGACGCGGTCCTTAAGAAGTATCACCCGGTGACGTCTGAAGTTGCCGCCCGTCTTCAGAAGGAGCTCGACGTCATCAACAAGACCGGTTTTTCCGAGTTCTTCCTGATCAATTGGGACCTGATGCGCTTCGCCCGATCCCGTGGTATCCCCGGCCAGGGGCGCGGGTCGGCGGCAGACAGCATCGTGGCCTACCTGCTCGGGATCACCCGGGTCGACCCGATCGAGCACAACCTGCTTTTCGAGCGCTTCCTCCATGAAGAGATGACGACGACACCCGATATCGACATCGATTTCTCGACCGCGCACCGCGAGCAGGTGATCCAGTACATCTACGAAAAATACGGCCCGGAACGCACCGGCATGGTTTGCAACGTCGTCACCTACCGCCAGCGGTCGGCCATCCGCGAGGTGGGGAAAGCGCTCGGCTTCAAAGCGGAAACCATCGATCACCTGGCGAAATCGGCCTCGGCCTGGCACCCGGAGAGCCCGGAAACGATCGCGCAGGCTGCCGGCTACCCGACGGCCAACGTCACCCAACCCTGGGAGCAACTGTTCGACCTCGCCACCCAGATTCTCGACTTCCCCCGGCACCTGTCGATCCACGTTGGCGGCATGCTCGTCACCGGCGAGCCGCTGATCGACATCGTCCCGGTCGAGCGCGCGACGATGCCCGGCCGGATGGTGGTGCAGTTCAACAAGGACGACGTCGAAGATCTGGGCCTGATCAAGATGGACATGCTCGGCCTACGCATGCTGTCGGTCGTGGCCGAGGCGCTCGACCTGATCGAAGCGGACACCGGCCAGCGCCCGGACCTCGATGCGCTGGACCTGAAAGACCCCATGGTCTACGAGCTCTGCCAGCAGGCCGACACGATCGGCGTCTTCCAGATCGAGAGCCGGGCGCAGATGCAGACCCTCCCCCGATCGCGCCCGGAGACCTTCAACGATCTCGTCGTGGAGGTCGCGATCATCCGCCCCGGCCCCATCCAGGGCGATGCGGTGCATCCCTACCTGCGGCGGAAGCAGGGCAGGGAGCCGGTTATGTACATCCACCCGCGCCTGAAACCAATCCTCGAGGAGACGCTCGGCGTCGTGCTCTACCAGGAACAGATCCTGAAGATCTCGATGGACTGCGCGAGCTTCAGCAGCGCCGAAGCCGATCGCTTCCGGCGCGCGATGAGCAGTCACCGCTCGCACGAGCTGATGGGGGCGATCCGGGAGCGGTTCCTTAACGGCTGCGCCTCAAACGAGATCCCACAGCCGATCGCCGAGGAGATCTTCTCCAAGCTGGCCGCTTTCGCCGAGTTCGGCTTCACCAAGTCGCATGCCGCCGCCTTCGCCCGCACCTGCTACGAGACCGCCTGGCTCAAGCTCCATCACGCGGCGGCGCTGTACGCCGGTCTGCTCAACCACCAACCGATGGGCTTCTATCACCCGCACGTGATCGTGGAGGATGCCAAGCGCCACGGCGTCACGATCCTGCCGGTTGACATCAACAAGAGTTACGTGCGCTGTACGGTCGAGACCGGCGCCCTGCGGCTCGGCTTCAACTACGTGCACGGTGTGGGGGAGAGGGCGCTCGACGTGCTCGAGGAAGCGCAGCTCAAAGGACCGGTCACCTCGCTGGAAGACTTCTGCCGGCGGATCCGCCTGACCACGCAGTCGCGCAACGGCGTAACGAAAGCGCAAGTGCGCAACCTGGTGCTGGCCGGCGCCTTCGACACGCTGGAGCCCAACCGCCGCGAGGCGGTCTGGCGCTTCAACGAGCATGCCGACGACTGGCAGCGTCCGCCGATGATCGCCGAACCGTCGGAGGCGGTGACGCTTGCGCCCATGACGCATCGGGAGCGGGTGGCGACGGATTACCGGTTGCTCTCGCTGTCGACGACCGACCACCTGATCCATTTTTACCGGCCGCAATTCAACCAGCTGCGCGTGATCGACTCGAAGACGATCCGGTCGAGCATCCACGATGGCGCAAAGGTTCGGGTCGGCGGGCTGGTGATCACACGCCAGTCACCGTCGACCGGAAAGGAATTCAAGTTCTTCACGCTGGCCGACGAGTTCGGCCATGTCGACGTCATCCTCCGGCCGCCGATCTACCAGCGCTATCGGCAGGTGGCCAACCTGGAGCCGATCCTGATCATGGACGGCAGGCTGCAGAAACAGGACGGCGTCCTCAGCGTGCTCGTCGACCACGTCGAGGCCGCCCCATGCTTGCCCGATGAGGACGTGTTTCCAATGTCTCGGAACTATCGATGACGCATATACTGCCCCGAGGGTTTGGTCATGCAATGAGCCAGTCGGCGGCCGCTGTCATCTTTCTGCCGGGCGTGATCATGCCCTGTGCCCTTCGCTACGCAGCCCTGCTCGCCGAGCTGGGCGGCGAAGTCCGGCCGATCCTCAAGGACCTTGAGCTCTACGCGGGTCCCGCCACCCCTCCCGAGAACTACGACATTCCGATGGAAGTGGAGGGAATCACCCGGACCGCCGATGCCACCGGCTTGGAACGATTCCACCTGTACGGCCATTCCGGTGGCGGCGCCGTGTCACTGGCCTACACTGCCGCCCACCCTGAACGGGTGCTCAGCCTGGCGGTGGATGAACCCGCCTACGATTTTCTCGATTCCCCGCAAACGCGCAAGTGGTGGGATGAGATCGACGCCGTCGCGTTGCTTCCCGATGGTGATCGAATGCCGGCGTTCCTGCGGCTGCAACTCGGGCCCGGAGTGGCCGTGCCCGCCCCACCACACGGGTCGCCGCCACCCTGGATGGCGAGCCGTCCCGCCGGCGTGCGCGCTATGACCACCGCGTTTAAGCAGCATCGCGTCGATCCGAGTTCCTATCGCCGCTACGCTGCGCCCGTCTACTTCAGCCATGGGAGTCTCAGCAATACCTACTGGATGGGGATGAAGGATCGGCTGGCCACGCTCTTCCCCAATTTCACCGCCGAACGTTATGACGGCTTGCACCACCTCAACACCTCGCACCAGGCCGAGCCGGCGCGAGTTGCTGCGGCGCTCCGCCGCCACTGGAGCCGAGCGCTGAGCGTGGGCCTGCCGTGATCGGTCTCATCGCCCTTCTCGCCATCGGCGGCGTCATCAGCCTGGTCGTGGTGGTCGTGATCATCCTGGTCCTGCGAGACTGAGCGTCAGGCGATCCGCCGGCGGAGCGTCGCGGCGCTGGCCAGGATGACCAGGAGGCAGAAGCCGAGGACGACGCCGAAGTCGAGCTGCAGGGACGGCCAGCTGATATCGGCGCCCTTGATCATGATGTTGCGCATTCCCTCGACCGCATAGGTCAACGGCAGCACGCGGGATAGTACCGTAAGCGGTCCGGGCTCGGTGCTGATGGGAAAGATGATGCCGGAGAGCAGCACCTGCGGCAAGATGACCAGGGGGATAAATTGCACGGCCTGAAACTCGGTGCGGGCGAACATGCTCAGGAAGATGCCGAGGTTGACGGCGGCGATCGCCATCAGCGCTTCGAGCACGAAGATCAGCCCCACGTTGCCCGCGTTGTGCACGTGGAGGACCAGCAAACAAAAGGCGAGCACCTCCACCGCCTGCACGAGCGCGAGCACCGTGAATCCAAGCATGTAACCGAGCACGATCTCGCCGCGGCGTAGTGGACTCGCCATCAGTCGCTCGAGCGTTCCCTGGCCCCGCTCGCGGAGAAACGCGACGATCGTAATGACGAACACCAGGAAGAAAACCACCAACCCGATGAAGGCCGCGCCAAAGTAGTCGAGCGTATCGAAGGTCTGACCGCCGTACAGGAAGGTGACCTGCGGTGCGAAGCGAACCCCGCCGGCCTGACCGGCGAGCGCCGCGAACGACTCGCTGACGGCCTGCAGGATGGTCTGCGACAGGCCCGGCTGGCTGCCCTCGAGATGAACCTCCGGCGAAATCACTCGGGACTGTTGAGCGCGGCTCGAGAAATCCGAGGGGAGAAGCACATAGCCGGCAAGCTCGCCGGAGCGTAATTTCGCCTCCGCTGCGGCCCGCGACATCCCCGATGCCGAGGCGGTCTTCGATTGCTCGAGCTGGGAGGCAATCGCGGCGCCCAACGGGCCGTCATCGAGGTTGACCACGCCCATCGCCGGGACGGCACCGCCGCCGCGAAGCAGATAGCCGAGCAGCCCCAGAATGATGAGGGGCGCACCGAAGAGCAGCCCGAGGGTCCGCCGGTCGCGGCGGAATTGCTGGAGGATGCGGCGGGTGATGGCCGCGACCCGCCTGCCGCTCATTTACCGCCTGCCTCCGCGAGCTTGAGAAAGGCGTCCTCCAGGCGGTCCACACCGGCCTGGCCCTTCAGCTCAGCGACCGTTCCTTCGGCCAGCAATCGTCCGAAGCGGATCAGCCCAAGCCGGTCACAGCGCTCGGCTTCGTCCATCACGTGGCTCGAGACCAGGATCGATGTGCCGTCATGCGCCATCCGCTGAAAACGATTCCAGAGCTGGACGCGCAGCAGAGGATCAACGCCAACCGTGGGCTCATCGAGCAGCAGGAGATCTGGCTTATGGGCGAGCGCGCACGCGAGCGAGCATCTGGTGCGCATGCCGCCGCTCAGGCTGCTCACCACGGACCCACGGCGGTCCCAGAGCTCGACGAATTCCAGGGCCTCGCGGACTCCCTCGTGCGCGCCGTTGATGGCGGCGAAGAACGCGACGTTCTCCTCCGCCGAGAGGTCGGGGTAGAGGGCGGCCTGCTGGGTCATGTAGCCGACCCGGGCCAGCACATCGAGGTTGGGCGCCCGCCGCCCGAGCACGGTCACGGTCCCACCATCAGGGATGACCAATCCGACCAGGGCCCGGATCAGCGTCGTCTTGCCGGCCCCGTTCGGGCCGAGCAGTCCGTAGACCTCGCCGCGGCGGATGCGAAGCGTGGCGCCGTCGAGCGCACGCAGCGATCCGAATCGCTTGACGACGCCATCGACCTCCACGGCGTAGGGTTGTGCGGCCATCAGCCCGCGGTCTCCGGGTGCATCCCGCGGAGCCAGAGGTTGGCAAATTGGGTCACGGCCTCTTCACCGCTGGGTGCGTCCACCACCGCCTGGCTCAGCAGCGGCCCAATGAGCACGTGGAGCATGACGGCCCCCACGAGGCTCTGCACCGCGACCATTGGATGCATCCGCCGGAGCCGGCCTGCCGCCATCTGCGTGGCCAGATACTGGGCGAGCCTGCCGAAGGCGCGCAGTGCCGTTTCGCGAAATGCCTGCTCGAACTCCGGCGACATCGAGGTCGCTTCCAGCATCAGGGTGCGGGCTATGCCGGCTCGTCCGGCAACGGTGCGGTAGGCCGTCAGCACCAGCTGCGGGATGACATGTTCTGGCGGGTGGTCTTGCACGCGATCGAACAACGCCATCACGGGCTCAAAGGGTGAATAGGCGATCAGGATGGCGCGAAACAGGGCGGTTTTGCCAGGGAAGAGCCGGTAGAGGTTGGCGCGCGAGATGCCGGACTGCGCAGCGAGCTCATCCATGGAGAGATTGGCCAGCGCCCGCGTGCCCAGCAGACGGAGCGCGACCTCGAGCACCCGTTGCCGGGCGCCCGGTTCGGGCTCCAGCTCGAGCGCTTTGAGGAGTCCGGCGCGCGAGGGAAAGGCGCGGTAGAAGGTCGTCCGCGAAACGCCGGCCGCCTTCGCGATTTCCGCAACCGATGGCTGGGCCCCGCGAGCGAGCACGCGGGTGGCCTCTCGCATGATGCGCTCCCTGGGTGGTCCCGCTGCGGCCATGCCGACACGATACTAGATGCGACGTCCAGTCTTGTCAAGTACCACACTGGACAGCGAGATGAACGCCGCTCCGCTAGCCTGTTGAGCTATGCCCGAGTTGCCCGAACTCGAGGTGCTTCGCGAGTACCTCGGCCCGCGGCTGGAGGGAAAGCGGATCGCCCAGGTGTGGACGTCGCCCAAGCTCAGCTTCCTGCTCCGCACCCCGCCGGACGAGTTCGCGCGCCAGCTCACCGGCGGCACCTTCGAACGCAGCTGGCGACGCGGCAAGTTCCTCATCTTCGACATCAGCGGCCAGCACCTGGTCATCAACCCCATGCTGGGAGGCCGCCTGCAATGGACCGGCGCTGCCGAGAAGGTGGCGGCCGCGACCGTTTTCCGGATCACGGTCGAAGGCGGTGATGAGCTGCGCTTCCTGGATACGGTGAAGATGGGCCGGGTGTACTGGGTCGTGCCCGGCGCCTTGCCGACGATGCCCGGATGGGCCGAGCTTGGCCCGGACGCCCTGACGGTCGGCCTGTCCGAATTCTCCCAGCGCATCCGCCGCCATCCCGGCGAGTTGAAAAACCTGCTGCGTAACCAGGCGTTCATCGCCGGCGTCGGTAACGCCTACTCCGATGAGATCCTCCACGAGGCCGGGTTGCTGCCGCTACGCAAGCGAACAACGCTCAAATCGGACGACGTCGGCAAGCTCCATGCAGCAACCGGCAAGGTGCTGCACTCAGCCATCGAATCGATCAAGGCACAACCGAACTATGAGCCGCACAAGCAGGATCGAAGCTTCATGGCGGTCCACGGCAAGGCAAAGGCGAAGTGTCCGCGCTGCGGACACCGGATCTCGGAGCTGACTGCCCGCGGCGAGGCGACGGATTTCTGTCGCGGGTGCCAGCACTAGCGCATGCAACTGAAGGATGCCCGCGTGATCATCACCGGGGCCTCACAGGGCATCGGCCGCGCGCTCGCCCTGGAATTCAGCGGACGCGGCGCTCGGGTTGCGCTCGCAGCCCGCAGCGAGCCGGCACTCGATGAGGTGGCCACGGAAATCCGCGGTCAGGGCGGCGAAGCCGTCGTGATCGCGACCGACGTGACCGTCCCCGCCCAGGTCGAACGAATGGCGAGGGAAACGATCCGAGCGCTGGGCGGCATCGACGTGCTGGTGAACAACGCCGGCGTGGGCCTCAACGCGACCATCGCCGATGCGGAGACCGCCGATGTCGAGGCGCTCTTTCGACTGAACGTGCTGGCGGCGGCGAGCACGATCCGGTCTGTGATTCCGATCATGCGGGCCCAGCAGTCGGGGCTGATCATCAACATCTCATCGGTGGCCGGCCGGATCGTCGTACCTCGAATCGGCTACTACTCGGCGAGCAAGTTCGCGCTGACCGCGATTGGCGATGCGCTGCGGATGGAGGAGGGCCACCGCGGGATCCGCGTCATGAATGTCTTCCCCGGGACAACCCGCTCGAACTTTGGCAGGAACCGCCTCGGCGCTCGCGGTCCCCTGGCCCACCAGCGGGTGCCGCCGGTGTCCGCCGAGAAAGTCGCCCGGCGGATCGCCGCCGCCGCGGAGCGCAATCGGAGCTCCGTCTATGTCTCGTGGATTCCCGATCGCATGGGGGTGGCGGCGAACCACCTGGCCGGTTGGGCCGTCACCGGCGTGCTCCGGCGCTGGGCGCGAAGTCCAGACGCCGGAGTCGACAACCCACCCCGTCCCTCCCCCGCGCGGGGGGAGGGAGACTCCGATCCGAACTAGCGAACGCTGGCGGCGCCTTCGCCGGCGGCCGCGCGGGCCTTCTCGATGTCGCGCGCGCCAATCACCACGCGCGTCTTCGTCGCCAGGTAGACCGCGTTCAGGTTGACGCCCGCATCCGCGATCTTGCGGGTCACCTTGCCAAGCGATCCGGGCTTGTCCTCGATGTCCAGCACGAGGACGTCCTGCTCGCCAGTGACCCGAGCGCCCGCAGTCTGCAGCGCCTGACGCGCCTTCGCGGGGTCCGCGACCAGCACGTGGCCGACGCCTTT
>VBEW01000056.1 GCA_005889225.1 Chloroflexota bacterium | reverse complement strand
CGAGCTGGTCGATCAGCGCTTGATGCTCGAGGGGCTGCGGCTCATCTATGAGATGAATGTCTGAGCAGCTCCCGCCGCCACCCGGACAGCCGCCGCCCCTTCGTCCGGAGCGGACGCCGCCCATCCGCGACCCCGCGGCTATTTTCATCGCCGCCGCCACCCTGTTCGCGATTTTCATCAACCCACAGAACGTGGGCGTGATCTTGATGCTCGGCGTGATCGCCCTCCTGCTCGAGGTCCGATTCCGGCGCGGAGGCTGATAGGCTGGTAAGCCCGTGAAAATCGGCTCGTATACCCTGAGCTCGCCCGTGTACGTCGCCCCGATGGCGGGCGTTACGGACGCGCCCTTCCGCAAGATGGCTCGCGAGTTCGGCGCCGGGCTGGCCTGTACCGAGATGATCAGCAGCGAGGCGCTCGTCCGGCGGCACCGCGAATCGTTTCGGCTGATGGACCTCGGCTGGGACCAGCGGCCTGTCTCGGTGCAGCTGATGGGCGGCGATCCCGGGGTGATGGCGGAGGCGGCCAAAATCGCGGAGGCGGCCGGCGCCGACATTGTCGATATCAACATGGGCTGCCCGGTGCCGAAGGTCGTCAAGACCTCGGGTGGCTCGTCCTTGCTGCGCGATCCCGATCGTGCCTGCCGCGTCAGCGAAGCCATGGTCGGGGCGGTTGCCGTTCCGGTGACTGTCAAGATCCGCATCGGCTGGGACGCCGGCACCCGCAACTACCTGGAAATGGCCACCCGGCTGGAGGCAACCGGTATCCAGGGCCTCGCGGTGCACGGCCGCACGCGCGCCCAGCGGTATGACCCCTCGGCGGACTGGGTGGCGATCGCGCAGGTCCGGGCCGCGGTCGCGATCCCGGTGGCGGGCAGCGGCGACCTGCGGACCGCGGACGACAGTGTCCGCCGCATCCGGGAGAGCGGCGTCGATGCCGTGATGCTGGGTCGCGGCATCCTGGGCAACCTCTGGCTGGTGCGCCAGACGGTGGCTCGCCTGACCACCGGCGAGGTGATCCCCGACCTGTCCTGGACCGAGCAGATCGCGCTGATCCGTCGGCACGCTGACCTGGTCCTCGACTATTACGGCGCCGAGCGCGGGCCCCGGCTGCTTCGTAAGTTCATCGCCTGGGGCCTGCGAGGCTTCCGCGGCGCGGCCCGACTCCGGACGATGGTCCAGTCGGTGTCCAGCCCGTCGGATGTCGCGGAGGTCCTGGAGCGCGCGCTTATGATCGATCCCGGGTCTCGCCTGTCCGACCCCGAGTGCGAAGCGGCCTGACCGTGGGCGACCTCGAGGTGCTCGGCGTCGACAACGTCATGCTGGCGGTCGGCGACCTGGAGCAGGCGCGGACCTTCTATGAGTCGACGCTCGGGCTACCGGTCAAGTTCGCGGTGCCCCAGGCGGGGGTGGTCGGCTATCGCCTCGGCGGGGAAGAGCCCGGGTTGATGATCCGAGTTCAGGCGATGACGCCGTCACCACCACGTGACACGCCCCGGATCTGGCTCGAGGTCAAGGATGCTCGGGCGGCCGCCGCGGCTCTACGTTCGAGAGGGGCCCAGGTCCTGGGCGAGCCGATGGAGATCCTCACCGGCTGGGCGGTTGAGCTGGCCGATCCATGGGGGAACGTCCTCGGGCTGACCGATTACCTGAAGGACCCGAAAAGGGGCCGCGGGACCGGCCAATAACGATCCGCCGGTCCGGATCGGACCCGCGACCCCGGAACTTTTGCCCCTCCCCGACCGTCATACCGGAGTGAACCGATTCTTCTTGCTGCTGGTCGCCATCGTGCTGGCCGGCTGCGGCGCCCAGGCCGCCGGCCCAGGCGCGGGCGGCACCGTATCCGGGAGCAGCGGACCCTTTTCTGCGCAGGCCGCGCCGGCTCGGCTGGCCGCCGGCGAGACCGTCCATCTCATCCTGACCGTCACGGGACCGATCGACTACGAGATCGGATGTGTCCAGACGCTCCATATCTGGGCGGAGGACAGCCAGCATCAGCAGGTCTGGGCGCAGCCGGTGCCCGCCATCCAGTGCATGGCATTCGGCCACAAGTCCCTGCCGGCCGGGGAGGCCGCGAAATTCACAGCAGACTGGCCCACCTCGAGCAACCTGGCGCCTGGAACCTATACCATTCACGGTCTCTTCCTGGTCGTCCTGCCAATGGGCGCCGGCGCCCGGGTGCGCGAGAATTTGCCACCGCTGGCGATTCAGATTTCGCGCTAGCGAACCGATTCCGGGAATCTCGTATAATACGGCGGCTCTACGGAGCCGCAGGGGCGGTTCCGGAAGGGAGAATCATGGAAAACGACAAGGTCGTCTATATCACCCAGGAGGGCCTGAACCGCCTGCAGGCGGAGCTCGAGGTGCTCCGTAACAAGCGCCGCGCCGAGGTCGCCGAGCGAATCCGGCAGGCGAAAGAGTTCGGCGATATCAATGAAAACGCCGAATACGACGATGCCAAGAATGAGCAGGGCTTCGTCGAGGGCCGCATCCTTTTGCTGGAAAAGTTGATCCGCAACGCCAGCATCATCGAGGGCAAGCACGCCAAGGGCGTGGTGGAAGTCGGTTCCACCGTCAAGGTCCACGACGACTACGGCGACGAGGCGTTCACGATCGTCGGCTCGGCGGAGGCGGAGCCCAGCAAAGGTCGGATCTCGCTGGAGTCGCCGGTTGGCAAGGCCCTGTTGGGCAAGCGGGTCGGTGATGACGTCTCGGTGCTGACGCCGGGTGGGTCCACCAAGATGCTGATCGTCGAGGTCCGCTAGCGGCCGACGCCGCCGACCTCGTCGTCATCGGTGGGGGGATCATCGGTTGCGCGACCGCGCTGTTTGCGGAGCGCGCCGGGCTTCGCACGCGCGTTCTCGAGAAGCGGCCGGCGCTGGCGACGCTCACCACGCCGGTGGCGACCGGCGCCTTCCGGCTGCAGTTCGACAACGCGGAAGAAGTCGAGCTGGTTCGGGAAAGCGTCGCCTTCTTCGACGAGCTTCACGAGCGCGTGGATGTGGGCCTTTTCCACCAGGGCTACCTGTTCGTCGCCCGGACGGATGAGGGCGCGCAGATCCAGGCGAACCTGGCCGCGGCGCAGCGCCAGTGGGGGCTGACCGATGTCGAGCTGCTGGGCGGCGCCGAGGCGCGGCAGCGCTTTCCCTACCTGGCCCCGGATATCGTGAACGCCCGCTTTCGCCAGGGTGACGGCTGGCTCGAGCCACGCCGGCTGGCCCTGGAGCTGGCGCGGGCGAGCGGTGCCCGCTTCGACACCGGCGTGACGGCGACCGGTTTCATCCTGGAAGGTGGCCGGGTGCGGGGCGTGACCACGACCGCCGGTCCGGTGCGGGCCGACTGGGTCGTGATCGCCGCCGGCCCGCTGTCGGGTCCGCTCGCGAAGCTTGCCGACCTGGATCTGCCGCTGGCGACGGTGCGGCGGCACAAGTTGATCGTTCCCGACGTACCGCAGGTGCCCGCCGGCGCACCCATGACTATCGAGTTCGAAACCGGTGCGCACTGGCGACCGGCAGGCGGCGGCGCCCACGCGCTCTGGACGGCGCCGTTGCCGGCTGAGCCACCACTCGACGAGGTCCCGACCTCATCGGCGTTTGCCTTCGGGCTGCTCGATCCGCGCAGCGACCATGCGCTGGCGCGGATCGCTCCCTTCTGGAAGGATGTCTGGAGGTCGGCGCGGTTGCAGTGGTGGCTGCAGGCGGGGCAGTACACGTATACCCCGGACCGGCGACCGCTGCTGGGACCGACACCCATCCCCGGGCTGGCGGTGAACACCGGCTACAGCGGGCACGGCATCATGGGAAGCATTGGCGGTAGCCGGCGCGCGATCGATGCGATCACCGGCACGCTGCGCGCTGAGGACAACCCATTCCGGCCCGATCGTCCCATGACGGCGCGCACTTTCGACATTCTTTAGGGCGGGCGTCAGCGCTCCACCCTTTAGACTTTCGCGGCATGGACGCCGAGCGGACCGATCAGGAGCGGCAGCGACGGCAGAAGCTGCAAACGCTCCGCTCCCAGGGTATCGAGCCTTACCAGAGCCGCTTCGACCGCACGCACAGCGCCGCGCAGGCGATTGCGCTCTTCGAGCAGGTGGAAAAGTCTGGCGGTGCCGAGGCCCGGAGCGAGCGCGTGGCGCTGGCCGGCCGGGTGGTCGCGCAACGCGTCATGGGCAAGGCGACATTCGCCCACCTCCAGGATTTCAGCGGGCGGATCCAGCTGCTCGCCAAGGTCGATAAGCTGGGCGCCGAGCCATACCGGCGCTTCACGGACCTCGATCTCGGTGACGTCATCGGAGTGCGCGGCACGCTGTTTCGGACCAAGCGCGGCGAGATCACCTGCGAGATCGACGACTTTGTGCTGCTGGCGAAGTCGCTCCGGCCGTTGCCGGAGAAATATCACGGGCTGAAGGACAAGGAGCTCCGCTACCGGCAGCGCTACCTGGACCTGATCGCCAACCCCGAGGTGATGGATGTCTTCCTCGCGCGCAGCCGGTTGGTTGAGGAGACGCGGACATTCCTTCGGGGCCGGGGCTTTACCGAGGTGGAGACCCCGGTGCTGCAGGCGCTGGCGGGTGGAGCGGCTGCGCGGCCGTTTCGAACGCACCACAACGCGCTCGACATGGACCTGTACCTGCGGATCGCTCTGGAGCTGTACCTCAAGCGACTGATCATCGGCGGCTACGACCGCGTCTACGAGATCGGCCGCATCTTCCGCAATGAAGGGATGGACCAGTGGCACAGCCCGGAGTACACGATGCTGGAGCTCTATCAGGCCTACACCGACGTGGAGGGGATGCTCGAGCTCACCGAATCGCTGGTCATCCACCTCGTGGAGCGCGTCAAGGGAACCCCGACCATTCAGTATCAGGGGCAGGAGATCCGCTTCACCCGTCCGTTCGCGCGGATCGAGATGGTGGAGGCGGTCAGCCGGGTCGTCGGCGAGGACCTGCTCAAAGCCGATGTCCCCACGTTAGAGGGGCTCATCAAGAAACACGGCATTGAGCCGAAGCCCGGGCCCGGCTGGGGCGGGCTGATCGCCGAGCTGTTCGAGGAGCTCGTGCAGGACGCCCTGGTGCAGCCCACCTTCGTCCTGGGACATCCTGTGGAAGTCTCGCCACTCGCCCGGCGGCGATCCAGTGATCCGCGGCTGACGGATCGCTTCGAGCTGTTCATTGCCGGCGAGGAGATCGCCAATGCCTTCTCCGAGTTGAACGACCCGGACGATCAGCGGGCTCGCTTCGAAGACCAGGCGCGGGCGCGTGCGGCCGGTGACGATGAGACCCATCCGATGGACGAGGACTTCCTGACTGCGCTCGAGTATGGCTTTCCACCCACGGGTGGCATGGGCTTGGGGGTCGACCGGCTCGCGGCCATCCTGACCGACCAGCCCTCCATCCGCGATGTGATCCTGTTCCCGCACTTGCGCGCCCGGCATGCTGAGCCTTAACTTCATCCGCGAACATCCGGATCTCGTCAAGGAGGGCGCCCGCAAGAAGGGCGAGCCCGCGCCCGTGGACGAGATCCTGCAGCTCGACCAGCAGCGCCGTGAGCTGGTCACGAGAGTCGAACAACTCAAGGCGGAGCAGAACCGGCGATCCGCCGCGATGGCGAAGAACCGGGACGAGGCGGCGGTCGAGGCGCTGCGACGGATGCGGGATGAGATCAAATCGCTGGAGCAGCAAGCCGCCCCGATCGAGAGCCGGCTCAATGCCCTGCTGCTCGAAGTGCCGAACCCGCCGGACGCATCCGTACCGGAAGGACGTGATGCCACCGGCAACGTGACGGTCCGCGAGTGGGGACTCAAGGAGCGCAAGGCCCCGACGTTCGCCATGCGCCCGCACTACGAGCTCGCCGAGCGGCTGGGCATCATCGATGTCGAACGGGCCGTCAAGGTGACGGGCTCGCGATTCGTGTTTCTCAAGGGGGCCGGCGCGCGGCTCGAGCGCGCCCTGCTCAACTTCATGATGGACCTGCATATCCGCGAGCACGGCTATACCGAAGTGTTGCCCCCGCAGCTCGTCAACCGAGCGTCGATGACCGGGACCGGACAGCTCCCGAAATTCGAAGAGGACGCGTTTCGCGTCGAGAAGCGGGACTTCTTCTTGATCCCGACGGCGGAGGTGCCGGTAACCAACCTGTACCGCGATGAGATCCTGGACGGCAAAAACCTTCCGGTGAAGCACGTCGCCTGGTCGACGAACTTCCGCAGCGAGGCCGGCGCCGCGGGCAAGGATACGCGAGGCTATATCCGGCTGCATCAATTCAACAAGGTCGAGCTGGTCAAGTTCGTCGAATCGTCGACGTCCATGGCGGAGCTCGAGTCGCTGGTCAAGGACGCGGAGTCCGTGCTGCAACAGCTCGAGATTCCCTATCGCGTAGTGCTGATGTGCACCGGCGACATGGGGTTCGCCCAGTGGAAGAAATACGACCTCGAGGCGTACTGCCCAGGCGAGGAACGCTATCTCGAGGTGTCGTCCTGCTCCAACTTCGGTGATTTCCAGGCTCGGCGGGCCAACATCCGATATCGGGACAAGGGCGGCAAACCGCAGTTTGTTCACACGCTCAACGGCTCGGGTCTCGCGCTCCCGCGAACCGTCGTGGCGATCATCGACAATTACCAGCAGGAGGACGGCACCATCCGGGTACCCGCGGCGCTGCGCACCTACATGGGCGGGCTCGAGGTGATTCGGTGAGCAGGCCTGCTCCGACTTGGACGGTCCTTCGACTCTGGGCCGCGGCCGACCCCGCACCCGCGAGCTAGCGGCAAGGATCCGACCGGCGTCGGGTTTTGATGGAAGGTGGCCATTACCAACACGCAGCAGGGCGTCATCACCGAAGCCGAGTTCGCCAAGATCGCCATTCTCACCTCGAACGGGCGGCTCGTCCCAACTCGAGCGCTGGCCGACGATGATCGCCGTGACTTCGAAATCCATATCCGGCGGCACTTCCGAGAAAGCCTCGCGGTGCAGCTCAAGACCGCAAAACACCTGCGCCTCCACGGCCGATCGCGGGTGCTCCAAATCAATTTCAGGGTGAAGGCACCGCTGGTGAGCGATGAACACCTGTACTATTTCTTGGCCCATTTCGACATAAAGGCGAGGGGCTACACAGATCCGCTGTTTTTCATCCCCTCGCCGTTCTTTCACAAGCATGCGCTCCATGTAGTGGGCCGCGGCACCATCGAGCTGCAGTTCAAAGCGAGCATGGAGGCCAACGCCAAGGGTATGTGGACGCCGTTCGCGCTGCCGCAAGCCAAGCTGGGCGAGCGCATCCTCGAGATTCTGAACTCCCGCCTATCCACTCAGCAGCGACCGGATTCGGCCGTAGCGGAACTCATCGGCTTGCCGGGTGTGGTCTGGCTACAACGACCGACGCCTATTTCCTCTTCGAGGCGTAGTCGGGCCGCGTAAGTGCGGCCGTATTATTGATGCTCGCCGGAGGGATGGCCGAGTGGTCGATGGCGGTGGTCTTGAAAACCACTAAGGTGCAAGCCTTCGGGGGTTCGAATCCCTCTCCCTCCGCCATACCTGCATTTCTTGGCCTTCTGTTCGCCAACCTGAGATAGTGAAATTGGAACGATGCGTTGGTCATCGGCCTGAAGCTCGGCCGATCAGAAGATGCGGTCCGAGACAAAGCTGGCGCGGAGACGGTCTCTCTGAAACCCACCAACCAGTCTCCGAACAAAGGCCGCAGCGCTAGATGACTGACCGGTGAGGGCGATTCAAGGGTTGCCGTGGAACGTGTCGCAGCCTTTCGGGTCGCCCTGCCGATAGCCGGTCGTGAACCACTTTTGCCGTTGAGCAGCCGACCCATGGGTCCACGTTTCGGAATCGACTTGACCCTGCGTCTTCTGCTGAATTCGGTCGTCGCCCACCGCCGCGGCCGCGTCTAACGCCTGCCCGATCTGGTCCTGGGTGAGCGGTTCCAGGAACCCGGTCGCCGCGGCGTGGTTCGCCCAGACGCCGGCGAAACAGTCCGCCTGCAGCTCGGTGCGCACCGATACGCCGGTCGCTCCTTGCTGGCCCGCGCCCGACGACAGCTGTCCTTCCAGGTCCTGGATGTGATGCCCGTACTCGTGTGCGACGACGTACCCGTCAGCCAATGATCCTCCGCGGGCGCCGAACCTCGTCTGCAAATCCTGGAAGAACCCGAGATCGATATAGACCTGCTTGTCTTCGGGGCAATAAAAGGGGCCGACTTGCGCGGAGGCCAGCCCGCAACCGGTCGAGACCTGGTCGCTGTAGATCACCGTCTTCGCCGGCTCGTACCGCTGGCCGCTTTGGCTGAATTCGCCCGTCCAGAACTTCTGGATGCTATTGACGTAGCCGACGATGCGGCACTCCTCGCGCCGGTTGGCGTCGGCGCCCGTATTGCACTGCTGGAGTGTGCTGCCCTGCGGTTGCGATCCTGAGTTCGGGTCCTGGCTGCCGACGAGGCTATCCAGGTTGCCTCCCATGAGCAGGTACACGACCAGGAGAACCACGGTCCCCAGGCCACCGCCCCCGATCGCGAGGCCCCGGCCGCCGATGCGGCTTCCGCGAACGTCCTCAACCTGGCCTGGATCGAGGCGCGCGTTGGGATCGAAGGACATCTGACAGACATGATAGTACAGGGATCAGGAAAGGCGACTGCAACGTTGTTAAGATGGCTGGGCCTGTGAATCCAGCGACATGAAACCGTTCCGATTCGCGGCCGGGATCCGTCGCACCGCGAGTCGCGCGGAGTACGTGGAGGCCGTCCGCGATATCGAACGCCTCGGGTACTCCGCCGTCATGCTGTCGGACCACCTTGTGGATCAGCTCGCGCCGATCTCCGCGCTGGGCGTGGCGGCAGCGGTCACCTCGACCCTGCGGCTGGGCACATTCGTCTTCAACAACGACCTGCGGCATCCGGCGGTGCTCGCACAGGAGTTGGCGACGCTCGACCGGCTGAGCGATGGCCGCCTGGAGATCGGCATCGGCGCCGGCTGGAACAAGCCGGAGTACGAGAGCGCCGGAATCCCATACGATCCCGGTACCGTCCGAATCGATCGGCTGGCCGAGTCGATAAGCATCATGAAGCGTCTTTTCTCGGATGGTCCGGCCGACTTCGAGGGCCGCTACTACCGGGTGACGGGCTTCGACGACCTCCCGCGTCCCATCCAGCGTCCGCATCCGCCGTTCTTCGTTGGTGGCGGTAGCCCAAAGCTGCTTCGCTTCGCCGCGCGCAATGCCGATATCGTCGGGATCGCCCCGCGGGTGCGCCCCGACGGGAAACCTGACGTGCTCGGCGGCACGCTGGCAGGAAGTGAATCGAAGATTGCCATCATCAGAGAGGCTGCGGGCGAGCGGCTCGACGAGCTCGAGATCAACACCTACCCGTCGTTTTCGGCGAGGGTCACGGATCAGACCGAACCCGCTGCTCGCGAAGTCGCCAACCGAATCCGCCAGCGCTATGGAGTCGAGCTGTCGGTGCGAGACGTCCTCGAGTCGCCGCACGTGTTCATCGGCACGGTCGACAGCCTGATCGAAAAGTTCCGGATGCTCCGCGACCGGCTGGGAATCAACCACATCTTCGTGGGCGAGGACTATCGCGACTTCGCGCCGATCGTCCGGGTGCTCAGTGGTACGTGAAGTGCCACCCGGTACCCTAGACGTCGTGGCACCGGCAGAGTCCGAGGTCGAAGTCATGACCTGGTCGGCGTTTGGTGACGCTAGCCGCGAGCTCGCCACGCTGGTCGCCCAGAGTCGCTACCGGCCCGGGATCATTCTCGGCATCGCTCGCGGTGGCCTGCTACCCGCCGCGGCGATGGCTTATGCGCTCGATGTGAAGAACGTCTTCATGATGAGCGTCGAGTTCTACACCGGAGTTGACGAGCGTCTGGATTTCCCGGTGATGTTGCCGCCACTCCTCAACGCGGTGGACATTGCCGGGACTCAGCTGCTTGTCGTCGACGATGTCGCCGACACCGGCGGGACCCTCAAGCTGGTCAAAGACTTCTGCGCGGAGCATGTCGCGGAGGTGCGCTGCGCCGTCCTCTACGAGAAACCCCGCTCGCTGGTCAAGTGTGAGTACGTCTGGAAGCGGACTGGCCGATGGGTGAACTTCCCCTGGTCGAGTCAGGCGCCGGTTGTGACGCATCTCCCGTCCAGCTCGCTGGTCTGAGGGCAGCCGAGCCCCATTTGCCGGGATCGTCGAGCACCGTGTCGGCCGCAACGGTCTGGAGGATTGCGGCGTCGGCCGCCGAAAGATCCGCGTGATAGGCGAGCCCCCGCGGACTCTGGTGGAAGACCGTGGCATAGAACACGCACGCGGCAAGGTAGGTGCCGGCGGTCGTTGGATGACTCCCATCGTCTTGCCACAGAGCCGGGTGCGCCTGGCTCAGCACCGACGCCCAGGCAACGCCCACCGGCGCGACCGCAGCCTGTTCCTCGGCGGCGATCGTCAGATAGCCCTGGTCGATGGCCGATTGCATGCTGGCGTAGTCGGGCAGTCCATTTTCCGGCCATCCGTCGCGGTGCGCCCAGGTGAGGAAGAAGATCGGACGGCCGCCGTGACGGTAGATCGTGTCGGCGAGCCGGCGAGCGGCCGGATACATCTCGCTCTGCCGCAACTGGTCGACCGAGGGAATCTGGCTCTGCTCCTGGAGGACCACCAGGTCCCACCTCGCCGACGTGAGTTTGGCCGCCGTCGCCACGGACGCGGCATGCTCGCCCAGCGTTGAGCCGCCTACCGCCACCATGCCGGTTTCGACTCGATGCCCTCCGGACTGCGCCAGCTGAGCGAACATGGCCGGGAGATCGTTGACATAGGTGTAGCTGTTCCCGATGAACAGCACGCGGGTACAGCCGGATGCTTCGGTCTCGTTCCCGCAACCCTGCTGGCCCCGGATCACCAGGGCGCCGATCGCGACAAGGCCGAGAACGGCGGCGATGACGGCGATCGCCTTCGTCCTCGTCATTCGCACAGCTGCCTCATCATGCCGCCGGTCGAGACCTGCGAGATGGTCTTAACTGCTTTGTGATGCGCCAGGCAAGAGCGTATGATCGCCCGGGCGTCGGAGGACGCCTCCGGGTCCGCGGACAGGACTGAGTCCACCTCCACGACAGCCGCGCTGGTAGCAGGCCGTTTTCTCAGATGGGCCTGGTCGCGGACCCCGGCTCAGGAGGAACCGTGATGCGCCAGCTGCCCAAGCGCCCCAATCTCGATCAACTGCGCCGCCAGGCCCGCGAGCTCCAACGCCGCTCCAGCCCGCAACGACTATCCGCGGCCCAGCTTGCCCTAGCCCGCGAGTATGGCTTTCGCAGCTGGGCTCGCCTCAAGGCCGAGGTGCAGGCCCGTTCGACTTCACCTGCACCCGAGAACATTCGCGGCTGGGAGGCCATGCGCGATCGCAGCGCGCGAATCCTGGAAAAGCGGAGCGGTGCGAATGTCGAAACGTGGAAACGACGGATGGGCCGCGAGCACTTCGCCAACGAGGCGGCGCTGCGGCGCTGGCTGAGCCAGCAGGGGGTGACCGGCTATGGGCAGACCTTGCTGGTTTGGGAACGCTTCGGCTACCCCAGCTACATCGTCGCCGGCGCCGATGCGTTGATCCATGGACAATACGCGGACCGTCCCCACCTGCGGCCGATCTTCGAGGCCGTGGTCGATGCGCTCCCCGGCATCGGGGAAGTGGCTGTCCAGGCTCGCAAAGGCTACGTCTCGCTCGTTTCGAAACGCCGGACCTTTGCCGTCGTGCAGGCCACGACAAAACATCGCGTCGACCTCGGCTTCCGGCTCGACAACCAGAAGCCGGCGGGAAGGCTCCTGCCGGGGAGTGGCCTTGGCAACGGGTCGTTCAGCGTGCGTCTCGGATTGGCATCACCTGCCGACCTCGATCGCGATGCGCTGACCTGGCTCAAACGCGCCTACGACGAGAACGCCTAGCTCGATTCGTCGATTCAGGACCCTGGTTCGCCCGCTCGACCTTCGATCCACCGGATGTAGCGATCGGCGGAGCGCTCCACCGCGGCCGCGCCCTCGCGGTCGATCACCCGGTCCCACCAACCGCCATAGACGCGGTCGAAGCGGTAGGGCCGCACGGTCGCGGCGATCCCTTTGACGGTCGCTGCCGACAGCGGAATTTCATTGGGATAGCTTCGCATGAAGCTGACGAAGCGCCGGTCGGCGACTACGCTCAGGGTGTCACCGGTGAGCAGCGCCCCACGGCTCTCGGCCCCAGCGGACCAGTGGAGAGCGGCGCTGCCTTCGAAGTGGCCGCCGCACTGGATCAAGGTGAGCCCGGCGACGGGGGTGATCGCCCCCTGCCAGTAGCGGACCGCCGGGTCGAGCCGCATGACCCATTGCCGGTCTGCCTCCGGGATGAAGATGGGCGCGTTGCCGAAGGCCTGGCTCCACTCGACGCAGACGCCGTAAAAATGCGGATGCGACATCGCGATGCCGCTCAGTCCACCTCGGTCGCGAACCGCGGCGATCCCGGCGTCGTCGATAAATCCCAGGCAGTCCCAGAGGACGTTGCCTCCGTCGGTCTGCACCAGCAGTGCCCGCTGGCCGATCCCAATCGATGGATTCGCGCCGATCCCGGTCAGCCCGGGTTCGAGCTCGCGGATGTCGGCGCGGCGGCCCTCCGCCTGGAGCTCGGCAAGCGTTGCCCAGCGCTGTCCACCAGGCGGGACGTATTGACGCTCGTCCTCGCAGATCGGGCAGTTCGGTGGTGGCTGCGCGCTGGAGGCGTGCTGCACGCCGCAGGTGCGGCAAATGTAGGCGGGCACGCCGTCAAATGTAGACCCACCCCTCAGGCGACCGCAGCCTCGGTCGGCGCCGCCACGTCAACGGTCACCGGCCGCCGGTTGATCACCAGCAGGCAGCTCAGTGAGGCTGCCGCGAGCGCGACCACGGCAACCGCGACGGTGGGCCGCAAGGCGATCACGAAGCCGTTGACGAAGACATCGTGGATCAGTTGCTCGATCCGTCCGGCCAGCTGTGCCGGCAATCCATCGGGAAGCTGTGCGCCGGTTTGCCCACGGCCGACCTGGAGTCCGGATCTGGCAGCCTGGGTGAAGCCATCGAGAAAACGTCCCTGCACCGCCGGCGGCAGCTGGCCCGCCGATGCCAGGGCCTGGTCGTGCAGCGAGACTGCGAGCCGGTTCTGGAGAATCGCACCGAACGCGGCAGCGCCGATCACCGCGCCCAGCTGACGGGTGGTGTTGAGGACGCCGGAGGCCGCGCCGGCCATTACCGGCTTGATGTCCTGCATCGCCACGGTCGTCATCGGGGCGAAGACCAGGCCGAGGCCAAGCCCGGTCAGGACGAACGGCAGGATGAACGTCGCCTGGGTCGCGTTGACCGTGGCCAGCAGGGTCACGACGCCGGCGCCGGCACCGAAGATCGCGAGCCCGGCCATCAGCAGGTACTTGCCTCCGATCCGATCGGCAAACCGTCCGGCAAAGGGAGCCAGGATGCCCGCGATCAGGGACATCGGCGCCACGGTCAGTCCCGATTGCAACGGCGTCATCCCCAGCACGCTCTGGGTGTAGATGGTGATCGGGATGAAGATGCCCTGCATGGCGAAGGCCATGGCCAGGCTGGTCCAGTTCATCAGGGAAAAGTTGCGATCGCGAAAGAGCCGCAGCGGCACGAGCGGCTCGGCCTGGCGCAGTTCCCACGCGAGGAAGGCGAGGAAGAGCACGACCCCGGCGGCGAGCACCAGCGGGATGGACAGCCAACCCGAAATCGTGCCCCAGTCGAAGCGCTGGCCTTCGATCAGGCCGAACACGATGGCAAAGAGCGACGCGCTGGAGAGTGCGACCCCGATCAGATCGAGGCGGTGACGCCGCCCGGGCCGGACATCGGGGATGACGAGGAACGTCCCGAGCAGCGCCAGGATCCCGATCGGCACGTTGAGGAAGAAGATCCAGCGCCAATCCCAGTTCGTCACGATCAGGCCGCCCAGGGTCGGCCCGGCGACCGTGGAGACGCCGATGACCGCGCCCGTGATTCCGAAGGCGGCGCCGCGGCGCTCCGGTGGAAAGATCGCCATCAGGATGGTCAGCGTCTGGGGAGCGATCAGCGCGCCCCCGACACCCTGAAGCACGCGGGCGGCGATCAATTGGGTCGCGTCGGTCGACAGTCCGCAGAGCGCGGAGGCAGCGGTGAAGACCACGAGTCCCAGCGCAAAGAGCTGCCGTGGACCGAACAGGTCGCCCAGCCGGCCGGCGGTGATCAGGAGCACGGCATAGGTCAACAGGTAGCCGTTGAAGACCCAGAGAACTTCGTCGAGCGACGCATGCAGGCTCGACAGGATGCTCGGCGTGGCCACGTACACGATCGTGGTGTCGAGCATGATCATGAAAAAGCCGAGGACGGTGACCAGCAGGACCGGCCAGGGATTGCGATTCGGTGCCATCAGCGATTCCTCCTTACTATTACTGATTACTCAATAACTTCGCGGACCAAAAAAAGATTCCGTCAGCCGATGCCCAGTGCCTTGTGCCCCCAGGCATCCGCGGCGCCTTCCGGCACGAGGCCGATCGAAGCCACCACATTCAGCAGCATGCCGCGGGCGAAGTACAGCGTGAGCTCGTCGCGGGACGCCCCACTGAGCTCGGCAGTGACCTTCATCAGCCGTTCCCATCGTTGCTTGACTTTGCGACGAATTTCGTCATCGGCGCAGGCGGCGTAGGCCTGCATTTGAAAGAGGAGCAGCTCCCGGTGTGCGACGAGCCGGACATAGGCGTGCCCCATCGCGTGCAACCGGCGGTCGGCCGGCGAGCCGCCCAGATGATGGCTGGCGGTGGCGACGTCCGGATTTTCCGCAGCTTTTCGAAAGGCTGCCTCGACGCGGTCGAAGCACTGGTCCACCGCGGCCAGGAACAGGTCCTTTTTGCTCGGGAAGAGCCGGAAGATATACGGCTGGGAGATGCCGGTGCGCTTCGCGATCATCTCGGTCGAGGTGCCATGCAGGCCGTGAATCGCGAACGCGTCGACCGCCGCCCGCAGGACCTCATCGCGGCGCTCTGCGGCGCTGTGGCGGAGATCCCGTCCCCCGCTCCGGCGGGACGCTTTCAAGAGGCTGGGCATGTTAGTGATTATTCACTAACATACCCGCGGAAGTCAAGGCAGATCGGCGAAGGTCGCCTGCGCCTCATCGGCAGCGATGAAGTGATCGAATCCGCCAGGCCGGCCCCGCAGCCGAGCGAATCGCTGCCCGTCAGGGCCGGACAACAGGATCATCGGGGTGTTGCGCATCTCCGGCACCTGGCGCAGGGCGCGCCAGCTGGCGATGGCTTGCAGCCTGAGGTCGCCGAGGTCCAGGTAAACGATGTCGGCCGGCTGCCGGCTGACGGCCTCGGTGGCCGCTTCGACACTGGTCGCGACGGTCACTCGATAGCCGTCCAGCTCGAGCTTCATCCGGTACAACTCCGCCAGGTCCAGATCACCGGCAACGAAGAGGATGTCGACCGGCTCCTCGTGATCCAGCCCATCGGGCGGAGCCAGGTGAAAGGAATTCCTGACCGCCATATACCCTAATCCCTTCCCGGGCTCAATGTATCGGCTGACGAGCAAAAGGAACTGCAAATCTATTGGTGGATTCGCAGGCTGTTGGCTTCGGTGCCGGCCGGGGCCGGGTCTAAAGTGAAAACGTGAGCGAACCGCGCGACATCATCGTGATCGGAGGGTCGGCCGGGGCCATCGAGTCACTGAGCGAACTGGTTTCACAGCTCCCTGCGCAACTCGATGCCGCGATCTTCGTCGTCATCCATACGTACCCGCTTGGCGACAGCCTGCTACCCGCGATCCTGACCTGCCGGGGATCGCTCACCGCAGCAGCGGCGACGGACGGCGAGCCCATCCTCTGCGATCGCATCTACGTGGCGCGGCCCGATTGCCACCTGATGGTGGAGCGCGGGCGAGTCAGGCTGAGCCGTGGACCGAAAGAGGGCGGACACCGCCCGGCGATCGATCCGTTGTTTCGTAGCGCAGCCTCGGCCTACCAGCAGCGGGTGATCGGCGTCATCCTATCCGGCACGCGCGACGACGGCAGCAGCGGATTGCGCTTCATCCGGCGGCAGGGTGGCACCGCCATCGTCCAGGAGCCGGGGGAGGCGCTGTTCCCGCAGATGCCCGCGAATGCGATCCGCCGTGCCAGGCCCCAGCATGTTGCGCCGGTGGACGAGATCGCGCGGCTGATCGCCGGCCACGCCGGGAAACCCGGAACCGGTGAGGAACTCAGGCCGGGGCGGGTTCGACGGCTTCCATCAGGAGGATCACGCTTCGGTCGCCTTGAGCGCCGGCCATCCCCGAGCACTGCACCCGGCAGGTGAATTGCTTGCCTCGGCGGTTCGTTGCCGCCAGGGTAAGGGACTGGTGGCCGTTGCCGGCCGATAGGCACGCCTTGATCGGGTCCGCCAGCTCGGCCAGCGGCAAGCCGATATCGAGGGCGAGCATCGGCTGGCCGACGGTTTCGCCGGCCCGGACCCCCCACATGTCTTCGGCGCGGCGATTCCAGAGCTGAATCCGCAGGTCGCGGTCGAGCACGGCGACCCCCACATCGAGGTTGGCCATGATCTGCTCCATGAAGCTGTTGACGCGATCCAGCTGGACGCTTCGTTGTTGCAATTCGGTGTTGATCGTCTGCAATTCCGTGTTGGTCGACTCCAGCTCCTCGTTCATCGTCTCCAGCTCCTCGTTGCTGGACTGAAGCTCCTCATTGGTCGTTTCCAGCTCTTCCACTGTGGATTGCAGCTCTTCGTTCGTCGTCTCCAGCTCTTCGTTCGTCGACTGCAGTTCTTCCGATGCCGTCTCGAGCTCTTGCTTCGATCGCTCCAGCTCCCCATACAACCGATTGGAGCCCGTTACGTCCACGAAGGTGATGCTCGCCCCCAGCAGCGCCGCGTCGTTGTCGACCAACGGGATAACCTCGACATCGAAATACTGGCCTTCGCCGTTGACGCTCCGCCGCTCCACATCGCGGCTCTCCACCGGCCGCCGGTCTTTATAGGCCTGGTCGATCATGGAGCGGAGTTCCGCCGGCCGGTAAGAAATCTCGAGGTCCTGCAAGGGGCGGCCGATGTCCGCCGTCACGAGGCCGAACAGCGACCGGGCACGCTGGTTGATCGACATCAAATAGCCACCGGCGTCGACGACGAGGTGCGCCAGGGGAAGGGTGTCCGCGACCACATCGCGGAGTCGAGCCTGCCTGGTCAGGTGATTGCCCACGTCGACATTGCCGGCCTGGGCCAGCACCGTCAGCCGCTCCCGGAGGGTCAGCTTCGGCACCCTGGTGAAGATGCGGTGTTTCAGATCGACCGGCGTGAACAGCGCGTCCCGGCTCAGTAGCATTTCCGCCTTACCGAGGAACAGGTACCCATTCTCGTTGACGGCGTAGTGGAGCCGCGCCAGGATCTTGGCCTGCGCCTCGCCCTCGAAATACATCAGGGTATTGCGGCAGATCAGCAGATCGATCCGCGAGATTGGCGCGTCCTGCACCAGGTCATGGCGCCCGAAGATGATCGAGCGGCGTAGCTCGCTTCGCAACAGGTAACGATCCCCCTCGCGCTCGAAGTACTTCTCCCGTAGGTCTTCCGGGACTTCCTCGAGGTCCTTGTCTTCCGCGCGGCCCTGACGAGCCTGGGTCAGCGCGTCTTCGTCGACGTCGGTCGCGTAAATCTTCGCCCGATCCCGGTATTCGGAAGCGCCCAGCGCCTCGGAGAGCAGCATGGCGACGCTGTATGCCTCCTCACCCGAGGCGACGCCTGCGCTCCATACCCGGATCGGCTCATAGCGTTCCTTGCTGGCGACGATTCTGGGCAGGATCTCGCGTCGCAGGTATTCCCAGGCCGGCGCATCGCGGAAGAACCCGGTGACATTGATCAGGATGGTATTGAACAGCGCGACAAACTCTTCCTGATGGACCTGCAGGTGGTCCTGATAGGCGTTGTAGTCCGCGACCCCCACCTGCGACATCCGTTTGGCGAGCCGGCGGTGCAGGGTGGTGCGCTTGTAGCCACTGAAATCGAAGCCCCGATTCTCCAGCAGGTACTGGAGGAGGCGTTCGAGGTCGGGATCCTGCGGATCGTCGGTCATTGCGCCATTCCTTTCATGATCAGGGTCACGAGTGCCGACGGGATCTCCTCCAGCGGCAGGATGAAGTCCGCGTTCCCCGACTTGATGGCCGCCGCCGGCATGCCGTAGAACTCAGCCGAACGTTCATCCTGGGCGATGACGGTGCCGCCCATCTTCTTGATCGCCCCGATGCCCATCGATCCATCGCTGCCCGTTCCGGTCAGCACGACGGCGATGGCCCGATCCTTGTAGCTCGCCGCCACCGACTCGAACAGCAGGTCCGCGCTGGGCCGGACGAAATGGACCAGCTCGGATTGCGATAGGGACAGCGTGCCGTCGGGGTTTACGAGCAGGTGGCGGTCGGGCGGCGCGATATAGACCGTCCCCGGCACCACCCTGTCCCCCTCACTGGCCTGGACGACCTCGAGCTCCGTCCGCCGGCGCAGGATGTCGGCCATCAGGCTGCGGTGGCGGGGATCGAGGTGCTGGACGACCACGATTGCCGCTGGAAATTCGGCCGGCAGGTCGGTAAGGACGCGGCCGAGGGCGGCAATGCCCCCGGCCGAGGCGGCCATGGCGACCACGTCGAAGGCCGCGCCCGGAAACGGCCGGGCGATCTTCGGCAGATCGAGATCGTCCGGTTCTCGAGGTCGGCGGGCCTGCTGGACCAAAGGCTGCCCTCCTGCGGCCCATGCTACATCGCCCCAACTTTTGCTGCCATTTTTGCTGTGCTCGAGGTTTCATGGGGCGATGCACCGTCCCCGGACCGGGACGGTGCTGCCGGCCGCCCAGAAGGAGCTGAAAGACGAGCTCGCCATCGCGCGGCGAGAGAGCGAACGCCTCTACGAGCGTCTGCAGTTCTGGCAGGTTCGCGTCCAACGGTTGAGTCCAGTGCGGGAGGCGTAGTATCGAGCCATGGCCCGAGCGTTCGTCACCAGTCCGCCCAGCGGCGAGCTCTACCTGATCCAGGGGGAACAGCCTGATACCCGCGATGTGGAAGATGCCCGCCAGTGGGTCACGATCTATCGGGAGCTGGCAACCTTCGCCGAACGAACGCTGAACCGGCTTCGGAGCGGGGATGGCAACGGTCAGGCGGTGGCCCTGAGCCACGATGCCGATGAGCGCTCGATGGAGGCGCATTTCCGCCGGTTGCAGTCGCGCCTCGATTTCTGGGAGCACCGCTTATGGGAGCTGGCCGGGCTCGACCTCGATGTTCGTCGCCGGCTGCTCAGCTATGCGGGCCGGCACCTGACGCTGACCCGGCGAGAAGTCGAGTTGCTGGCGTTCATCGCCCGCCGCCCAGGCCAGTTCTATTCCGCGACGCAGCTCGTCAACCTCGCCTGGGGCGCACCGGAGCTCTCCGCCGAGCAGCTTCGAACCTACGTCGTCCGGCTGCGGCGTCATCTCGCGACCGCCAGGGTGCCCGCGCGCCTGGTGAGCGAGCCACGCCGCGGTTACGGGCTTGTCTTCACGGCATGAGCGCGCTTGAGCCGAAACGAGGCAAGGTAGTTCCCCTTCGGCGGACGCGCCCGTCGGCGGCCGACGAGCGGGCGTCAAACGCGGCGAGAACGATCCGGACCAAGCTCTCGCTGCTCGAGGGATACGCGGACATCATGGAGGGGCTCTCGACCGATCTGAAGGAACAGATTCTCGGCGTCATGGCGGAGAAGACGCGTGAGCTCAGCGCCGCGCTGCAGCCGTTCCTGGATCAGAGCGTCGAGGGCCGGCCTCCGATCTCGGACTATCGGCTAGTGCGCAATCGCACCCGGCAGCTGATCGCCGACTATCGCGTGCTGCTTGCGCGCCTGCACCAGACGATGGCGCAAACGGGCGAGCCCGAGACCACAGAAAACCTGAGCTAACCACCGCCCGCCTGCCAGACTGAACCCTGGCTACCCTATGGGCGAAGCTGACGGCGTCACGCTAGACGAGCTCCGGGTGCTCGACGGACCGAACCTGTATTTCACGCGTCCCGCGCTCAAGCTGACGCTTGGCGTGGGCCCCTGGCTCGTCCAGCTCGACGAACGCGCCAAACGACTCGCCCGGCGGGCGGGGATTCCGTCGGTGGCCAGCGCGGGGACGCCGGGGAGCGATCAGCGGCGCCGCCTCATCGCCCGGCTCGCTGTTCACCTCACCCGGGAGCTCGCCGACGCGACGCAGACCCACCTGGCCGTCCGCGGCCGGCTCGGGCCGAATCCTGACGAGGTCGTGATCGCCTTTCCCTGGCGGCGGCAGGGAACCGCGGAGGCGTTTGGCCGGGAGCTGGCGCCGCTGCTGCAGCTGGGCCTGGACGGGCGCCGCTCGCTCGCGCGCGCGATCGACGAGGCAGCCCGCCGCGTCACCGCGGTCGAGCCCGGGCCGCCGCCACCCGCGCTGCGGCCGGCGATCCCGATCATCGCCGTGACCGGCACCAACGGAAAGACGACCACGGTTCGGCTGATCGCGCACCTGGCCCGGACCGCCGGCCAGTCGGTTGCCTACACCACGACCGATGGCGTGTATCGCGATGACGAGTTGGTCGAAGCCGGCGACTACTCGGGATTCGGCGGCGCCAGCCGGGCGCTGGCGCAACCGGGAATTGCGCTCGCGGTTCTGGAGACGGCCCGCGGGGGCATCCTGCTCCGAGGCATCGGTACGGATCACAACGATGTCGCCGTCGTCACCAACGTGACGGCCGATCACCTCGACCAGTACGGGATCCGGACGCTCGACCAGCTGGCGGAGGTGAAGGCGACGATCACGAAGATCACCCGGCCGGATGGGTGGGATGTGCTCAACGCCGACGACCCCAGAGTGCTCGCGATGCGGCGCCAGGCGGCGGGACAACCCTGGCTGTTCTCTCTCGATGCCGATCACCCGGCGATCCGCGCCACCCTGGCGGAAGGTGGGCGGGCAGTCTCGGTCCTGGACGGGGCGCTGGTCATCATGTCGCCGCGCCGTCCCATCCACCGGATGCTGCCGGTGGAGGAGGTGCCGGTCACGCTTGCCGGGATTTCTGCCCACAATCTCAGCAACGCGATGGCCGCGGCGGCCGCCGCGCTGGGGGCGGCTCTTCCCGAAGAGGCGGTCATCGAAGGACTGCGATCGTTTGTGCTGGACCCCGACCGCAATCCGGGCCGCGCCAACGTTTTTGACCTGGATGGCCGGGTGGTCGTCATCGATTACGCCCACAACGAAGACGGTCTGCGAGGTCTTGTCGAAATTTGTCAGGGCCTGCGACCCCGGGGCGCCCGAGTCTTTCTCAGCTTCGGCGCTGCCGGGGACCGCACCGATGTCCTCCTCCATCGACTTGGTTACACCGCGGCGCGCGGTGCCGATCGGGTGGCGATCGCGGAGCTCCAGCGATACCTGCGTGGCCGGGATCGGCAGGACCTGATCCACCGTTTGCAGGCCGGCATCGTCGACGGCGGCAAGCCCCAGGCACCGGTGTTTCCCGATGAGGTGGCGGCCCTGGACTGGATGTTGCGGGAGTCTGGCGCCGACGACATCATCGCCCTCACGGCACTTTCGCAGCGACCGGAGATCTTCAGCTACCTGCGCGACCGGGGTGGCGTTTCGGCAGGTCCCCAGCGGATCCGCTCGCTGGTCCGGCGGGCGCGAGAATAACTCGGACGCGCCCGGCGCCCGGGTTGCCCTACGCGGGCGAGACCGGCAGAGCCCGGCGGGCCTCGAGGTTGTGCCAGGTGTCGGCCGGCTTGTCGACGCACAACAGCACGACGTCTCCGGGCCGCGCCCGGCTGAGCGCGGCGTCGATGGCCGGCCGCTCATCGATGATGATCTCGGCGCGCTGGACCCGGCTCCCGGCGGCCGCTTTGATCCCCTCCATGACGTGCTGGGCGATCTCACCACGCCGGCGTCCACGCGGGTTTGCGTCCTCGCGGACGATGAGGTCGTCGAAGACGCGAGCCGCCACCCGACCGAGCTCGCGAATGTCCTCGTCCCGCCGATCGCCGGGGGTGGCGATCACGGCAATCCGCCGGCCCGGCTGCGGCCCGTTCACGCCGGGCGCCGTCAGCCGCTCGACGAAGTCACCGGCCATCTCGAGCCCGTGCGGGTTGTGGGCATAGTCGACGATCACCTTCACGCCGTGCAGCTCGAACATGTTCAGCCGCCCGGGCGCCTCGTCGAACGACGGGTGGAAGCTGCGCAGGCCTTGCCGGATATCGTGCAGATGCGCCCCCGCGGCGTGCGCCGCCGCTGCGGCGGCCAGGGCGTTCTGCACGTTGGCTCGGGCCCTGCCCTCGAACGTGGCCGGTAGCAGGTGGACCCAGCCGATCTGCGTGCTGCGCCGCCCCTCGCGGAGCACCATCATCTCGCCGCCGCCCGCCTGCTGCTGAATGACGAAGGCTTTCCGCCCGCGCCGCACCCAGCGTTCAACCAGCTCATTGTCATCGCGCAGGGAGAAGAGAATCACCGAGCCACTGCAATGGGTCCGCATATCGGCGACCAGCTCGTCATCGGCATTGAGCACGGCGGTGCCGCTGCGAGGGACCGCTTCCACGATGACCCGCTTGATGGCGGCGAGCTGCCGTAGGGAGTTGATCTCCTTGAGGCCGATGTGGTCACCGGTCACGTTGAGAACGACCGCAACGTCATTCGCGCTGTAGCCGAGGCCTTCGCGGAGGATGCCGCCCCGGGCGACTTCGAAGACCGCGAAGTCGACCCGCGGGTTTTGCAGCACCATCCGGGCCGACCGTGGCCCGCTGGCATCGGCCTGTTTCACCAGGCGCCCGTCGATATAGATGCCATCGGTGGTCGTCATCCCGACCCGGTGGCCGAGACCTCGGACGATGTGGGCGATCATGCGGGCGGTGGTCGTCTTGCCGTTGGAGCCGGTCACGGCGACGATCGGGATCCGGGCGGACGTGCCCTGCGGGAACAGCATGTCGATCACCGCCTTGGCGACGTACTGCGGATCGCCCTCCGTGGGGTGGGTGTGCATCCGGAATCCCGGCGCGGCATTGACCTCGACGATCGCGCCCCCGGTTTCACGGACCGGCTGGGAGATGTCGGGCGTCAAGAAGTCGATGCCGGCCACATCGAGCCCGACGACCCGCGCAGCCTCCTCCGCGATTTCGACGTTGTCGTGATCTGCTTCCCAGGTCCGGTCGATGGAGATCCCTCCCGTTGACATGTTGCCGGTGGCGGCCAGCTTGACGAAGGTTTCCTTAGGCGGCACCGCATCGAGGTCGAATCCCTGTCGCCTGACCAGCTCCTCAGCGGCACTGTCGACCTTGATGCGGGTCAGCACTTTCTCGTGACCGATGCCGCGGCGAGAGTCGCGATTGGTGATGTCGACCAGCTCACGGACCGTATGCTCCCCATCACCGATCACGTGGGCCGGGACCCGCTGGGCCACCGCGACCATGTGACCGTCGATGACGAGCACCCGGTAGTCGTTGCCCTGGATGAAACTTTCCACCACCACGACGCCGCTGCGAGTCTGCTCGATCGCGCGCTCAAAGCCGCGCCGGACGTCCTCATCGCTGCGCAGGTCGAGGCTGACGCCACGGCCGTGGTTGCCGTCGAGCGGTTTGGTGACCACCGGGTAGCCGATGCGGGCGGCGACGGCGGTCGCCTCGTCGGCGGAGCGGACCATGTCGCTCCTCGGCACCGGCAGCCCGGCGGAGGCCAGCAGCGTGGTCGTCAGCTTCTTGTCGCCCGCGATGTCGACGCCGAGGGCCGAGGTCCGCGATGTCATCGTGGCGCGGATCCGCTGCTGATACCGCCCCTGGCCAAGCTGGACGAAGGACTGGTCGTTGAGCCGGATGTAGGGGATGTCGCGGCGAGCGGCCTCGTCGAGGATCGCCTGGGTCGATGGTCCGAAGGCCGCCCGGTCGGCGAGCAGGACGAGGCTCTCCAGCTCGGCGGCGAAATCGAACGTCGGGTTGGCCTGCACCAGGTGATTGAGGAGGCGGACCGCGAGCTTGCCGGCCGCCAGGCCCACCTGCTCCTCGCTGTACCCGTAGACGACGTTGTATTGGCCGGGGATCCCGGCTCGCCGGGTCTTCCCCCGGGTGGTCGAACCGCCGGCCTCGCGCTGCAGTTCCAGGGCAACGTGCTCGGCGACATGCCCCATCCAGGTCCCGTCGCGGAGCCGTTCGATGAAGCCGCCCGGCCGGTGCAGCGAGCAGCCGTGATCGTAGAGGCCCGGCAGCATCTCGATGAGCACATCGGTAAATTTCGGCAACGTGTTCGATGGCCAGTGTTCCAGTGAGCCGAGGTCCACGAGCAGTCGGACGGCCGGCTCGTACGACCAGTAGTTGGGGCCACGCAGCACCTGACTCTCGAGGATCCTCAGGTCCGGACGAACGGGCGGCTTGCTGGCGACAGGTTCGTGCTTGGCGTCCTCGTCGCGCTCGACTCGCGTCTCCATCCGCGAATCGCTCACTCCGACGCCTTTCGCTCCTCATGCCGCGCGCGGCGGCGGTCGAGCGCGCGGTCGTCGCGGCCTTCGGCTGCCGTCTGGCGCACCAGCCTGGCGATGCGGCTCTGCGCCAGCTGCGCGATACGCTCCTTCTTGCTGTCGTCGAGCGGCAGGACGCGCCGCGCGCGCAAGTCGAATCGGTAACCGGACGGAAGTGAGTGGAGACGGGCGTTCGAGACCATCATCGGTTTGTGACCGCTGGTCTGGAAGGCGTCGGTGACGACGTCGGAGCCGTCCACGATCGTCACCGACCCGCGGCCGATGACTTCGAGGATGTCATTGGCATCGATGATCGCGGCCGTGTCTTCATCGAGCCCGAGGCCGATCAACGAGGGCGACTGAGCGACCACCGCCAGCAGCCGGCCGAGGCGGGTGCGCTGCTCGAAGTGCTGGTCGACGACGACGTTGACGAGCAGACCGAGGCCGACCGAGACATGCGCCATCCGATGTTTCGGCGTCGCGCCGGAGCTGCCGAACGCCATCATGTGGGTGGCCACAGCGCTGGCGCCCGCCGACGTGCCGGCCACCACGATACCCCGGCCGTGGGCGTCGAGAACGGCGCCGCCCAGTTTCGTGCCGCCGATCACCGAAGAGAGGCGAAGCTGATTGCCACCCGTCATGAAGATTCCGGTCGCGTCCTTGAGCGCGTCGACGGTTCGCTGGTCGTTCGCCTCCTCGCGGGTTTCGGGCCGCAAGCCGGTCACCCTGTCGGCCCCGACCCGAGCAAAGATATGGCGATACAGGTCAGTCGCGGCGTTGCCGAGCGAGGATGCGGTGCTAATGACCACAATGTGCGCCTGGGCGCCGCCGGCAAGCTGGACGAAGCGTGACAGGATGACGCGCTCGCCAAGCTTGTCCTCGGCTCCCCCGATGACCATCACCGGCCCGACCGGCCCGCCGTCGGTCGCGGGAGCCAGTCGCAGCGGCGCCGAGGCGTCTGTCATTCACGTCAGTGTACCGGCGTTCCAATTCGACCGCTGCGCCGTTTTTTACGGCATCTTATAGCCTCACTGTCACATCTTCCTGCCACTCAGAGTGGCAGGCCAGGCAATTACAGACAATATGAGTGCTCAACTATATTAGAATCATATTATCGATGTATCAATACGAGGAAAAGGACCAGTGATCCGCACAGGACCAGGCCCTCCGACGCCCGAGCCCCAGCACCTCGATCGGCCGGGGTCACACGGTGCGGCCGAGTTGCTGCCGCGCGTGCTGGACGCCTTGCCCGTCGGGATCGGGTTGTTCGAGGTCCTTGGTGACGATTTCCGATTTCGATATGGAAACCACGCGCTGGCCAGGGTGCTGATGCTCGAGCAAATGCCGTTGGACGGACAGTCCGTGGGCGACGTCTTCCGCCGAGATGAGCAGGCTGCGATCGTCGAGTTGTTCCGGCTTGTCCGTGTCAGCCGCGAGCCGCAGACCTACTTCGCGGCGGCGGGGGGACGGGTCCCAGCACGGGATCAGATCTGGAACATCGATGCCTACCCGGTGTTCGCGGGGGGCCGGGTCAGCTACATCATGGTGCTCGCCGAGCAGACCGACGAAAAGTTGCAGGCGCGTCAGCGCGAGCAACTCGAAGCGAATCGTCTGCGACGAAAGGCCGACCATCTTGCCAGTCTGGAAAAAGCCAAGTCAGAGTTCCTGCGACTCGCATCGCACGAGCTGCGCGCGCCCGCGGCCATGCTGGGTGGCTACCTGTCGATGATCGAAGACGAGTCCCTGGGACCGATCCCGGAACGTCTGCGCCCGGTGCTGCCTCTCTTGAAGGCGAAGGCAGCCCAGATCAACATGCTTGCCAATGAGATGGTGGAGGCTGCCCGGCTCGAAGACGGGCGGCTCCAGTTGAAGCGCAAGCGGGTCGACCTGCGCGAGCTCCTCCGCCGCAGCCTCAAGGCTGCGGAGCCGAACGGTACGCCGAAGCATCGCCTGCGGTTCGATGACCGCGTCGGCCACGAACTCTGGGTGCTCGGCGATCCGATGCGGCTGGAGATCGTAACGGGCAACCTGGTCGACAATGCGATCAAATACTCGCCGGCGGGCGGCGACGTGACCGCGCAGCTGTCGACAGTAGGCGGGCTGGCCATGCTGAGTGTCCGTGACCAGGGCATCGGTATCGCCCCCGAGGACATGAGGCGGCTCTTCGTTCGCTTCAGCCGGCTGGCTCCGTACGGCGATGTCCCCGGCACCGGCCTCGGCCTCTACCTGGCGCGCGAATTGGCTCGCCTTCATGGTGGCGACATCGCTGCCGTGTCGAAGCCGGGGAAGGGGAGCGAGTTCACGCTGAGCTTGCCGCTTGAGTCCTCCCAGAAGTAACCGCGCCCCGTCACATCCCCGTCCCCGGGCCGCGCAGCCTCCTGCCCCCGGCGTGGAGCAGGCCGGCCTCGGGCTCGAGCCGCGCGAGGTTGGGCAGCCATCCGCGGCTCAGGAACTCATCCCGCAAGCGCCGACCCTACTCCGGCTACGCGATGCGGCGGCAGGCTGCCGGGCCTGCGATCTCTACAAGACAGGCACGCAGACCGTGTTTGGAGAGGGTGCCGAGCAGGCATCGGTCATGTTTGTCGGCGAGCAGCCCGGTGACCGAGAGGACGTCGAAGGAAAGCCGTTCGTCGGTCCGGCGGGGCGTCTGCTCGATGAGGCGCTCGAGGAGGCGGGCATCGATCGCGGGCGTGTCTACATCACGAACGCCGTCAAGCACTTCAAATGGAAGCCGCAAGGGAAGCGGCGGTTACACCAGAGGCCCAATGCCGCGGAGATCAGTGCTTGCCGTCCCTGGCTCGATGCGGAAATCGGGTTGATCAAGCCGAAGATCCTGGTGCTGCTTGGTGCCACCGCCGCGCAGGCGTTGCTTGGTCGGGACTTCCGGGTGAGCCTTCAGCGCGGCCAGTTCATCGAGCGACCTGGTCTTCCGCTGATAATGGCCACGGTCCACCCCTCGTCGATCCTCCGGGCGCCGGACGACGAGAGCCGCCAGATCGAAATGGAGGCCTTCGTCCGGGACCTCAAGCGACTATCGCCACAGCAGGCGCCATAGGCCTGCCCGACCGAGCGCCCGACCGATGATCTTGTTCTTCGCGCGCCGGGCAATCCGCCGCGGATCGCCGGACGCCAGCGTGGAGATGTCGTTCGTCAGGCGAGCGGCGGCGTACATCTGCGAAACGAGACCTCGTCGTCTCACGACCGCGCCTCAGCCAAGCGCCTGGCTGATCAGGCTGGTTGCGTCGCGCTCCAGCTCGCCGCGCTCCGCCTCATGCGCCTCGATCACACCCAGCAGCTGGGTAGCCTGGCTCGGGTCCCGGAGCCCGAGCACCAGCCCCAGCGAGAGCCAGTAGTCGGCGGTCTCGAGCAGGTTGGCGTGGGTCTCGTCGGGCGTCTCAGTGAGGACCTCACTCATCGAACCGATCAACGCCCGGCCATAGCGGGCCCATTGCTCATCGACGGATGCTTGCATGGAAACAGGGTAAACTGGCTACCGCCTCCGCGGGGAGGTGGCAGAGTGGTCGAATGCGAGCGCCTGCTAAGCGCTTGAGCGGGCTTTTAATCCGCTCCCCGGGTTCGAATCCCGGCCTTCCCGCCACCCGACTCCGGCAGAACCTGCGTGCCGAGTAAATCCTTGAGCGTTTGGGCGTCTTCGATGGCGTGTCCCTCCATGTCGTTGTTGAAGTAGACGAAAACGTCGACGCCGCGGCTGCTCCAGCCGGCAATCCGTTCGGCCCACGGCTGCAGAGCCCGCTTGCCATAGCCGAGCCCCTGAGCAGGCAGATGCATCCTTATATATGTGAAGTCGCTCGTGATCTCGAACAGCCTCGTCATCTTTGGATGATCCGGAATGCAGAGCGCGATCCGGCGCGTCCGAAGCAAATCACGGACTGGCGGGATCAGCCAGGAATCGTGACGGAACTCGAGTGTGAACCGGAGGTCCGCCGGTAGCATGCCGACGAACCGCGTCAGCCGCTGCAGGTCGAGGTGAAAGTTCGCCTGAAGCTGAAACAGGATCGGCCCCAGCTTGTCACCCAGCCGGACGGCGGGCTCGACGACCAGGTCGATGGACTTCTGCTCGACGGCGAGGCGTTTGATGTGGCTGACATACCGACTCCCCTTGACGGCAAAGAGAAATCCGGCCGGCGCCTGCTCTCTCCATGCGTCGAATCGCTCGGGGGGCGGTTGCCGATAGAAGGAGTTGTTCAGCTCAACCGTGTCGAAGTGCCGCGCGTAGAAGGCGAAGTGCTCGCGCGCCGGCAGCTTCTCGGGGTAGAAACCGCCGCGCCAGTGGGGATAAGACCAGCCGGAGCATCCGATCCGGACCTGGCCTGCCATGGCCAGACTTTACGGCCCGATCAGGCCACGTCGAATTCGTCCGGCGCCCGCGCCGAGGGATAGAACTCTGGCGGATAGAAGTCTGTCTCTGGCGGGATGGCGATGACACGTCCATCTGCCGCCAGGGATAGCCGCCAGCCGCCTTCATGGACCGTCCAGTGATGGTGCTGGCAGAGCAGGAGCATGTTCGAAAGATCGGTCTTGCCGCCCTGGGCCCAGTGGATGATGTGGTGCGCCGAACTCCACGAGGCCGGACGCTCGCACCCGGGCCACCGGCAATGCTTGTCGCGCGCGTCCAGCAGGCGCCGAGTGCCGCCGGCGACGACGCGCTTTTCCCTTCCGGCGTCGATGACCGCGGAGTCCGCGCCGAGCAAAACCCGCGTGATCGAGCTGTCGCATGCAAATCGCTGCACGGTCTTTGCCGAGATGGGCAGCGAGAGCGCCATCTCACCTGCGGGCGCCCCGATCAGGCCCTGCAGGGTCTCCAACGTGGTGGTGATCTGAACGTGGGGGCGCACGGTACCATGTTGCGGAATCGTCCCGCTGTCAAGGCTGTGGGCAGCCAGCTCAACGAGGCCGTCCGCGTTACGGCGCTCGCGGCATCGGCTGTCGCCGTCGCCGTGAGCCTGCGTGAGAGGTTCGAGTGCGGTCCGTATGGTTGCCCCCGCCGCCGAGTCGAACGACCCCTTGACGTACAGCGTTCCATCGTCGCCGTTGGTGAGGCGCAGGTAGCGCTCCTCGGCGGCCTGGCGCTGTGCCTCGGCCACGCCATCAGGATCGCCGCGATGCCACTCGTGCATAGAGTGATACCAGAGCCGGCTAACGCTGCTCTCCTGGGCGGCCTTGAGGAACGGCGCTTCGTCGAATGGCTCAGCGCTCTCAGAGTGCGTGATCGCCTGGGCATGACGCGCGATGATGGCCGCGTGCGCGAAGCCAATGCTGCCATCTCTGACGGCGTCCAGCGTTTTCGGCAGATTCGAAAGCTGCTCACCCACATGAAGAAAGTCGGCTGCCGCACCAGAGGACTGTTTGCAGTTGTGCCGGACCCAATCGATAGTTGAGACCGATCCCCAATCGATGCAGGCCTCTGTCTTGGCAAGCTCGATAGCATGCTCGGCGATCTCAAGCGCTGCCTTATCGCGAATCCGCGCGAGTTCGACTATAGCCCTGGCATGTTGCTCGGGGATGAGGGCACTCTTGTCCATGCCCCTGTACTGCTCGAAACCGCCGGAGATCACGCTCAGCACTTCCTCCCGGCTTTCGTCAAGGCTACTTGCTTGCCGGCTCTCAGCAGTCATTTCACGACAGAAAATTCGGAGCGGTCCGCCAAAGCAGGAGTTCGTAGTGGCGGCAGGCGCGGCGCAGGCGGTCGACGTCGGTCTTGACCCCTTGCGACAATGATTCAGTCACAAAACGCTCACCGAGGTCGGCGCTAGCAAGCATGAGCCGGACCATATCGCGGGCGATTGCCAGCTCAGCAGAAGTGGCGGTCCCGGTCGCGAGCCTGCCAGCTGTTGTCTCGACGATAACGGTGAGTTCTCGCAGAAGGTCCCGGGTTGGCCGCTTCGCCTGCGCGCTTGCCATCGGCCTCTCATTATACGAACATATGTTCGTTTCGTCAAGTATTTTGTATTCGCCAGCGAGATGAGACAATGCCCGTCGTGGTCACCGCGATCGTCCTGATCGAAGCTGAGCGTTCGGCGATTGCCGGGCTCGGACCGGCGCTCGCCGATGTGCCCGGTGTCGCCGAGGCCTACTCGGTCACCGGCGAGTTTGATTTCGTCGCCATCCTCCGGGTGAAGGACCACGAGGAGATCGCCGAGATCGTGACCACCCGGCTCTCGCAGATCCCTGGCATTCTCAAGACTCGAACCCACGTCGCCTTCAAGGTCTATTCGAAGCACGACCTCGAGGCGATGTTCAGCGTCGGCCTGCAGGAAGCCAGGTAGGTCAGTCCCGCTCGCAGCCCTGCTCGCAAGAGGGAGACCAGGGAGGACGGCTTGACGAACGAACATTTGTTCGATAACATCTGACCAGCCTCAGCGTCTGGTCCTGCGTCCCCGGGGAGGCTTGATGTCGCCGCGGTTCTGTCGTCATCTCGCAGCACGGGGCGTGATCAGATGTCGGATCGTCTTCAACAAGCGATTACGGTGCTCCAGACCCGTTTTGGGAGCGCCGCGCCACGGCCTGCTGCCCCTCCATGCCCGGCGCGATCCTCCGGGATCGCCGAACTCGATGCGATGACCGGAATTGGCGGCTGGCCGGTCGGGCGGCTGAGCCTGCTGGCCGGCCCCCGGGGTTGTGGCAAACGAACACTGGCCCAGCGCAGCGTGGCCGCCGCCAGCCTTACGGGACCGGTCGCCTACGTCGATTTTCCCAGCAGGCTCGATCCGGAGTTCCTCAATCACCTCGATACGCGGCTCGATCGCTTGCTGGTGGTTCGACCGAAATCACTAAAGGAAGGGATGGCCAGCGTCCGGGTGCTGGCGCGCGCCGGCGTCGACCTGATTTGCATCGACCTGCCTCGCACGCGATCAGCCGGGCTCGATGCTGAACTGCCGCACCTCTTGCACCGTGTGGCGGAGGCCGACTGTACTCTGCTGCTGATCTACGACGCCGAGGCGGATGATGCGATCCGTTATTACGCGAGCATGATCCTGGCGTTCCAGCGCAGTGCCTGGGTTTTCCGCCGTGATGGCGACCTCGAAGGATTGCTGGTCGATGCGACGGTCGTGAAGAACCGGCTGGCGCCGCCCGGCCTCAAGCGCCGCCTGATCATTCCGTACCCGATCCCATGATCTGTTGTGTCCGCACCCCCCACCCGTCTCTGGTTGCCGCCTGGCTGAAGGAGCCCGCATTGCGCGGTCGCTCGTTGGTCATCGGCGGGCTTGCCCACGAGCGCGCGTCGGTGACGACAGCTTCCGCCGAAGCGCGAGCGCAGGGCGTCGTAGAGGGAATGAGCCTCAACCAGGCTCAACAGTTTTCACCGGACGCCATCTTCCAACCGGTCGACGAGGAGGCCATAGCCAGGGTCCGCCAGTCACTGTTATCAACCTTGCACCACTTCACCCCCGACGTGGCTGCCGGTGAGGATCCTGGCTGTGGCTTCCTCCGGCTCGACCGGCTGACCCTGCGCTGGCCCGACCGTTCGCGATTGCTCGCTGCCATCAGTCGCGCCGTCGAAGCCGTCATTCGCGAGACGCCGGCAATTGGCGTGGCGTCGTCGATGTTCGTCAGCAAGGTCGCGGCCGCCCATGCCACGTGCAATGCTCCGGTGATCGTCGATCACGACAGGACGCGCGCCTACCTCGCACGCTATCCGATCGAAATACTGCCGCTCGACGACGACCTGCGCGAATACCTCCAGCTCCTCGGGCTCAAGACCATCGGTCGCTTGCAGGCGATCTCCCGGCCCGCCTTTCGCCGTCAGTTCGGCGTAAAAGCCCTCGAGGTCTATGACCTGGCGCTGGGCGATGACCGACGTCGGTTGCGCCCATGGCGACCGGCTGTCCGGATCGAGGAAAGCGAGCCACTCGATCCGCCGGTCGACAATACGGAAGCCCTGCAGTTCATCGCCCGCGCGCTGGCCGAGCGCGTCAGCGCCTCACTGCTCGCGCAAGGCCTCGGGACTCGCGCGCTGCGCATCACGCTCACTCAGGAATCGGCATCACCGCTCCCCATCGAGGTGCGCTTTGCCTATCCGATGACAACCGCCGGCGAGCTGTTCGACGGCATT
>VBEW01000084.1 GCA_005889225.1 Chloroflexota bacterium | reverse complement strand
ATTCGAGCCGCGGGCTACCGACGGCATGGCGTTGGCGGGTGGCCAACTGGTGGCACGCGTCTCGGGGCCGGCGGTGAGCGTGCTGCGAGCCGAGCGCACCGCCCTGAACTTCCTCCAACTTCTGTCCGGGATCGCTTCGCAGACGGCGAAGTTTGCCAACGCCGTCAAGGGGACCAAGACCCGCATTCTCGACACCCGTCGCACGACGCCTGGCCTGCGCTTCCTGGAAAAGTACGCGGTCGAGGTCGGCGGCGGCGTCAGCGTTCAGAAGGGACCAGCCGATCGGCTGGTGGTAACGGAGTCGCACCTGGCGCTCAGCGAGGGCGTCCCGAACATCGTTCGGCAGCTGCGCAAAGCGCACGCCGGCAAGCGGATCGAGCTCACCGTGACGAATATGCAGGAGCTCGACCAGGCCTTGATGTCGAAGGTCAACGTGCTTCTGCTGGAGAACTTCCCTCCGGGACAGGTTCGCCAGGCGATCGCGCTGGTGCAGGGGCGCGCCAAGGTGGAGATCACCGGCAAGGTCGGGCTTGACAATGCGCGAGCCTATGCGCTCGCCGGTGTCGACTACATCTCGGTCAGCCAGCTCACGCAATCGGTGAAGGCGTTCGACTTCAGTTTCCGCGTGACGCGATGAGCGAGCCTGAGATTCGGGAGTTGTACAGTCGCCTGCTGGACGGCTGGAACCGCCGCGACGGCGAGGCCTTTGCGGCGCCATTCGCCGAGGATGGCGAGGTGATCGGATTCGACGGAAGCCAGATCGCGGGTCGGGCGCGCATTGCCGCGGAGATGCAGCGGATCTTCAAGGACCACGCAACCGGCACCTACGTGGGCAACGTCCGGGGCGTGCGGCTCCTCGGTCCTCAGGCCGCGGTCGTGCGGGCGGTGGCCGGCGTCGTTCCGGCGGGGCAGTCAGAGCTTGATCCCAAACTCAATTCCGTGCAAGCGCTGATCGCCGAGCAGCGCGCCGGCCGGTGGCAGATCGTCCTCTACCAGAACACCCCGGCACAATTCCACGGCCGTCCGGACCTGGCCGAGAGCCTGACGGACGAGTTGCGGAATAGCGCCCGGCAGCTAGTGGTAGACGGGGGCCGCGACCGGCGCCCGTTCGACTAATCGGCGGCGCTTGCGCCGGCTGTCCAGGATCTCGCAGGCGAAGCGATACCCCTCCCGTAGGTAGAAGTCGGTGGCGCTGAAATCCATCGAGTGACGCAAGAATCCGGCGTCCGGGCGCAGGTGGATGATCTCGACAGATCGTCCCATCTGCTTGATCGTCCAGCGGGTCCGGTGCTGGGCGGCAATCTGGAAGGTGTGGTCGACGATGGCGTTCATCGACCCCAGCGGCGCGGGTAGCCGGCCGGCATAGCCCGAGTCGAGCACGTACACCCGCCGGGCCCCCAGCTCGATGGCGGTGTCGAGCCCGGTCGGATCGACCAGCCCGCCGTCCACGTGCTGCCGCCCCTCGATGACCACCGGCGGGAAGACCCCGGGGATCGCCGACGACGCGAGCACCGCCGGCCCGAGCGGGCCGTGTGAGAAGACCGCTTTGGCTCCCAGGGTCAGGTCGATGGCGACGGTGTGGAGCGGCACCGCCAGGTCTTCGAAGTTGTGCACCTGCAGGTGCTGGGCAACGAACCGGGACAGCCCGCCACCTTCATACAGCGACGGCTTCCGCCGCACCATGTTCCGGGCAGCCCGCCACCAGACCATGTCGAGCGTGCGCCGGGTCACCTGGCGCCAGACGTCCTCCAGCTTCTTCACCCAATCCAGCTCCGGCCGGTGGGCGAGCCAGGCACCGTTCCAGGCCCCGATTGAGACCCCCACCACGAAGTCGGGCGTGATGTCGCGCTCGATCAAGGCCCGCAGCATGCCCACCTGGGCGGCCCCCCTCGCTCCGCCCCCGGAAATCGCAAACGCAGTCTTGTCGCGGCGCCAGCTCAGCATTCGCAGTTTTAGTGTATGCAAGCATTGGGCGCTTCGTCTATTCCTGACTTCATGTTCGTCCTCGGCGGGCGCACAGAGCGCATCAGCCTGCTTGCTATACTTCGGTGTGACTCGCGCTCCTGCCTACAACCTGACGACCAACGAGTTCCAATAACACAAGGTGGTGGCCTACTGGATTGTCTGATTTCGAGCTTTCTCAGGACTCGTCCGACTCGCAGAACGGAAGCGCAGCGACGATGGAGGAGTTCCTCAACCAGGAGGAAGCTTCTAGCAAGCGCCTAGCCCACGGCGACATCATCGACGGTGTCGTCGTCCGGGTCGATCCCGATGAAGTTCTGGTCGATGTCGGCTCGAAATCCGAAGGGGTCATCTCCAGCCGAGAGCTGGGTACCCGTGAGGCCGGGACGCCCGACCTCCACTCCGGCGACCGGATCAAGGTCTTCGTTCTCCAGCCTGAAAATGAGGACGGCAACGTCGTCCTCTCATTGCGTCGGGCGCGCGCCGAGTCGGTCTGGGTCAAGGCGCAGGAGCAGCAGCTGTCCGGCGAGATGATGGATGCCGAGGTGCGCGAGCAGAACAAGGGCGGTCTGATCGTGAATATCCTGGGCCTGCGCGGCTTCCTGCCCACCTCCCAGGTCTCCCGCACGTATAGCGCGAACCTGCAGGAGCTGGTCGGTCAGCGAATCGGTGTCAAGATCCTCGAGGTCAACCGCAAGCGCAACCGGTTGATCGTCAGCCAGAAAGCCGCCTTCGATGAAGATCGGGCCCGCCAGCGCGGCGAGTTGTTCGAAAAACTCAAGATCGGCGATGAGATCCAGGGCAAGGTGTCGGGCCTGACCACCTACGGCGCCTTCGTCAACCTGGGCGCTGCCGACGGCCTGATCCATATCTCCGAACTCTCCTGGGACCGGGTGGCGAATGTCGCCGATGTTCTCCAGGTCGGCCAGGACATCCGGGTCAAGGTCATCAAGCTGGATCCGGATACGTCGCGCATTTCCCTCAGCCTGCGCCAGCTGGGTCAGGACCCCTGGGATCACATCGAGAAGCGGTTCCCGCCCGGCGCCATCGTCGAAGGCGAGGTGACGAAGATCAAGAAGTACGGCGCCTTTCTCCAGATCGGCGACGGCATCGAGGGCCTGCTGCATATCTCCGAGCTCGCCTGGGAGCACGTCGAACACACGGAAGATGTCGTCCAGGTGGGACAGAAGCTACGGGTCCGCGTGTTGCAGGCGGATCGGAGCCGCCGGCGCATCAGTCTGTCGCTCAAGCAAGCCGAGGAACCCGCTGCCGCCGGCCAGGCCGAGGCTGCCGACGTCGCGGATTACCCGGGCGAGATCGAGCGAGTGCCCGAAACCGAACGGGAGCGGGTCTACGCTGAGGTCAGCGCAGCGCCGCAAGAATAACCGCCAACGTTTCCCTCCCCATTAGGGGAGGGACACGCCGTCATCCTCCCCCGATGGGGGAGGTTTGGGCTAAGGGATTATTAGAGTACGGCGCGTATTCACGCCGAATTTGCGCTATGCTTCCGAGAACGATTGTTTAGGCATACCCGCGGAGTGGTAACTCCTTAACGTCTCAGCAGGCGGGCCGTCCGCAGTTCGAGCGCGAAAGTCTTGCGAGAATCCGGGTATCGTTATAAGTAGCAAACAAGTCAGTCGGAGGATTGTGGTTGTACCCCTTTGAACGGTTTACGGAGCGAGCGAAGAAGGTCCTGACGCTGGCCCAGGAAGAGGCCGAGCGCTCGCACCATTCCTATATCGGCACCGAGCATCTGCTTCTTGGACTGCTGCGCGAGGGCGAGGGCCTGGCCGCCAAGGTGCTGAATAACCTCGGCGTCGAGATCAACAAGGTCCGCGCCACCATCGAGTCGGTGTTGGGCCGTAACGAGCGCATCATCATTCAGCAGATCATCCCCACCTCCCGGGTGAAGAAGGTCATCGAGATTTCCTTCGAAGAAGCCCGCCGGATGGGCAACAACTACGTCGGCACCGAGCACCTGTTGCTTGGGCTGCTCATCGAGGGCGAGGGCATCGCCGCCCACGTGCTCGAAGACCTCGGCGCGAACCTGGAGAAGGTCCGCGGCGAAATCGACCGCCTGCTTCACGAGAGCGGTCTCGATGAGGAAGCGACCCAGAGCAAGAAGCCGTCCAAGACGCCGCTGCTCGACCAGTTCTGCCGTGACCTTACCGACCTGGCCGCCAAGAACACGCTCGACCCCGTGATCGGTCGCGAGACGGAGATCGAGCGGGTGGTGCAGATCCTGTCCCGCCGGACGAAGAACAACCCGGCGCTGATCGGCGAGCCTGGTGTTGGTAAGACGGCGATCGCGGAGGGTCTGGCCCAGCAGATCGTGCTGGGCAACATCCCGGAGTCGCTCCGAAACAAGCGGGTGCTCACCCTCGACATGGGCGCGCTCGTCGCCGGCACGAAGTACCGCGGCGAGTTCGAGGAGCGCTTGAAGAAGATCCTGGACGAGATCCGCTCCAGCCGCGAGGTCGTGCTCTTCATCGACGAGCTGCATACGCTGGTCGGCGCCGGCGCCGCCGAGGGCGCGATTGATGCCGCCAACATCTTGAAGCCCGCCCTGGCGCGCGGCGAGATCCAGTGCATCGGCGCCACGACCCTCAACGAGTATCGGAAGTACATCGAGAAGGATGCCGCCCTGGAGCGCCGCTTCCAGCCGGTGTACGTTGACGAGCCGTCGCTGATCGAGACGATCTCCATCCTCCACGGTGTCAAGGCCCTCTACGAGAAGCATCACCGGGTCAAGGTCACCGACAAAGCGATCAAGGCGGCGGCCGAGCTTTCGGTCCGCTACGTGTCTGACCGCTCCCTGCCGGACAAGGCCATCGACCTGATGGACGAGGCCTCAGCGCGCGTCCGCATGAAGTTGACGACGACGCCCCCGGAGCTGAAGACGATGCAGAAGGAGATCCGCGAGCTCCAGATCAAGAAGGAAGAGGCAATCGCCAACCAGGACTACGAAACGGCGGCCTCCTTCCGGGACAAGGAGAAGAAGCTCAAGGACAAGTACGTCAAGGAAGAGATGGAGTGGCGCGACAAACTGGGCGCGACCGTCCCCGAAGTGGACGAAGAAAACATCGCGGAAATCGTCAGCGCCTGGACCGGCGTGCCCGTGTCACGCCTGGTCGAGGAGGAGTCCACTCGGCTGCTGCGAATGGAAGACGAAATCCACGCGCGCCTGATCGGCCAGGACGATGCGGTCAAGGTCATCTCGCAGGCGGTGCGGCGCGCGCGCGCCGGCCTCAAAGATGCGCGGCGGCCGATCGGCTCGTTCATTTTCCTCGGACCGACCGGTGTGGGTAAGACGGAGCTGGCTCGCCAGCTCGCCCGCTTCCTCTTCGACAACGAGGACGCCATCGTCCGGCTCGACATGTCCGAGTTCATGGAGCGGCACACGACGGCGCGGCTGGTCGGCTCACCGCCTGGCTACGTCGGCTACGACGAGGGCGGCCAGCTGACCGAGGCAATCCGGCGGCGGCCCTATTCCGTGGTGCTGTTCGATGAGATCGAGAAGGCACATCCCGAGGTCTTCAATATGCTGCTCCAGATCCTGGAGGATGGCCGGCTCGCCGATGCCAAGGGCAAGCAGGTCAACTTCGCCAACACGATCGTGATCATGACCTCGAACATCGGCGTCATGAACCTCCAGCAGGCGACCACCTCGATGGGGTTCCAACCGTCGATGCCGAGCACCAGTCAGGAAGAGAAAGAGCACGGCAAGATGCGCGAGAAGATCATGGACGAGCTGAAGAAGACCTTCCGTCCCGAGTTCCTGAACCGCGTCGATGCGGTGGTGGTCTTCAAGGCGCTGTCACCGGCCGAGATGCGGCAGATCGTCGACTTGCTCGTGCTCAAGGTGGCGCAACGGTTGGAGGAGCACGAGATGAAACTCGAGGTGACCACCGAGGCCAAGGACTACCTGGCCAAGGAGGGCTACGACCGCCTCTACGGCGCCCGCCCGTTGCGGCGCGTGATCCAGCGCGTGATCGAAGACCCGTTGTCCGAGACGCTGCTGACCACCAAGTTCAGCGCCGGCGACTCGGTGCTGGTCGAACTGGTCGATGGCCAGATCAAGCTGACGCCCATCCAGAAGCCGCGGGAGCCCAAGGCCGAAAAGCCGGAGAAGCCCGAGAGGCCCGAGAAGCCGCCCAAGGAGCCGGTCGCGGGTAAGGGTAAGGGCGAGAGCTAGGACATAACGACAGCGAAACCGTCGGGGTAGGCCCGGCGGTTTTTCTTTTCTTCCGCCGTTACACGCTGTGCCCGGTGCCTGACTGGTCCTACCATCCGCTGCTGAAACCGCTCACCGACTGGCTTCCGACCTCGACGCGTCGAACCCTAGCCCTGCGCGGCCTTCGGGCGGTCACCGCGGTCCCGGGTGGTTTTCTCCTGGTGGACTTTCTCGGCCGCATGAGGCCGGACCGAAGCCTCGAGACCCGACTAAATGGCATGCCGCTGATCAGCCCGATCGGCCTCGGTGGTGGGGTCGACCCCGATGCGCTCGCCATCGGCGCGCTGGGTCGCTTCGGCTTCGGCTTCATCGAGGTGGGGCCGTACGCGCTCGGCAGTGACAATCACTGGCCCATCCTTCGGGCACCTTTGATCGCCGGCATGGAGCCGCACCGTCTCGGCGCCCGGCTTCGATCGCGGCCTCCCCATACGTCGGTCTGGCTCAGGCTGGCGCTGGGCGAGGGTGGGCCCGGCTCGATCCTGAACATCGAGCGTCTGCTCGAGTCCGTGGACGGTGCGATCGATGTCGTCTGCATCAGCATCCTCCAGCCGGAGGCCGGGACATCGGGCGACAGCGATGTCCGCGGCACCTGGCGTCGGCTCCTGGGTGTCTGCCGTGAACAGGGGATCTCCACAGTTCTCGTCGACTACCCACGCTCCGGCCTGCTGTCCGCCATCCAACCGGCCCTCGACGCGGGCGCCGGTGGACTTGTGATCCGCACGTCTGCTGAGCCCATGGATGCCGTCGATGTTTGGGCCACGGTCCGGCAGGCTCGTGCCGCCATGGCGAGCCCCGGTCTTGTCGTCGTGGCGGGTGGGGCACGGTCACCCCGCGACGTCGTCGAGGCCTTCGAGGCCGGCGCCGACCTCGTCGTCGTCGATCAAGGACTCATCGAGGCCGGCCCTGGTCTGGCGAAACGCAGCAACGAGGCGCTCGTCGCAATGCGAATGCGGACCGCTTCGAACGACGCCGCGCCGGGGACGCCTCCGCCGTTACAAGCCGCCTCGCGTTCGGGCTGGCCCTGGCTTGTCTTACTCGGCCTGGGCATGCTGATCGCCGGCGCCGTCATCTTCTGGGTGGGCATAACCCGCGTTCTGCTTCCGTACGACGAGGTCTTTCTCGGCGTTGCGCGGGACAATCTCACCTCAATCAATCCGCGGCTGCTCGGTTTCATGCGGCATGACCGGATCACGCTGGCGGGGACCATGATGTCGATCGGCATCCTGTACGCATCACTGGCCTGGAACGGCGTCCGAAACGGCCAGCGCTGGGCGCGGGATGCCGTGATGGCATCGGGCGTCGTTGGCTTCGCGAGTCTCTTCCTCTTCCTCGGCTTTCACTATGTCGATCCGCTGCACATCGTTCTCTCGGCCAGTTTGTTTCCATTGTTTTTGCTTGGCATCGTCCTGCCGCTCCGCGCGAGAGGTTCGGTCAGTTCGGACCTGGACAATGACTCGAGGTGGCAGCTGGGCCTGGCAGGCCAGCTGTTGTTCATTGGTCTTGCCGTCGGCCTGATCGGCGCCGGCCTTACCATCACGACCGTCGGTGTGACGCGCGTGTTCGTGTTTTCCGATCTGCAATTCCTGCACACCGCCGCTGGCACGATCAGTGGCGCCAACGCGCACCTTTTGCCGCTGATCGCGCACGATCGGGCCGGGTTCGGCGGAGCGCTGGCCTCGGATGGTGTCGCACTTTTGCTCCTCTCGCTGTGGGGTCTTCGGCGCGGCGAACGCTGGGTCTGGTGGACGTTTCTGTGTGCCGGCCTTACCGGCCTGGCTGCTGGTGTGTACGCGCATCTCGCCGTCGGCTACCTCGAGTTCGGCCACCTCCTACCGCTGGCCGCGTCGGCCGTCACCTTCATCGTGGCGCTGAGCTTGACCGGCCCGTTCCTCTTGACACGACGACCGAGCGGCCTATAGTCGGGCCAGAGGAGTGGTCATCCCCGGCCAAGGGCCGGGTCGAGCCCGATGGGCTCAAAGGAGGTCGAACATGGCGGAAGCCGGAATTAAGCTCAGCCTCGACCAGAAGATCCAGAGTATTCGCGACGGATTCGAGGGCTTCAAGCGCGGCGACCTCAAGGCGGTCGCTCAGCTGTTCACCGATGATGCCGTCTGGCACGGCCGCGGCAGCACCAAGTTTGGCGGGGACTTCAAGGGCAAGGACGCCCTTATGGGCAATATGGCCCAGTACGCGCAAACCTACCAGAACATCCGGCTGGACATCCACGACATTCTCGCGAACGACAAGCACGTCGTTGCGCTCGTCAACAGTTCCGTCCAGCGAGATGGGAAGACCTACGCCGACCAGCAGACCTTCGTCTTCCACGTGAACGACCAGGGCAAGACCACCGAAACCTGGGTTGCCAGTGATACCGAACAGCTGAAGAAGAGCCTGGAAAGCTGAGGCAGGAGGAAAGCATGGCCGACGCCGGAACCAAACTGACACCCCAACAAAAGATCGAGATGGCCCGCAAGGCGATCGAGGGGACGAGCCGCGGCGAGGTCAGTCTCGAAGGATTCTCCGAGGCTGCGGTCATGCGTGGCTCTTTGATGGGGGAGGTCAGGGGCCGGGACGCGGTCGTCGCGGCGCTGAAGAAGATGCCGACGATGTTCGAGGAATTCCGGCAACATCCTCACGCGATCCTGGCGGACAACGACCACGTCGTCGCGCTCATCAACCTGAAGGTCAAGTCTGGTGGGAAGACCGTCGAGGCCCAGCAGGTGATGGTCGTCCACACCAACGACCAGGGCCAGGTGACAGAGCTCTGGGCCATGATCGAACCCGAGGCCCTCAAGCAGATCCAGAGTCGCTAGCACGTCCGATGAAAGACCCGCCGGTCGTCGCCGGCGGGTTTTTTGTTGCACAACCGTCACGGAAGTTCGGGCGGCAGGACCCGATATAGCGATATGGCGGTCTGCAAGACCTGCGGCTGCGCAATCCCCATCGGCAGCAAGCGCTGCGACATGTGCGCGGTCACCAGCGCCATCGCCCCGGCACAGCAACCGCAAATGTGGCAACCGCCGCCGCAAGCGGCGCCGCCCACTGAGCTCGCCTCATCGGCCGCCAGCTGGGCCGCAGCCAGTGGGGCGGCCCCTCCCGCCCTTCCTACCGACATTCAGAAGGCCCAAAAACGCGTCAGGCATGCCTGGCAATTCATCGCGTTCATCGGGGCGCTCTCCGTCGTGCTTGGCACGGTCGCCGAGCTCGGCAACATCGATCTGCTGCAGAACTACGTCGATTGGTATGCGGTGGTCGAGGGCGCCATCTTCCTCGTCCTCGCCTATTTCGTCCGGCGCGGCTCGCTGATTGCGCTCGGGATCGCCATCGGGCTCTATGCGCTCGACACCGTCGCTCTGTTCGCCACCGGACACTTCGGCATCATCCGGATCCTGATCCTGCTCTTCCTGCTACGCTCGCTCGGCTCAGCGAACCAGCTGCGGCAACATCGCAAGGCGTTGGCACAGCAACCCCTACCGCAGGAACATTCCCGCGCAGCGTAATCGCTCAGCCGCCGCCGACGATGTCGACGAGCGTATCCGGTAGCCCGAACCAGGCGCGCAGCGTTGGGCCGCTGATTTCCACGCTCTGTCTGCTTCCGCGAACCCGAACGCCGACCAGCCTGCCGGATGGATCCTTCTGCAGCACGTCGATGCCCAGCAGGCGATCACCGATATCCGTCCCGTTGTCGCGGAGGATGGTGGCGGCTCCGCTGGCCGTAAACGGCCCGACCTGCCAGGATGGTCCGCGGTCGAACGAATCGCTGATCCCGGTCAGGTAGCCGAGATGAGAGCGGAGCTGCGGGCCATGGTCCCACCCGACGAAGCGGAACTCGCTGCTCTCGGTATGCCCGCCGTCCGAGGCCATGTAAAAGGCGGTGATGAGCTGCCCCTGATAGGTCAGCACCTGACCGTGCGTCCCATCGACCGCCGCATTCGACTCTTCGCGCTGGTCGGTCAACCCGCTGTAGGCTTGATCGGATTCACTCGCTCGGAGATCGAAGTCGCCACCCTGGCCGATCTTTCGAATGGCGAAGGTGCGCGCCGCAATGGCCTGCGCTTTCAGGGCCTCGACCCCCCAGTAGGGCGGCATCTCGGCCGGCACAACGCCTTTCAAATAGTCCTCCATCGGCAAGACATTGACCGGCAGGATTCGCGCCCCGCCCTTCGGAATGATCTGCAGCAGGCCGGCATAGCGGCGTTGCTCGGCACCAGTCCGGAAGTCCCCGCCCATGATCTGCATGATGTTCGTCCGGATGCCCGCCGTGCTGGTCGTGCGAATCGTCAGGGGGCGGCCAATCACGACGGCTGCGCCGTGCGAGCCGTCGGCAGCCAGGGAAAAGACCTCCGGTTGACCTGACGCGGTGGCGTCGAAGCCGAGGCTCGAGCCCGCCGCGACCTGGAGCTGGGGCAGGCCATCCACCGTCAGCGGCCCCGCCACAAACGCTAAGGGTCCGAATAGCCGCGGCCAGGGCCGTGCCAGGTCGACCGGCTGGTCCGCCAACGCGATTCGCACCGCTCCGCTGGTGTCGCGATTCTCGATGCGGGTTCCGGCGTAGTAGGCGGCGAGGATCTTGCGGTAGTCGTCGCCGGCCGCAGCCCGACCACGCGCGCCCCATTGACTCATACCCAGGCCGTGGCCGTTGCCGCGGCCCCTGAACAGGAAGCCGCCCAGGTGGAAGGCCGTCGGCTGGCCGATCGCGAGCCTGGTGCCGTGCGTCTCGAGCTCCATCGTGAGCGTGAAGTCGCCCACCGCGGTTGGGGCCAGTGTGACGAGTGTCAACGGAATGCTTGCACCGACCGCCGCGGGCTGCCCGAGCTGCCGCGTATCCTCGGCCGCGGTCTTGCCGTCGTGCTTCCAGATCAGGTGAACCGGGTCGGCAGCCGCCCACGCACTGGTGGTGTCGTTGCGCACTTGCAACTCCAGGCGGACGATGCCGTTCATCGGCGGGTCGTGCGGAACGACCGTCCCGGAAACCAGCGTCGCCAGCCCGGCGGCGTTGGCGCGCTCGGCTGATCCCAGCGAGGCGACCACCAGCGCGCCCATCAGCAGCGTGAGGCGTCGCGAGCGCACCTTGCTAGTATCCAAAAAATGGTCGTTCGCGCCACCTGCGCATTCGGGCTGGCGCTGACGCTGCTCGCGAGCTCCTGCACCCCCGCCACGCCGGCACCGTCGGGTTCGCCGCGCTCGAGCGGAGCGAGCCACCTGCAGGTGATCGAGGCCGAAGACGCACAGACACTCGATCCGGCCCTGATCGATGACCCGACGTCGCTCGCGATCGGCAGCGAAATCTTCCAGGGCCTGACCCGACTTGACCAGAACCAGCGTCCGGTGCCGTCGCTTGCCGATCACTGGGAGATCAGCGACGCGGGTCGAACCTACACCTTCCATCTGCGCAGCGCGCAGTACCAATCCGGCGCCACCGTTCAGGCCCAGGACGCGCTCACCGCCTGGACGCGCGCGCTCGCCCCTGCAACCGCCAGCCCTCTGACAATTTTCTTCGCGCCGCTGGGCGTCCGCTACCCCGGCGATGCACTCAGCGCCGTGCAGGTCGTCGACAGCAAGACGCTGCGGTTGCGCCTGCCGCAGCCGGACAGTGAGCTGCTCACGCTGCTGGCGTTGCCGCCCTACTGGCTGGCCGATCCGAAACAACCATCGTCGGGGAGCGGCCCGTACCGCGTCGAGCGATGGGACCGGGGTCGTGCCCTGCATTTCTCGGCGTTCGACGGCTACTGGGGTGCGCGCCCCTCGGTTCGCAAGGTGGATATCGAGATCGAGCCCGACAATGCGAAGCGGCTCGATCGCTTCACCAGCGGCGCGATCGACGTGGCACACGGCTTTACCGGCCCCCAGCTGCTCGCCTTCGCCCGAGACCCGGCCCACGCGGCGGAGCTCCACAAGGTCCCCACCGCTCGGACGACATGGCTCGGCTTCAACACCAGCGCCGGCAGCGGTTATGGCCCACCGGATCGGTTGGCGATTGCGCAGGCGATCGACCGATCACGGCTGACCGACCTGGCGGTTTTTGGCTCGATGCTGGCATCCCCGGCCACGGATTTACTGCCACCGGGTGTGCCTGGCCATCTCAATCGCCAGCTTCCTGTCTACGACCCGGCCGCCGCCAGGGCGGCGCTCGACCAGGCATCTTTCCCGGGAAGCATCGATCTCTACTTCTCGACGAATGCAACAGTGGGCCGTGTGGCAGCCGATCTGCAGAACCAGCTCAGCAGCGCGACCGGCCGCAGCGTCGTACTTCATCCAACCGGCGATTTCTTCAACCAGGCCGCGCTCGACAAGCTGCCCTTCTTCATCGATACCTGGAGTGCCGACGTGCCGTATCCCTCCGACATCCTGGAGAACGTGCTGCGGGCGAACGCCCAGTTCAACAACCTGCGCCTCTCAGACCCGGAGATCGAACGCGGGCTCGACCAGGGTCGGGCGGCGGTCAGTTGGGATGCGGCGCTCTCGGCCTACCAGCAGGCGGAGGCGGTCGCGGTCGCCCAGAACCGGGTGATCCCGCTGTACAGCGGCGTCGAGCCATATCTGGTCAAGCCCGGCCTGCGGGTCCCCTTCATCGGCGGTACGATCCCCTACCGCTGGGAGGAAGTTCGCTAGCATCGGTTTCATGCGCGACCGCAGCTCGCACCGGGCGCGGGTGCTCCGGTACGGTGAGGAGTCGGGTGCCCGGGTCGAGGATCAGCTCGCCGCCGAGGAGCCTCTCGAAATTCGAGTTGGCGGGGCGCCGCTGACGGTGATGATGCGGACACCTGGTCACGAGCGCGAACTGGCGCTCGGCTTTCTCTTCGGTGAAGGGATCATCCGGGCCGGCGGCGACGTGGCGACCATCCGGGTACTGCCCAACGGCGAGCATCCTGACCTGGAGAACATCATCGAGGTCGAGCTCTCCGGAGCGGCACCCGGCGTTGACCAGCGGTGGCAGCGCAATTTCCTCGCCGCCTCGAGCTGCGGCCTCTGCGGGGTCAGCACCATCGAGGCGATCCACCAGGCGGCGCCACCCCTGGCGGACGATGACATCAGCCTCGACCCGGAGGTGATCTATGGGCTCGACGCTCGGCTGCGAGCCGAGCAGGCGATCTTTGCCCGCACCGGCGGGCTCCATGCCGCTGGCCTCTTCACCCTGAACGGGGAGCCGTTGGTGATCCGGGAGGACATTGGCCGGCACAACGCGGTCGACAAGGTGATCGGCCATGCGCTCGACCGGGGGCTCGTCCCACTCGACCGGCACATCCTGATGGTCAGCGGCCGCACCTCCTTCGAGATCATCCAGAAGGCGTTGCAGGCCCGGATCCCGGTGCTGGTGGCGGTTTCGGCGCCGTCGAGCCTGGCCCGCGACCTGGCGCAGGCTTCGAACCAGACCCTGATCGGCTTCCTCCGCGGCCGAAGCCTGAACGTCTACAGCGGTCGCCAGCGCGTGCGACCCTAACTCACGAGCTCGGGCATCACCTTCTCGACGAACTCCTCGAGCCGCTTCTTTCCCTCCGACGGCCACTCCGCGATCAGGTAGCCGAAGCCGGCATCCCGCAGATGCGCCGCCCGGCGCCGCACCTGGTCCCATGGCCGGGAGAGCGATAGGGACGCCGACCGCAGGATGCGCCTGGGATCGCGCCCGGCCTTCTCGGCGAGCTCGTCGAGCAACCGCGACTTGGCCGCCATCGATTGGTCGGAGCCGAAGGCGTGCCAGGCATCGGCCCGGCGGGCGACGATCGGGAGCATGAGCTGCTCACCGCTGGCGCCAATCCAGATCGGTGGATGCGGTTTTGGATCGGCCGTGGGTGGTAGCTGGCGTCGACGAGCTGGTAGTGCCGTCCCTTGAAGCTCGCTCGGTCGGTGGTCAT
>VBEW01000083.1 GCA_005889225.1 Chloroflexota bacterium | reverse complement strand
TGGCGAGGCATTCCATATTCAGCATGGTTGTACAAGGTCGCGTCGAACCTGATGTCCAAGCGGCGGCGCCGGCCGCCCTGGATCGAGCTGCCCGATCCGATCGCGGGCAGTGGCGAAAACGATCCGGAACGGCTGTGGCTTCGGCGGGAGCAGGGCGATGAGCTGCACAAGGCCGTCCGGACGCTGCCGCTCGACCAGCGCGAGGCGGTCCTGCTCAAATTCGAGGGGCGTCTCAAGAACAAGGAGATCGCCGTGATCATGGGTCGCAGCGAGGGTGCGGTGAAGCTCTTGCTGTTCCGAGCGGTGCATGGCCTGCGCCGGCGACTTCACGAACAGGAGAAGACGCAATGAACCCGCGGCCCGAGGATATCGACGCCCTGGCGAAAGCGATCGACCGTGTCGTCTTCGCCGAGTCCGGCGCCGCGACGGGTGCCGAAGTCCCACCGGCGTCGTTGGCACTGGTCTCGTACCTCAACGACAGCTTTCCCCGGATGACGGTGGCGAACAGCCGGCAGGACCGATTGCGGCGGCGGATGATGCGGGCGCTGCGGATTCCGGCCAGCCCGGCGCCGGCCGGCTGGGTGCGGCTCGAGTCGGAGATGAACCGCCGGCTCGGCAACCTCGATCCAAGGTGGACGCCGGTGGTGGGCGGCGCCGCTCTGGTGTTGCTGGGTGTGGTTGGCTTTGCCGTCTGGCGTCAGCGCGGCGCCGTGAAGCCGGCGGTCGCCTCGATCCGCTAAGCGCGAAACTCTCCACCGACTTCCTCGTTACATCCGAAGCTGATGAGTCAGTGGATCGCGCCGGCCGCTCGCTGGGGCGCGCTCGTTCTGGTGCTGCTAGCCGCGGCGGCCATCCCCGATACCGGCCTTATGGTCTCGGGCCCAGCCGGTTCCCCAGCATGGGCAGCTGACGTCTTGCCGGACCCCGCGGACGAGCTGCCGGGTCTTGTCGCGGAGCAACGATTCGCCGGGCCGGCGCAAATCGGCGACACGGGACACCCCGAGATTGGCGAGCTCACCACCGGGGTCGCTCCCTCGCCGTCCGGGCCGACCACCTATGTACCGATCCTCCTCTACCACTACATCCGCATCAATCCCAACCCAAGCGATCGCGTCGGATTTGGCCTGTCGACGCCGCCGGCCATGTTCCGGGCGGAGATGCAATACCTGGCCGACCATGCCTTCCACGTCATTTCGCTTCACCAGGCGGTGGTCGCGATCCGCAACCACGCAACCCTGCCGTCGCGGCCGGTGGTCCTGACATTCGATGACGGCTACAGTGACTTCTACACGGCCGCGCTACCAGTCATGGTCAGCCACGGTTTCACCGCCACCGACTTCGTGATTACCGGGCGGATGGGGTTGCCCGGCTTCATGACGCCCGAACAGGTCCTCGCGGCGGACCGTCTGGGGTTCGACATCGGGGCGCACACCGTGGACCATGTCGCCCTGGCGGCGATCTCGCCAGCACGGGCCACCTGGGAAATGCGTCGAAGTCAGCTGACGCTGGAGAAACTGCTGGGCCACCCGGTGCTGGACTTCGCCTATCCGTACGGGAGTTTCGATGCCTATGTGATGGCGCTGGCGGCACGGTTGGGCTTTGAGACAGCGGTCTCGACGCTGCATGGCACAATTCATTCAGCGGCTCAGTTGATGGACCTGTCTCGGGTGCGGATCGGCGGCAGCATGCTGTTGAGCACGTATGCGCACGACCTCGGCGGCCCGCCGCCGTTTGCGTCCGAGTTGCGCGCGTGACCGCCGACGACGAACTGTCGCCACGCGAGGCGGCGCGCATCCGGGCGCGGGAGCGAAAGGCGAGACCCGCGAAGATGGTCGTCGACAATGCCGGCGTCAAGCGCATCCAGCTGTCCCTGCGCGACCGTTCGAAGAAGAAGAAAAAGTAAAGTAGATCCGTGACCGCGATCCGCAAAGCGGTGTTCCCGGCCGCCGGACTGGGTACGCGCTTCCTGCCCGCAACCAAGGCGCAGCCGAAAGAGATGCTGCCGGTAGTGGACAAACCGATCATCCAGTACGGGGTCGAGGAGGCGGTAGCCGCCGGCATCGATCAGATCATCGTGGTCACCGGCCGCGACAAGCGCGCGATCGTGGACCACTTCGACATCTCCTTCGAGCTCGAGCACTACCTGAAGGACCGGGGCAAGACCCGAGAGCTTCAGGTGGTGCGCAAGATCTCAGACATGGTCGACATCACCTACATCCATCAAAAGGAGCCGCTGGGCCTGGGCCACGCCGTCCTGATGGCGAAAGACGTGGTCGGCAACGAGCCGTTCGCGGTCTTCCTGGCAGATGACATCATCCGCTCGCAGACGCCGGTGATCAAACAGATGATGGAGGTATACGCCCAAAACCAGGTCTCGGTGCTCGCTCTGCAGCGGGTGGAACCCGACCAGGTTTCCCGCTACGGCGTGGTCAAGGTGGCAAAGAGCGACGGGCGGATCCATGAGGTGGTCGACATGGTGGAGAAGCCGGAGCCGAGCAAGGCTCCCTCAAACCTCGCCATCCTGGGCCGCTATCTGCTCAAGCCGTCGATCTTCGGCATCCTGGAGACGACCCACGAGGGCGTCGGCGGCGAGATCCAGCTGACCGACGCGCTGCGCGCCATGGCCCAACAGGAGAAGATGCTGGGGCTCGAATTCGAGGGTACCTACTACGATGTGGGGACGGTCAGCGGTTTCCTCAAGACTTCGATCGCGTTCGCTCTCGAGCGGCCCGGGCTCCGCGAGGAGCTGATGAGCTATCTCAAGAGCCTGGACGGCCTCGAGCCGGCCTAGGAATCCGCCGCGTCAAACGCTCGTCGGGCGGGCGGTTCCGAGCCTATAATGAGGGGTCCGTTGAATGGCTTTAGCGATACCGCAATCAGGTCCAGACATGGCAGTTTCAGGCAGACGCAGATCCGACGAGGACCGGGTCGTTCGGTATTTGAACACCGAGGGCGACTTCGAGGTCGAGGTGTCACACACACTGAACAAGTGGTGCGTCACGGTCTTTCAGCTGCCATCAAAGCAGGTGGTCGCTCAAGACTTCTTCCCAGAGAGGTGGAAGGCCTTGGCGCGGGCACAGGACTTCGTCCGCATTCTCAACACCCGTAACAAGCCCCAGCCCGAGTCGGACGACGAGCCCTGATCCGTAACTCGTCGCGGGCCTTCTGGCTCCACGAATGGGGCGCGCTTGCTTTCGTCGTCACGGTCATTCTCGGCCTGCTGGTGGTGCCGGCGGCCCTGACCCTCGAAGGCGGCGGCCGAACAACGACCTCGTCGAACCAAACGCTGCTGCAACCGACGCCGACCCCGAGCTGCCTGCCAGCGGTCACCCCGTCGGGGTCGGCAACCGCGAGCCCCGGCTCGACGCCCACCCCAACGCCAAAGCCCTCGGCCTCCGGGTCTCTCAGCCCGTCGGCCACGGCGGTCGCGAGCGCGTCGGCGACTCCATGCCCGTCACCCAGCCCGACGGCGTCCGTCTCACCGAGCGGCAGCCCCAAGGCATCCGCCTCCCCGTAGGCTAAGCCAGGCTAGCCGGCGATCGCCTCGCCCAGCACGATCGAGCCGTTCCGCGCCACGATCTGGGCCCGCTGGAGCTCGATCTGGGCGATCACGCGCGTATCGTCGATCACGGCGAGCAGGATGTGGTCGCGCAGGGCCAGTTCGCCGATCCGGACGCAGTCTTTTAAGAAGGGGAACACCAGCGGGCGGACCAGGTTGACGATGTATCGGTGCTCCGTCGCGCGATCGGCGGCCGGGTCGGCCAGGCTCTCATCCCGGAAGGCCAGGATGAACAGCTCGTCACTCAATGGAATCAAGTCCGTCCAGCTGTAGGCTTCCTCGGGCGCATCAGGAATCAGACTGCGCTTCTGGCGGAAGAGTTCGAGCCGCGATTGAAGCTGCCGCATCGGTCCGGACGGTCCCTCGATGATGAAGGGGACATCCTTTAAAGGTGCCTGGGCCGGCTGCGCCGGATACCGGGTGGAGAACCCGACGTCGGTCCGACCCTGAAAGGGAGCCGGCACCTTGATGACGAGCTCCTGAAGCATTCGCCAGACTCTCCTTCTGCCTTTGATTATATCGGCGTTAACACATTCAACGGAAATTCGCGACAGCTCTTGCTGCCTTTGCTCGGCAGTGGGCCAGCACGGCATCGGCGTCTCCCGTATTCAGGACCCGGTCGGGGGTGAGACCGGCACGGCGCCCGATGGCGCAGCCGTAGCGGACCGAGTCGAACTCGGCGGGGTAGTGCGCATCGGTGTCGATGGCGAGGATGGCGCCGGCGTCGCGCGCCTTGCGCGCCCAGCTGTCGTTGAGGTCGAGGCGCCAGGGGCTGCTGTTGATCTCCAGGGCGGTGCCGGTCTTCACCGCCTCGGCGATAACCGCGTCGATATCGAGGTTTGTCTCTCCGCGGCGGTCCAGCCGCCGGGAGGTCGGATGGGCCAGCACGTCCACGTGGGGCGATCGTAGCGCGGTCAGGACCCGCTGCGTGATCAGATCTCTTTGCTGATCCAGGGCTGTGTGGACCGAGGCGACCACGACCTCGAGTCCGGCGAGGGATTCGTCCGGTAGATCGAGGCTGCCGTCGGGCAGAATGTCGACCTCGGCACCATTCAGCACCCGCGCCATCCCGTGGGCGGTGTTGACCGACGCGATCTCGGCGGCGCGTTCCAAAAAACGTTGCGGTGTCAACCCCTGGGCGATCAGAAGCGATTGCGTGTGGTCGGTCATCACCAGGTAGCTGTAGCCGCGCTCTCTGGCAGCCCGTGCCATAACGGCGATCTCATTGCGGCCATCGCTCCAGTTGCTGTGGGTATGCAGGTCGCCACGAAGATCTTCCTGCTGGACCAGTGGTGGCAGTGGCCCCTGCGCCGCCAGCTCGATCTCGCCCCGCCCCTCGCGTAACTCCGGCGCAATCCAGGCGCAGCCCACGGCGGCGTACACCTCCTCTTCGGTCTCACCAGCGATTTTTGTGCCGTCCTCTCTGAAGACGCCGTACTCGTTGATCTTCAGCTTGCCCATACGCTCCGAGCGGCCGCGTAGCTGAACGTTGTGGGCCTGCGACCCGGTGAAATACTGCCAGGCGGCGCCAAAGCTCTCCGGCTTCACGGCGCGCAGGTCGACCTCCATTCCCGACCGGACTCTGACGGAGGTCTTGGTGCCGCCCTGGGCGACCACCTCATCGACCTGTGGCAAGAGCGCGAACTCCCGGCAGATGGCATCCGGATCATTCGCGGCGACCAGCAGGTCGAGGTCGCTGATCGTCTCGCGGGCGCGTCGGACGCTTCCCGCGATCTCCGCGCGAAGGACCCCCGGCATCGATCGAAGGGTCGTCAGCAGGGAATCGGCCAGGATCCAACCCTCCGGAAAGAACCTGCGGCCCTCCGTGCGTTTGAGCATGGCGATGCCCTTGAGGATGTTCTCCTCCGTCCTGGCTTTAATGCCGCGCACCAGAAGCAGCCGATGCGTCTGCGCCGCTTCCTCCAGCGCATCCAGGCTCAGGATGCCGAGCGCGTCGTAGATGTCCTTGGCCGTGCGCGGTCCCAAGCCGGGGACCCGGGTCAGCTCGAGGAGCGCCGGCGGGACCTCGCTCTCGAGTCGGGTCAGAAATTCCAGCTGTCCGCTGGTGACAAACTCGACGATCTTCTTCTCCATCGCCTCACCGATGCCGGGAATTTCCTTCAGCCGTCCTTCCTTGATCAGCTCCTCGACCTCCGTGGTCAGGTTGTCGAGCTGCCGGACAGCCTCCCGGTAGGCGCGGATCTTGAAAAAGTTCTCACCCTTGATCTCGAGCAGGTCGGCCACCCGGTTGAGCATGGCCGCAACGTCGGCATTCCGCACGTCGCTAACCTAGCAGGCATGCTGCTTTCTGGCGTTCGCGTCCTCGATCTTTCCCGTCTGCTCCCGGGCGCATACTGCGCCCAGCTCCTTCAGGGGCAGGGGGCCCAGGTAACCAAGATCGAGCCGCCAGCCGGCGATCCGATCCGCGGGCTGCCCGGCGGCGAGGCCTACTTCAACGCCCTACATCACGGCCAACAGGTCGTGACGGTCGACCTGCGGACCGAGAGCGGGCACCAGGCGCTCCGCCGCCGAATCCTGGATGCGGACGTCCTGGTGGAGGGCTTTCGGCCGGGGGTCCTCGACCGCATCGAGCTCGGCTATGATGCGCTGTCCGCCATCAACCCGGCACTCGTCTACTGCGCCATTACCGGTTACGGCTCGAGCGGGCGAATGGCGCGCCGCGCCGGCCACGACCTTAACTACCTCGCGCGGAGTGGGGCGCTGTCGCTGATGCCGCAGCGGGAAAGCGCCCCGACCATCCCCGGATTACAGGTTGCCGACCTCGCCGGCGGGCTGCAGGCTGCCTTCCTGGTCGCCGCCGCGCTCGCCCGACGTGCACAGGTCGGGCGCGGTGGCCGCGTCGAGGTCTCGATGACCGACCTGATGCACAGCTGGACGGCGCTCCCGCGGGCGGCGGTACGCGCGGGCCTTCCCGGTTTGCCGCTAACCGGTGAACTGCCTTGCTACCACGTCTATCCGGTTCGAGATGGCCACCTCACGGTGGCGGCGCTCGAGCCAGACTTCTGGCAGGCCTTTTGCCGGGCGATCGGTCGCGACGACCTCGTGCCTCGCCAGTTCGAGAGCTCCGCGGTCGACGAGGTCCAGACGGTCCTGGCGCCGGCGACGCGCGACGAGTGGATGGCGCGTTTCGGGGACCTCGATGTCTGCGTGGAGCCGTGCCTGCGGCTCGACGAAACCGAGGTAGGCTGGGGCGGGGAGCGCACCGCCCCAGCTAGCGATCCGGTTTAGCCCTCGCTGTTCTTGACGGTGCCGAACAGCCCGTCAGCCTCGCCATTGATGCCGGCCGTAAAGTAGACCGCGTTCGTATCGGCGGCGGCGTTGCCGACCTGGAGGGCCCACAGCCCATCGATGCTGATCGGTGCCCCGTTTGCCCGAGTCAGCTCGCCGCGGAAGTTCCCTTTGTCGAGCGTGTAGGCATTGATGCGGCCATTGCCGAAGTTTCCAACCAGCAGGTCGCCGGCGAAATCCCCGAAGCTTGCTGGCGCGATGGCCAAGCCCCACGGTGAGTCGAGCTGTCCATGCGAGACCAGCCGTTGCAGCAGGTTGCCATTCGTGTCGAAGGCGTCGACAAAGCCATGCCCTTGGCCGGCGATGTCATCGTGGCCGGCGGCATCCCGCATGGCGAACGTGACATAGAGAAGGCCGCCAAGGTTCTGGACGTTGAAGGGTGCGTAACTGGCCGGGATTTTCGGATCGGTGAAGGAGCCGGCCGGACTGAAGTTGCTATCGAAGACGTCGACCGCGCCGCCGCGGAAGTTGGCTGCGTAGAGCCGGTCGCCGGAAGCGGTTGAGCCGATCGCCAGACTCTTGTAGACCGCGCCCGGTGCCGGCAGCGAGTTATCGGCCTCCGTCCTGGCGACGACCCCGAAGGCCGGCTGCCAGCCGGCGAGCGTCCCATCTTCGGTTGCAAACAGGAAGCGGTCACCCCTGAACTCGGCGCCATTGCCATTGAACACCGTCCCGGTCGGGGTACCCAGGCTGCCCGGGTCGCTGCCTGCCCCGGGCGGGATGGTTACCGTCAACGGCACCTTTGAGCCATCGCCCCGGTAGAGCGTGGTGACCCCGGTGCCATTATCGGAGACCCACATCGGGCTCGTGGCGCTGGCCGAAATCCCCCAGGGATTGCGCAGGCTGGGGTCAATGACGCTGGCGCCCTGGTCCGCCCGATTCGATACCAGGTTGGTTTGGGTGAACGCCGTCTTGCCGGCGCCGGCGCCGGCACCTATGGCCGAAAGGCTCAGGAGCCCCGCCGCCGCGAGAGCGATTGCCAGGGTTAACCGTCTGAGTCGCATGCCTTGCCTCCTTGCGTCCCGTTGGAGGGCCCGAAGAAGCCCCTTTAGAGCTTGTACCGTGGGACGTTACGCCCGGCGCGTCAATCTCTTACCGCTTTCTAAGCCGCCTCTCAGCGGCGCTTCATCGAGATCCGCGAGCATGGGAGGGTCACTACCCCGACAAGGAGATGTCACTGATGAAGGGAAGGCGCTGGGTCGTGCTACCGCTGGCCGGGCTTACGGCGATCATCATCGGGATCGTGGCGGTCGAAGCCGCGCCCTCGCCGTCACCATCCGCGAGCGGAGCCAAGAATTACGCCCAGGTCTTCGTCGACAAGCTGGCCGCCATCCTGCATCTGAACTCGAACCAAACGCGGGATGCGTTGAAGCAGGCAGAGTTGCAGACCGTCGACCAGATGCTGAAGGATGGCACGATCACCCAGCAGCAGGCGGACGCCATGAAGGCGAAGATCAATGCCGGCCAGGGCCTTGGCCCGATGGGCGGTTTCGGCTTGCGTCCCGGAGGCTTCAAAGCGGATCGGGCTCTGATGCAGGAGCTAGCAACCGCAGAAGCGAACGCTGTCGCCAGCGCCCTCCATATGAGCGCGACGGACTTAAAGAATGCCTTGAAGTCAGGGAAGTCGCTCAGCGATCTCGAGGCGCAGCAAAAGGTAAGCGATAGCGCCGTGAAGGCCGCCATGAAAAACGCCGCAAAGGGCGTACTCGACAAAGCCGTC
>VBEW01000290.1 GCA_005889225.1 Chloroflexota bacterium | reverse complement strand
CTCCAGCAACTCCTGTTCCTTCGCCCACGCCTCCTGCCGCCCTTGCTCGAATCGCTGTGCGCCGGCGCCCGGCTCGAAGTTCTTGATGTTGCCGAGGAGCACGGGGATGAGCGTGGTGGGCCGTTCGCTCCAACGCGGCTTGGTGATGTCGATCTCGCCGACGCAGCGCATGCCGTACATATCGAGAAAGCCTCGAATGGCGTCCCGCGCGTCCCCACCGCCCACCAACGCGGGCAGCTCGTCTAGGAAGCCATCATCGTCGACGCGTTGCAGAAATGCCACCACCTCCGGATGCGGGCGAATCACGTCGGCGACGCCGAGGAGCGCCAGCCCCATCTCCGACGTGACGTTGTGAGGCGCGGACTGAGTGAGGGTGTCGGCCGCGTTCTTCTCGCCCAGCCAGGCGTCCAGCTGCTCGTTGAGCCACCACGTGGCTTCCATCGCCGACATGAACACCGCATGGCTCTGCGGATCGAACAGGATTCGCCGCAGCTCCTGGATGTCGGCCAGGATGAAGTCGAACAGCGCCGATCCGGACTTCGTCCGGATCTCGCGTTTCAAGGCGGCGATGGAATCCTGGTTACGTCCGATCAGATCGGTGACGATGGCGGGATCGGTCTCGATCGGGGCTTGCGCGCCGCCTGCCGGGGCGCCGCGGGGACTCTCGTCCGGGAGCGACGGGATGAAGTCGCCGCGTTCGAGGATGCTCTGCAGCGCGTCCCCGATCAGCGGATCGGATTTCCCTGCGAGCTCCACGAGGCGGGCGCGGATCGTCGGCGACCCCAGGTCCCGGACGACGTCGACGAACAGCCTGCCGCCCGCCACGTACATCGGCCGCGGCGTCGTCATCTGCCAGAAAGAAAGACCGAGGGGTTTCATTGGGTCGGTCATCATCTGCTGGTGACCGACCGAGATATAGACGTGATTCTCTTGGTCGTCGACCGCGGGTATGGGGAACAGCGTGGTGATCGGCCGGCTCTGGACGATCTGGAAGTCATCATCGACCAGGCACCATTCGATGTCCTGGGGGTGGCCAAAGTGCGCTTCGATTCGCCGGCCCAGCTGCGCGAGTCGCACGACCTGCGCATCCGTCAGTGCTGGCTGCTCCTGCCGCTCCGGGTCGATCGCGTCTTCCTGGGTCCCGCCTGCCGGCGAGGCGCGGATGGCAAGCTGCTTGGTGGCGACCGCCTTGGCGACGACCTCGCCGTCTCGCACCTTGTACATGTCGGCGTTCACCAGGCCGGAGACCAGGGCCTCACCGAGGCCGAAGGTGGCCTCCACGGAGGCGACCTTCCGGTTTGACGTGACAGGGTCGGCCGTGAACAGGACGCCGGCCGCTTCCGGGAAGACCATCTGCTGCACGATCACGGCCATGTGGACCTTCCGGTGGTCGAAGCTGTTCCGCAGGCGGTAGGTCACGGCCCGCTCGGTGAACAGCGAGGCCCAGCACCGGCTGATGTGCTGGAGGATCGCCGCCGGCCCCACGATGTTCAGGTATGTGTCCTGCTGGCCTGCGAAGGAGGCCGTCGGCAGGTCCTCGGCCGTCGCGCTCGAACGGACGGCGTAGGCGGCTTGATCGCCGAGCCGCGCGAGCGCGAGGGTGATCGCCGCCGCCAGATCATCGGGGATGGCGATCCCTTCGAGTGTCCGGCGGATCTCTGCGCTGAGCGTGCGGATCGCTACCCGGTCGTCCGGGTTCTGGCGCGACAGCCGGTCGAGCTGATCGTCGATCGACGGCGCTTCCGCCATGATCCGCCGGAAGGCATCCGTCGTCACGCAGAAGCCAGCCGGCACGCGAATGCCTTTGATCCGCGAAAGCTCGCCTAAGTGCGCGCCCTTGCCGCCAACGATTGCGACCTGCGTCTGGTCGACGGGCCTCTCGCATTCCTGTTGTCAGTCGCGCCGACTACCTGTGGGCCAGCTTGTGGCGTGCTTGCCAGACCTGACCAATTGACCCAGCCATCGCCTTCAGCCGACGGGGTTCTGAAGCCCTTTGCGGAGCCGAGCCGCCGGAGCGCATAATGCGGACGATAGGCACCCAAAACCGCAAGGCGAAAGCCCTCCGGCCATGGCTAAGCGGACTACTAGGGGGACTTCCCGGTCTAGCTCTAGTAGCGACGCTACTTGTCATGGGCCTCACGGGACGCCACCACCTTCTCAGCCTCTCCACTCGCGAAAGTTTCCTGGTCGCTAGTATCGGCTCCGTTCTTATTGGCCTGGTTCTGTCACTGTCCATTCTCTGCATAA
>VBEW01000015.1 GCA_005889225.1 Chloroflexota bacterium | reverse complement strand
GACGAGGATGCCGGCAGCTTCTGGAACCAGGTGCCGGCCATCGCCATCGGGAACTGGGTGAACGGCCCGGTCGGAAGAGACGGGATGCATTTCAACCACTACTCAATGCTCCGCACCTGGGAGGCTGCCTGGCACCTGGCACCAATCGGTCCGGGAGACCGGGCGGCGGCACCGATGCTGGGCGCTTTCAACCTGGTCGACGCCGATGCCGGACCCCAGCCGCGCGGCAACCTGCGCGCCGACCACCCCGAGGTGTACGCGCGGGTCGAGGTCAACGTCCGCTCACCCGGGGCAACTGTCGCGCTCCTCTCACTGCGGGATGAGGCCGGGAACGTGTTCAGGGTCGTACTCGGTCATGATGGGCGGCTCGCGTTCGAGAACGGCGCCGCCGCCGCGCCGACCGTGCTGGCCAGTGCGCAGGTGATCGGATCAGGCTGGCACACCGTCACCCTGCACGTCTGGGAACGGGGAGCACGCGGCACCTGCGAGGTCTTTTACGATGGCGATCCGGTCACCGGCCTGGACCTGATGTCATCGTGTCCCACCAGCTCGACGGCGATCGACAGCTACGCGATCGGCCCCTCAGGCGAGGACGGCGGGCCGGTCCAGTTTCGAAATCCGGTGCTGGCCACGAGTCCGCCATGAGCCGCCGGATCGCCGCGATCCTGGTGGCGTTGTTGTGTTCGGCGTGCGGCGCCGGGTCGGCCGCGGGGACGACCTCTGAGGTTGGCGTGAGTGCCCCGAATTCGTGGTCGGTGCGACTGTCCATCATGCCTGCCGACGGCGCCACCCACGTGGAGGTCCTGCGGGACGGGAGGCCGATCGATGCCTTCCCGGTCGACTTCCGCCAGGCCGTTTCGTACACGGACTATCTCCTGTGGCCATCCACCTCCTTCACCTACGACATTCGCGCGTTAGACGGCAACGGCCAGCTGATCGACACCCAGCGGCTGTCCGTCATCACGCCGGCCCAGCAGGGACCGATTCCACCGCTGTACGCGGCCACGAGCTTCTGGAATCAGCCGATCCCGGCGAACCCCGCCGTCGATCCGGGTTCCGACGCCATGGTGGCCAAGGCCATGGTGCCCTATCGAGCGGCGGCGAACTTCTGGGCCGGGTCGAACAGCTGGGCCAAGCCGCTCGCCTATGCCAACAGCGTGAGCCCGCTCTACAAGGTGGGGTGCACCAAGTACGACTGCGACAGCACCGTCTCGTTTCGGATTCCGCTCTACGCGGCGCCGAGCACGGGCTCGGATCATCACCTGGTGGTCATCGATAGCGAGACCGGGAAAGAGCTGGACATGTGGCTGGCGGCGCATGAGCAGGCGACCGACTCCTGGACCGCGGCCGCCCGCTATGTGACCGATCCCAACGGCTGGGGGGCCATCTGCGGTCAGAAGCAGCACTGTGGCGCCGCGGTGGCGGCCGGGTTTGCCGCCTTCGGGGGGATCGTCCGGCCGGAGGAGATCGCCCAGGGCCATATCGACCACGCCCTGTTCTTCACCACGCCGTACACCAGGAAGGACTACATCGCCTGTCCGGCGACCCATACTGACGGACAGCACCTCGAGCCGGCGGCGATCCCGCAAGGCGCGCGCATCCAGCTCGACCCCACCTTCGACGTCGACGCCCAGCCCTGGCCGCGCTGGGAAAAGGTCCTGGCCCGCGCGCTCCAAAAATACGGCGCCTACCTGGGCGACACCGGGGACTCGCTGTCGTTCGCCGCCGAGGCGACGCTCGACCGCGGCTACGATGCCTGGTCGATGGTCGGCGTCCCGGCGTTTGCCTCGCTTGGAAACCTACCCTGGAGCAAGTTCCGGATTCTAGCGTTACATCGCTGCTAGTGCTTACGCAGGCGCCTTATTAAAGTTTGGGCGACTTGACTTTAATAGCGTGCCGGGTAAGCCATCCATACGAAAGCGGCCTTTAACAAGGGACTCGCTTCTAGCAGGGCTGAATCAGGAGGACCCGGAACTGTCCCCAGGGCAGGTTGCTGAGAGACGGGCCGGTCGGCACGCCGATTGAGCTCCAGCTGGGCTCCCCGTTCAAGTTGCTCTCGCCGAAGAGAGCCACGGATCCGCCGGTATCGAGGAGGTAGCCGCCGTAGGTCTGGAGGGCGTGGGCGATCACCTTCTCCCACTGGGGCCATGACTGGGCATCGACATTGAAGGACGGGTCGAGCTGGATGCGAGCGCCCTCCGGGATCGACGCCGCGTCGCTCGACACGCCGTCCGTATGGGTGGCGGGGCAGGCGATGTAGCCGCTTCGCGTGAGCGATGCGGTCAGCACCAGCGCGTGATCGATATGACCCTGCTGGATCTCCTGGGGCCGCACCACGCCGCCGAAGGCCGCAAAACCGGCCGCCACGGCGCCGCCGCAGTGCTGCCCGAGGGCGCAGATGGCGCCCCAGCCGGTGGCATCGGTCAGGTAGCGACTGCCGGCCGACCAGGAGCCGTTGCTGAAGCTGGCCAGCCACATATCGAGTTCCTGCCAGGTGTCCTGGTTGATGACCACCAGATGATGGTCTGACCCGGACTCGGGCGTGGCGCCGACCGGAATGTGGAAGGTGATGGTCGTGCCGCAGTCGTACATGCTGCACCCGACCGTGTAGAGCGGATCGCTGTTGTGCGAGTAGACGAGCGCCCGGCCCCAGGCGGCGGTGTTGGCGAAGTTCGCGCCGCCGGCCGCACTGACCAGAGCCCCCTGGACGATCGCTGCCGACGCCGGGTCAACCACCGGCGCCGGGCCGATAGGGAGGTTCCAGAAGCTGGTGGCCGCGTAGAGCGACGGGATACCGGGAGGCGCCGGTGTCTGTGTCGGCGTCGGGGTCGGCGTCGGGGTCGGTGTCGGTATCGGTATCGGGGCCGGAGTGGGCGATGGCGTGGCGGCCGCCTCGACGAAGGCGCCGGAGCACGTCCCGGTGGATGATTGGCCGTTGGTCGTGATCGTGCACGGTGCGCCGGTGAGCAGCACGGAATCGGGTGTCAACAACGATGCGGCGTGACCGGCGACGCCGCCCAGGGCAACCGTAGGGACCAGCAGCGCGACCAGGAGCCGAAGCCGCCTCGACCGCAACGCATCGACGATCTGCTGCCTGATCACCTGAAGTACTCCCGCATCGCGACCGTGCAGCTGCAGCCGGCGTCGCCCAGCCGCGGCAGGCTCCACGCATCCTCGATGGTGCGCAGCAAGCTGTAATGCGTCTCCGGTGTGCTGGACTGGAAGGCGGTCTTGCCCAGGGGCGACATCACAATGGTTGCAACGCGGCCACCGGTCGCATCCGTGCAGCAGCCGGCGTAGGAGTTGCCCTCGTCCAGGTGATGAACAGCACGCCGCCGTTTCTGTAGGCGGCCGAGTTCAGGATGGCCGGCACCTGCTGGCTGAGCCAGGTATCGCCTGTGCCGATAGAGCAGTCGTGCATGTCGTTGCACATGTTGGGCGTGATCCAGACGAAGTTCGGCACATTGCCGCTGGCCAGATCTGTGCTGAGCTGGGTGTAAGGAACAACGTCACCCGCACAGCGGCTGGCGTTGGTCCGGATGTCATTGAAGTAGATCCAGGGATTGTGCTTCTGCATGTAGGGATAGGCGTCGCCCACGAAGCAGGCTGACGGCATGCCTTCGAGATAGGCTCGCCAGGTCTTGCCGCCGGCCTCGATCTGGTCCGCGAGGTTGCCGGCGTTGATGAAACAGGTTGTGCAGTCGTCAGTGATTCCGAACGTGCTCCCGCCGGCGAGCGCGACGTAGTTCGGCAGGCTGGGATGGCTGACAGCATAGTACTGGGTGGCCAGCGCGTTGGCGGTGGCCAGCCCGTTGATGTAGGGCGCCGCGCTGTTGCCGATGACGTCGGTGGTCTCTTCGTTCTCCATCACGATGACGAACACGTGGCTGAAGTTCGGGAGGCCCGGTGCGGGTGTCGGTGTCGGGGTCGGGGTCGGGGTCGGGGTCGGGGTAGGTGTTGGTGTCGGTGTTGGTGTCGGCGTTGGCGTTGGCGTGGGGGTCGGCGACGGGCTGGGCGCCGAGGCCGCCCGGAAGGTGGCGATGATGCCCTTGGCCCAGGCCGCCGACGTCATGGTCTGCGTGGCCGAGTACGACCCGGTGGACGTCGCCACCTGGTCGCTGAGAATCGATTCATTGCTTCGGTTGGTGTCCTCACGGTTGATCAGCGTGAAGCCCGAGGGCGCGGTCCACGTCTGGAGTGCTCCGCCCGTCAGGCTGCTCACGGCGGTGGTGCCGCTATTCGCGGACCGGACCTGGTCGAGGCTAACGTTGGCCCCCAGCTCGGCGATCGTGTAGGAAAGGTTCGCGGCGGCCGACAGGGTGAAGGTGCCGAACGTGGTCCCCGCCGGCGCGTTCGGGTAATAGAAGAGGTGCAGACCGACCGGGTTGCCGTCGGTGACATCGGCGGCCCGCAGCCAGCCGGCCGGCAGCGTGTAGGCGGTATTGCCGTCTCCGGCCGACGCGACAAGGAGCAGGATCGTGCTCCCCGCACGGCTGGTGCTGGTCAAGGATGGCGTGAACGTTGCCGGCATCGTAAAGAATTGCTTGTTGCTCTGCACGATGGAGAAGGTCGGTGATGGCGTCGGCGTCGGCGTCGGGGTTGGCGTCGGCGTCGGCGTTGGAGTTGGTGTCGGCGTGGGTGTAGGCGTTGGAGTTGGTGTTGGTGTGGGTGTGGGTGTGGGTGTCGGTGTCGGTGTCGGAGTTGGTGCGGGTGTCGGCGTGGGCGTCGGGGCCGGCGCCGGTGTCGGCGTGGGCGTGGGCGTGGGCGTCGGTGACGGGGCCGGTGCGGAGGCCACCTGGAAGCTGGCGATGATCCCCTTGCTCCAGGCGGCGGGCGCGACGGTCTGCGTCACCGAGTAGATGGCGGGCAGGTTCACGACCTGATCGCTGAGGATCGACTCCGTGCTCGTGTTCGTGTCTTCCTTATTGACGAGACTGAAACCAACCGGCGCGCTCCAGGTCTGCGGCGATGCGCCCTGGCTGGCGCCGAAGGCGGCAAACACGATCTCACTCGAGACCGCCGTGGTGGCGCCGGTACTCACGCTGAGGCTGCCGACCGCGGTTGTCGCGCTGCTGTCATACCCGACCTGGTCCGCGCTCAGGTTGGCGCCGACTTCGGTCATGGTGTACGAGACGTTGGTGGCAGCCGAGAGCGTAAAGGCACCGAATGTCGTTCCCGATGGGGCGTTCGGATAGTAGAAAAGGTGCAAGCCGGGCAGCGCGCTGTCGGTCACGTCGGCGACGCTTTGCCAGCCGGAGGGCAATGTGAACGCCGTGTTGCCATCGCCGGCCGTCGCGACCAGGAGCACGATGCTGCTTCCGGCGCGGCTGACGCCGGGTAAGGACGGCGCGAACACCGCCGGCATCGTAAGGAATTCCTTGTTGCTCTGGACGATCGGGAATGACCCGCTCGGCGGCGGCGTTGGTGTGGGCGTAGGTGTGGGGCTCGGGGTTGGCGCCGGCGTCGGGGTTGGCGTCGGCGTCGGGGTTGGCGCCGGCGTCGGGGTTGGCGTTGGGCTCGGTGACGGTGTTGCTTCCACGAAGCCGCCGGTGCAGCTACCGTTGTAGGCCTGTCCGTTCAACGTCACCGTGCAGGGCACGCTGCTCATCAGCACGGCGTTGTTCGTCAGCGATCCGGCGACCGCCGCGTGGCCGACGATCCCGCCGAGCAGGAAGCCAGGGATCAGCAGCGCGACGATGAATCGCTTCGACAGCTGCATCGTCGGAGTTCTCATCAGCAGGCCTGGATTTGCAGCACGCGGAACTGACTCCATGGCAGGTTCGCGAGCGACTGAGAGCCGCTGACGCCGGCGAGCGCCCAGGCATCGTAGCCGCGGTTGATGTTCGCTTCACCGGGGAATGAGACGGATCCGCCGGTATCGCCGAGGTAGGCACCGTAGGTCTGCAGCGCGTGGGCGATGATTTTTTCCCAGCGCGGCCAGGCCTGCGCGTCGACATTGAACGAGGGATCCAGCTGAATGCGAGCTCCCTCCGGAATGGCGTTGACATCGTTGGCGACACCGTCGGTGTGCGTCGCCGGGCAGGCGATGAAGCCACTGCGGGTATAGGGAGTGGTGAAGAAGAGGGCATGGTCGATGTGGCCCTGCGCGATCTCTTCGGGTCGGACCACGCCGCCAAAGGCCGCGTAGCCGGCGGCGACGCCGCCACCGCAATGCTGGCCCTGGGCGCAATCCGCGCCCCAGCCGGCCGAGTTGGTCAGGTAGCGACTGCCCGCGGACCACGCCGGTGCCGCGAGCCACATGTCGACCTCGGTGTTGGCGCCCGGGGTGATCACGATCAAGTGGTGGTCCGAGCCCGTAGTCGGCTGGGCGTAGCTGGGAATATGCGAGCTGACCGCCGTCCCGCAGTCGTACAGGGTGCAGGCGATGGCGAACAAGGTCGAGACCGGGTTCGCATAGGCGATCGCCTTGCCCCAATCATTCGTCGGGGCGAAGTTGGCGCTCCCCGCGTAGGTGGTCAGGGATCGGGACACCATGCCTGCCGAGTTCGGATCGATCGCCGGGCTGCCCGGGATGGGCGTGTTCCAGAAGCTCGTTGCGCTGTACAGGCGAGGGAACGATCCGGATTGCGCCGGCGTCGTCAGGCTGGCGGTCTGATCCGCGATCACCGCACCGGAAGCATTCAGCAGCTTGACCTCGTAGCTATAGGTCGTGGACTGCCAGAGCAGGTAGTCGGTGTACGCGAGGGCCGTGCCCCCCGCGACAGCGAAGTTGTCGATGAGGCGTCCACTGCGCAGGATCTGGACGCGGGTCGTGGTCGCCGGCAGGGTCCAGAGGACCTGCGATGAGTAGGAGTTCAGTGCCACGATCGAGAGGCCGGATCCCGGCGGCGGCGTTGGAGTGGGCGCCGGCGTCGGTGTCGGCGTGGGTGCCGGGGTCGGCGTGGGTCCCGGGGTCGGCGTGGGTGCCGGGGTCGGCGTGGGTGCCGGGGTCGGCGTAGGCGTCGGCGTCACGGTCGGCGTGGGTGTTGGCGTTGGGGAAAACGACGGCAGGGGGGTCGTCCATGGGTTGGGGGGGGAAATCGGGGTTGGGGTTGGCGTGGGCGTCGGTTTCGGCGACTGGCCGAGCTTCTTGCCGGGCGAACTCTTCGACGGCTTGGGGGAGCTCAGCGCGGTCAGCGAATTCGACGCGTTCGGCGAGGTCGACGCCTTCGTTTGACTGGCGGCGACCAGGCCGGGGCTGAGCTTGATCCCCGCATCCACGACCAGGAGCGTGGCGCCCAGGATCAGAAGAATCAGAATGAATGATGTCAGCGCGCGTCCAGCTTGACGCTTCACCGCCTCGCTCCTCCGAAGGGGGCTTGTTGCGTTGGGGCGTACCCCCCTCTTTGGACAATCTGCGCGAGGAACGCTACGAAGCCAGTGGCGAAGTCCCTACAGCAAAGTCAGTAGGCCGTAACGGTTTTCGCAACGTGTATTCGGAGGCCAGCAGCCGCCGGACAGGTTTTACCCCGGTTCGTTAACACATAGTGTCGGCGCCGGAGGTGGGCTTAGGGCTGGTCCTCAGCGGAAAAATCGAACGCCCCGCGAAGGTCGCCGGCGTTGACGTCCCGATTGCCCCACACCCCAAGCGGCGGCAGGTGGTAGGTGGACTCCACCCACCTGACCAGCGAGCTGGTGTCCATGAGATCGTGGTCGACCGCATGCCGCTTCGCGTACGGCGAGATGACGAGCAGTGGGATCCGCGGCCCGAAGCCCGCTTCACCGCAGGGGTCGCCCATGCCCGGGTATTGACAACCCGACAGGTTGGGCGAGCCGTCGATGGTCGGCATGAAATGCGGGTCCGTCTGCGCCGGCGGGGACGCGTGATCCCACCAACCGCCGGTCTCGTCGAACGCGACGATGATCGCCGTGTGCTTCCAGTACTTGCTGGCCTGGATGCGGCCGACCAGGTCACCGATGAAGGCGTCATCGGCGACCGGGCTGGAATAGCCGGGGTGGCCGTCGAACGGTTTCGGTGCCTTGACCCATGAGATCTGGGGGAGCCTGGGGACAGTCCCATCGATCGGTGTCCTGTCGAGCGCCGCATAGAGGACCTGCAGGTCACGCTGGTGGCGGTTCGGTTGCGGGAAATTCATCCGCGGATTCCAGGCCCATTCGTGCGCCAGGTCGGCGGTGGATGTGAAGTACTGGAACGGATCGTGATGCGCACTGTAATCGGCGAGGCTCCCGCTGGTCACACAGGTGCCAAAGCCGCCCTCGAACCAGGCCCAGCTCACGCCGGCGGCGGACGCCTCCGCGCCGAGGTTGGGGATATCCTGCTGCGGCATGAACGGTCCACCGTAGTCGTTGCAGACGTCGCCGGCCGGGTTGGGATCTCCGACGGTGTTCGCCGTGGCGGCCACCAGCCACTGCGCGCCAGCCGTCGAGGGTCCGTACATCGCGCTGAAGGCGTTGTCGGCGAGCGTGTACTGGGAAGCCAGCCGCCAGTAGTTCTGCAACGGCGCCGAGGCATCACCCGCGGTGCCTTCGTAGTACCCGAGTGCCAGGGCCGGCCCGTCCGGATTGGCCTCGAAGCTCGGGCACGGGCCGTACGGGCTGGGTTCGGTCAGATCGTTGCCAAACTGCAGGTAGTGATCCATGGCTCCGCCGTCGGCCATGGCGATCATGCTCCCGTAGTCGTGGTCGACGTCACAGGTGGAAGACTGGGTGGTTCCATCGAGCCGAAATGGCGAGAACGGACCGAGTTGCATGCCCTCGGGCGTTGTGTGGAACAGTTGCGCGCCCGCCGGGATACCGGAGCTCCCCTGACCGAAGGTCCCGAAGTAATGGTCGAAGGAGATGTTCTCCTGGTAGACGATGATCGTGTGCTGGATCGGGGCCTCCCCCTCATCTTCAGCATGGGCAGGCGCAGGGCTGGCGATGCCGATCGTCAGGCCGGTGACCAGCGCGGCGACGAGGGGCGTTCGGTTCACGCCGCCCGCCGGCCGGCCGCTGGCGTCGGGGTCAGATCGCGGTAGATCGCATCGAGCGCGGCGCAGGTCCCACGAATATTGAACAGCCGCTCGACCCGCTGGCGACCCGCCCGTCCCATGCTGGCCCGCAGCTGCGGGTCGCGCAGGAGGGGATCGAGCGCGTCGGCCAGCGCCTCCGGCTGCTGGGGAGCAACGAGGCGGCCGGTCACCCCGTCGTCGATCGCGCGCGGGATATCGCCGACCGTCGACGCCACCACCGGCAGGCCACTCGCCATCGCCTCCAGGATGGTCAGCGGCATGGCCTCCCACCACGATGGAAGGCAAAACACATCGACGCTTCGGTACAGTCGAGCCATCTCGTCGTGGGGTTGGGTTCCGAGGAACCGTACCGGTGCGCCATTGGCGGCCTCCAGCGTCTCGGCCTCCGCCTGCGGACCCTCCTCGGGCGGACCGCCCGCCACCAGCAACTGGTGGGTAAGGCCGCGGCGTTGCAGCAGGCTGGAGGCTTTGATCAAGTCGATCAGCCCCTTGCGCGGACTGAGCACGCCGGCGAAGAGGATCGCCGGAGGTTGATGCGCCGGCTCGCCGGGGCCGTACCCGGACGGATCGATGCCGTTGTCCACCAGCGTCACGCGCGACGACCCGAGGGAGCGGGCAAGGTATCGCCGGCTGCTCTCCGAGACGGTCAGCACGCGGTCGGCGGGGGCCAGCGCCAGCCGCACGAGCAGGCGCCGCAACGGCGTCGTGAGCCAGAGGTCGATGCGGCCGCTGTGCGCGTGGACGATGGCGCGCGCGCCCGCGGCCCTCGCCACCAGCGCGAATAACCCGGCCCGCAGCAGGGTGGCCGACGGAACCAGCGCGGTATTGATGTGCACGATGTCGACCTGGCGGCTGGCCCGCCACAGGCGGCGCGCGTCGGCCAGCGTGCGGGCGACATTGGCACGCGTAAACCGGCCGCCACGCAGCACCTCGTCGCGATAAAGGTTGAGCAGGCCGATTCGGTGGGAGGCCTTTAGCTCGCCGGCCAGCAACGTCTGCATGAAGGCGGAGATGCCGCCCCGGTCCGGCGGGCCCTTGCCCACGAGCAGCACGCGGCTCACAGCAGCATCCGCTTCAACGCGGCAAGGACGCGGTCGACGTTGAGCGTGCTCCAGCGAGGCTGGGTGACGAGCGCCGGATCACAGGCGATGCTGTGCGCGACATACCCCGCCCACCAGGCGATGCCCACCGCCTGCAGCGTCGCGGCGTTGGGCCAGATGTCCAGCGCCGGCCAGTACGACGCGGCGAGCCGTTGAAAGGCAGGTGATCGCCAGGGGGCCTCGAGCCAGACGGAACCGAGCTCGCGGCCGCTCCGGTGCGCGGCACCGGTCGCCACCAGATGCAGCAAGTCGGTGCCGGGCACACCGCGCGGATGCCACGCGTCCCAATCGACCACGCCGGAAAAGCCGTTGCGACCCAGCAGAATGTTGCCGGACCACAGGTCGCCGTGCCGGGTAATCGCCGGAAGCGTGCGCAGGACCGGTCGAACGAACGACGACACGGTCGTGATGAAGTCGGCATGGCCAGGGTAGGCGCGGGCGACCTGGTCGAGGTCGGTTACGAAGGCCGCCGGCGGCGCGGAGGTCGCCGGTAGCCGGGCGCAGAAGCGCGCGACCTCGAGCAAGATCTCCTCGGTCAGCACTCCACCGCGAACGCCGGCGAGCCGCGACTCGAGACTCCAGCGCGCGCTACCCACCTGGCCGGTGCCCAACGGCCGCGGCACCGCAGGGACGCCCGCACGGTTCAGCCATTGCAGCGCTCGCGTGCCTTCTGACGGATCGGAAGCCTCCTCGCGCCGTCCGACACGCAGCATGGCTGAACCATCGGGCACCTGAAGCCCGGTGATGATCGATCCCCCGGACCCGGTGGAGAATCCGCCAACCGGTACCTCGCCTCCAGCCGCGGTCGCGGCCGCATCGATGACGCGCGTCACCGGATTGCCGGCAACCAGCTGCACCAGCGCGCCGCCCAGCATCGCCGCGCGTGCCCGCTCGCGACCGTGGAGCGCGCCAAACGCCGGCGGGGGCCAACGGTAAACGGAGGAACTGGCCCAGGGGCTGGGTGGCCGTCGGAGTCGCCGCAGCGCCAGTTCGCGCGCGACCACCACACCGGTCAGGGTCATGACGGGCATGCCGGACGGCAGCGGGGGACGGCCCCAAACCACGACGTCCGGCGTCCTGTCCTGTGGCCGAAACGACCAGCGGTCGTCCGTCTCGAGCACGGCACTGCTGCGATCGGCCTCGACCGGCAGCAGGAGCGAGGCGACCGAACGGAAGCTCACCAGCGCCGGCGCTCCTTCAGCGCCGTAAAGACGATGGCCGACGCTTCGCGAATGGTCGCTTCGAGGTCCGCCGTGCTCGAGAGCAGCCGCGCGCCTTTCGGGACGAACGTCTCCCGGTATCGGCGGCGCTGGGCCTCGAGCAACTCCGGGGAGTTCTCCCGCTTTCGGGCAAAGAGCAGCTCGCCCGGTGCGTCGAGCACGATCACCGCGTCCGGCCAGGGCATCAAGCGGCCGAAGAGAAATCGTTCCAGGCTGGCGGCGCCGGGATGGGTTCGTGGACGGATCGCAAGCCCCTCAACCGGATGCCGATCGCACAAGACGATGTGGCCGCTCCACGCGGCGAGATAGCCGCCCAGGAGAATCGCCCAGAAACGAAGGGCGCGATGGATGACGAAGGCGCACTCGCGAACCAGGCTGACTCGCCGGGCGACGGTTACGCGCCCGCGTGGCGTTGACCGGCGCCGCCGCTCCCCGAGGTAGATGACGGTGACGCCCACCGGGATCCGGGCTTTCAGCGTCGCGATGACAGTGCCTTTGCCCGCGCCGTCGGGCCCCAGCAGGGCGACAACCGGGCCCACCCGGCGAATGCTCAGCGGCCGGCGCTGGGCGAGGGCGGTGAGGAAGTGCCCCGCTGCTCGCCAGCGCCCGGCGGCGCCGCGTACGCCGCCTGTTCCGCGCGCGATCTTCGCGTCGATCTTCAGCCAGCGACCGCCGTCAAACCCGAGGTAGAACCGGTGATGCCGGTGGCCGGGCGCATCCAGGCGGCGGAAGCCCTGGGTGATCAGGGCGGCTTCCGCCGCCCGCAGGTCCGACGGGTCCAGCAGGATGTCGACCTCGGAGCCTGGCGTGTACGGGTCAACGCGCTCCGAACCTTTGCGGAAGGCATAGCGGATCCGGCGCCCGTCCATGGCGTCGAAGGCCGCTGCGAGCGGACTAGGGGCCGGTTCGGTTGGTTGAAACCGCAACATCATCGAACGCCACGTCGTAGATCTGGAGCATGCCCTGGCTACCGAGCTGGACCTGGCCGACGGGCAGGATGCCCAGCGTGGCCATCGTGCTCGAGAAGGCGGGGACCAGGTTGCCGTCCAGCCACACCTCGGTCGTGCTGAGAACGCCGTTGATGACGACGTGCAACTCGACCGAGTGCCAGGCGCCGAGCGTCATGGTTGGGCCGGTGGTGGTCAGCTGCGTCACGTCATTCCAGAGCACCAGCTGGCCCTGCGGGCTGACGTAGAGACGAATGATCCCGGTGCCGCTCGCGGTTTGATCCGCCAGCAGCGTAAAGCCGGTCGTCTGCGACTTGATGTCGAAGTAGGTGCGCGCGTAGAGGTTGCCATACGTGCTGCCCAGCTGCTTGATGGCGTAGGTCGTGCCGTTGATGGTCGACCCTTCTGCGCCGTAGGTGCCGGCGTGCACGGTCGAGGTCTCGATCGCGAGTCCGGTGCTGCTGTTCCAGTTGCCGAAGTTGCCGCTCTCAAAGCCGTCGCTGAAGAGGGGAGCCAGCCACAGGGCGAAGTTGGCGGTCGCGGTCGCACCCGCGCTCACCGTCACCGACCGGCTCTGGCTCGAGTAGGCGGCGGCGGCGGCCGTGACGGTGTAAGTGCCGGACGGCACGCTGGAGAGCGTGTACTGGCCATTCACGTTCGTCGTCGTACTGCCTCCGCTGTAGGAGACGGTGGCGCCGGCGATTGGCGCGGCGGTGGCCGCGCTGGTGACCGTTCCGCTGATCGTTCCAGGGTTCGGCGTTAGCGCGAAGTTCTGGGTGACCGTCGCGCCGGGACCGACGGAGACCGTCCGGCTCTGGCTGGCGTACCCGGACGCGGTTGCCGTCACGCTGTAGGTGCCCTCGTTGACGTTGGTGAGGGTGTACGTCCCGCTGCCGTCGGTGGTCGTGGCGCCGCCGCTGTAGGAGACGGTGGCGCCGGCGATTGGCGCGGCGGTGGCCGCGCTGGTGACCGTTCCGCTGATCGTTCCAGGGTTCGGCGTTAGAACGAAGTTCTGGGTCGTCGTGGCCCCGGCGGTCATGGTGACGTCGGCGGACTGGCCGGCGTAGCCGGTCGCCGACGCGGTCGCGGTGTAGGTGCCGGGGGCGAGCCCGGAAATCGTGTAGACGCCGCTGGCATTGGTGGTCGCGCTCGATGTGCCCGCCGTGACCGTGGCGCCGGCGATGGCCCTGCCGGTGCTGGCATCGGTGACGGTGCCGGTCAGGGTGGTGGCCTGCGACGTCAGGGCGAAGTTCTGGGTGGTGGTGGACCCCCCCGTCACAGTGATGCTCGCGCTCTGGCTCGCATAGCCGTTCGCGCTCGCGGTGGCGGTGTAATCGCCGGGCGCGAGCCCGGAAATCGTGTACACGCCGCTGGCATTGGTGGTCGCGCTCGATGTGCCCGCCGTGACCGTGGCGCCGGCGATGGCCCTGCCGGTGCCGGCATCGGTGACTGTGCCCGTCAGGGTGTTGGCCTGTGACGTCAGGGCGAAGTTCTGCGTGGTCGTCGATCCGCCGCCCACCGTC
>VBEW01000014.1 GCA_005889225.1 Chloroflexota bacterium | reverse complement strand
GCAGGGCTACGCGAGCGCTTCCCCCCGTGACCGTCGAGGGTCGCGGAGGCGGGTCCTCGCGGTGGGCGATCATCGACAGCGCAACGCCGGAGGGCAACCGGGCTTGCCGCGCGACCGGACGGAAGTACGCTAATCCCCGTGGCCCACCCACGTGTCCTGGCGATCGACGTTGGCACCGGCACGCAGGACATCCTGGTGTTCGAAGCCGGCACGGTGATCGAAAACGCCGTCCAGCTGGTCATGCCGTCACCCACGGCCCTGCTGGCGGAGCAGGTAAAGCAGACGACCGCCGACGGGACCGACCTGTTCCTGACCGGGGTGACCATGGGCGGCGGACCCGACCACTGGGCCGTGGAGGCGCACCTGCGCAAGGGACTGAAGGTCTATGCGACCCCGGACGCCGCGCGAACCTTCGACGACGACCTGACCCGGGTGGAAGCGATGGGCGTCCGCATCGTCGATGGGCCGAACGGCGTCGCCGGCGCCCGCCGCCTGGAAATGCGGGACTTCTATTTCGGCGAGCTGATGGACGCGCTAAACAGCTTTCATGTGAGCACCGCGTTCGATGCGGTGGCGGTGGCGGTGTTCGACCACGGTGCGGCACCGCCGGGGGTCAGTGACCGGCGTTTTCGTTTCGACTATTTGCGCGAACAGGTAGTGCGCGGCACCGGGCTTACGGGTTTCGGCTTTCTCGCCGCGGAGATTCCGGCGCGAATGACCCGCATGCGCGCGGTCGCCCGTACCTGGACCGGGTCTGAACCGCTCTTCCTCATGGACACGGGTCCAGCGGCCGTTCTGGGCGCCCTGGACGACCCCGGAGTCGGGGCCGTCAACCGCGCGATGGTCGTCAACCTTGGCAACTTTCACACGATCGCCGCGCTCCTCGACGGACGGCGAATCGCCGGCCTCTTCGAGCACCACACCGGCGAGCTCACCCGGGAGAAGCTCGAAGGCTACCTCGACGGGCTCGCCAGCGGGACGCTGTCGAACCAGGCCGTATTCGATGACATGGGTCATGGCGCGCTGGAGCTCGGCCCGATCGCGGAGCCATCCCCGCCTCTTGCGCTCACCGGACCTCGCCGCGGTCTGCTCGACGGCTCGCGCCTTCGACCGCATCTCGCCGTCCCGCACGGCGACATGATGCTGACCGGCTGCTTTGGTCTGCTACGGGCGCTGGCGGTTCGGCTCCCAGAGCTGGCGCCTGCCATCGCGAACCAGCTGGACGAAGCGGATTTGAAACCGGCTGAACCGCGGGCCGCCCCGTAGAATCGAAACGGCGTCACCACATTCCAAAAAGAGGTATCCATTGGAGCAGCCCACCACCCTCGCCCAACTCCGACAGAGTGAGTACCGTGTCCTTCCGGTCAAGCAGGAGATGCGCAAGAACATGATCCGCAAGATCAAGTCGGGCGAGGAGCTGTTCCCCGGCATCATCGGCTTCGAAGGGTCGGTCATTCCCCAAATCGAGAACGCCATCCTGTCCGGGCAGGACATCGTCTTCTTGGGTGAGCGGGGCCAGGCCAAGAGCCGGCTGATTCGATCACTGGCCAGCCTGCTCGATGCGGAGGTCCCGATGATCGACGGCTGCGAGATCAATGACAATCCGTACGCGCCGATCTGCCGCGCCTGCCGCGATCGGGTGGCCGCCCAGGGTGACCGCGTCACAGTGCGCTGGATCACACCGGACGAACGTTACAGCGAGAAGCTGGCCACGCCCGACACCTCGATCGCCGACTTGATCGGCGAGGTCGACCCGATCCGGGTCGCGGAGGGCAAATACCTTGCCGACGAGCTGACCATCCATTACGGTCTCGTGCCGCGGACCAACCGGGGCATCTTCGCCATCAACGAGCTCCCGGACCTCGCAGAGCGCATCCAGGTCGGACTGTTGAATCTCATCGAGGAGCGCGACGTGCAGATCCGTGGCTTCAAGCTCCGGCTCCCGATCGATGTCTACGTGGTCGCGAGCGCGAACCCGGAGGACTACACGAACCGAGGCCGGATCATCACGCCCCTCAAGGACCGCTTCGGGGCCCAGATCCGCACCCACTATCCGCGCAGCGTCGATGACGAGATCCGGATCGTCGAGCAGGAGCGCACCGAGTTCCAGGACCACGAACTATCGGTGGTGATGCCCGATTTCATGAAGGAGATCGTCGCGGAGGTGACCCAGCTGGCTCGCCGCAACCCGAAAATCAACCAGCGGTCCGGCGTCAGCGTCCGAATCTCGATCACGAACTACGAGAACCTCGCCTCCAACGCCTCACGGCGGGCCCTGCGCACCGGAGAAACCGAGGCGGTCCCCCGAATCACCGACCTGCCGTCCATGATCCCATCCAGCGCCGGGAAGCTCGAGATGGAGACCTGGGAGGAGGGCGACGACCAGACGGTGCTGGAGAAGATCATCAAGACCGCCGTGCTGAACGTGTTTCGGCGGCATTTCGAGATCAGCCAGTTCAACGAGCTCGTGCAGCGCTTCGATGCGGGTCTGACCTTCGAGGTTTCGGAAGGTCAGCCGGCCGACCGCTACGCTGCCATCTTGCGCGAGCTGCCGGGAATGGACAAAGCGTTGAAGAGCCTGGGACTCGAGAAACGCCCGGCACTGGCGGCCTCGGGCGTGGAGTTCGTGCTCGAAGGCCTCCATTTGAGCAAGCGGATCAACAAGACCGAGCTCGATGGGGCGGCCGTCTACGCCGGCTGAATGATCGCAAGATCGAACCGGTACGAGCGCTGGGACGGTTCGCAGGAGCCCTTCGGCCGCGACGCCGAGGACCTGTTCGACCGTCTGGCCGAAGACCTCTTCCAGGGCGGGGATTTCGACTACGCGCTGCATCGTCTGATGAGCCGGGGCTGGCGCGACCGGCAGGGCCGGCGGCTGCCCGGCTTCGAGGAGATGCTCGAGCGACTCCGGCAGAAGCGCCTTCAGCAGTTGAAGCGGTACAACCTGAACGACGTCTTCAGCAACATTCGCGAGCGGCTGAACGACATCCTTCGGCGCGAGCGGCAGGGGATCACGGAGCGGCTCGACCAGGCGCCGGAAAGCGCGAAGCGCCTGCTGCAGCGCATCACCAAGAAAAAGCTGCAGGAGCTCGACAGCCTGCCGGAGGACGTCGCCGGCACGATTCGAAAGCTCAGCGACTACGAGTTCATGGACGAGGGCGCGGCCCACGCCTTCGAGCAACTGATGGAAGAGCTCAAGCAGCAGGTCTCGCAGACCTACTTCAAGAACATGACGCGCACCATGCAGCAGCTCCAGCCCGAGCATCTTGGCGAGATCAAGGAGATGCTCAGGGCGCTCAATCAGATGCTGCGCGACCGGCTGGAGGGGAAGACGCCGAAGTTCGATCAGTTCATGCAGCGCTTCGGCCATTTCTTCGGCCCCAATCCGCCGAAGACGCTGGATGAGCTGATTCAGCAGCTGGAGCGGCAGATGGCGCAGATGGAGTCCCTGATGCAATCGCTCTCGCCCGAAATGCGCCAGCAGCTGCAGGACCTGCTCGCCTCGACGTTAAACGATCCCGAGCTCCAGGAGCAGATGGCGGAGCTGGCGGCGCAATTGGAGTTACTGTCGCCGCGGCCCGGGTTGGGCAACCGCTATGCCTTCTACGGGTCCGAGTCATTGCCGCTACAGGAAGCCCTTGGGTTGATGGAACGATTGCAGGGCATTGAAGATCTCGAAGCCGCCCTGCGCGAGGGATATCAGGGTCGCCAGCTCACGCCGGAGCAATCGGCGCAGCTCCAGCAATTGCTGGGGCCTGACGCGCGCCAGGCGGCCGACCAGATGAGCGAGCTGGCGGCGCAGCTGGAAAAGAAGGGGTACATGCAGCGCGGCCGTCGAGGGATGGAGCTGACACCACGCGGGATGCGGCGCATCGGCCAGAAGGCACTTCGGGACCTGTACACGCGACTGAAACGCGACCGCTTCGGCGATCACCCGATCACAGTTCGGGGCCTGGGCTCGGAGCGGTCTGATGAAACCAAGGTCTACGAGTTTGGCGACGCCTTCAACTTGCAGGTCGAGCAGACCCTGATGAACGCGCTGCGACGGGATGGAGCGCAGCGGCCGATCCACCTCAACACCGACGACTTCGAGGTTTACCGGTCGGAGTTCAGCGCCCAGTCCGCGACCGTGCTGATGATCGACATGAGCCGCTCGATGCCGCTGCGCGGCTACTTCTACGCGGCGAAGAAGGTGGCGCTGGCGCTTGATGCGCTGATCCGCAGCCAGTTCCCGCGCGACTTTCTCCAGGTGATCGCCTTCAGCGACTACGCGCGCCCGGTCAAGCCCCATCAACTGGCCGAGCTCACCTACAACGAGTCGATCTACGGCACCAACATCCAGCACGGCCTGATGCTGGCGCGCCAGTTCCTGAACCGGCACAAGACCGGGAACAAACAGGTGATCATCGTCACGGACGGCGAGCCGACCGCGCACATGGAAGGCCAGCAGGCCGTGTTCTTCTACCCGCCCTTACCCGAGACCTTTCATAAGACGCTGCTCGAGGTGCAACGGTGCACCCGGGAGCATATCGTCATCAACACTTTCATGCTCGACAACGACTATCACCTCGTGTCGTTCGTCAAGCAAATGACGCGCATGAACGGCGGCCGGGCCTTCTTCGCCAGCGCCGATCGGCTCGGTGACTACGTGCTACTCGACTACGTCGATCGCAAACGCAAGTCCAGTCGTTAGGCGGTCTCGGGTGGAACCCGACGATAGTGGCGCTCGATTTCCGATGCGTAGCGACGCCCTACCTCGTCGCTATGCGCTGGCAGCCAATCCGTAAGGCGCGTCGTTCCCCGCGGTGGTTGGTGCGACACAAGGATGTCGGACATCAAGTCGTCGAGCTCATCGCGGGTGAGCAGCATGTCACCAGCCAGCCGGCCCGCCAACGTGGCGCCCGCCAGGGCGAGCACGGGCGGCACGTGGACGACCAGCGCGCGGAGGTTCATCGCTCGGCGAAGGAGGCGAACCAGCTCGTCAAAGGCGAAAATCTCCGGACCGGCGGAATCGACAACGACGTCCGCCGCTTGGGAGCCAGCCTCGACCAGCAAACCCGCGTGGTCGCTGACGTGGATCGGCTGCAGGTGGTAGCGGCCATCGCCCGGGATCGCGAAGATCGGGAGGTGACGGAGCAGCCAGGCGATGTTGTTGATCAGGACGTCGCCTTCGCCAAAGAGCAGCGTCGGCCGGACGATGGCATACGAGAGTCCCGATGACCGGATTACTTCCTCGGCAGCGGCCTTCCCTCGGTAGTAGCTCCGCGTCGATGCGGTCGGGTTGGCAATGCTCGTGTGCACCACGCGCCGGACACCGGCGTGGCGGGCGGCCTCGATCAGGCACCTGATGTTCTCGACGGCCACCGTGTGCGTGAGGCTTCCCTTCGGCGCCCGAACCCAGTAGGTGTTGTACAGCGTGTCGGCGCCGCTCATCGCCTCGAGCAACAGGTCCCTATGCGCAAAATCCAGCGGATAGGCGCGGATGCGCCCGCCGGATGGATCGTTGGCACGCGGGTGATTAGTCAGCGTCCGGACCTCGCGGCCACGATCGAGTAGGCGGGCAGCGACGAATCGCCCGGTGTAGCTGAAGGCGCCGGTCACCACGTCGATGCTGGTCACGGCCCTCAGTCTAAGTACGGCGCATGGTGCGATTCGGTACCATGCCGAGTCGGTGAAGGACCGGATCGCCGAGCACAACAAGAAAATGTGGGAGCGGCTCGCCAAGGCCGCGATGAACTACACGCGTCCCTTCGGCCGGCCGCCGAAGTCCACCGCCGGCATGCGTCGCTTCATGGATCCCCGCGGCCGCCTCAAGGGAGTCCGCCTCCAGGGGGCGCGCGTCCTCGGCCTGGCGGCGGGTGGGGGATGGGACCCGGTGATCTTCGCGAAACTGGGAGCCGACATCACGGTATTCGACATCTCGCCGACGTAGCTGAAAACCGTGCGTGACCTGGCGGCCCGGCAGCGCGTCAGGGCCCGACTGGTTCGCGGCAACATGAAGGACCTCTCGGTGTTCAAGGACGCGTCGTTCGATGTCGTCTGGCACTGTCACTCGCTGGTGTTCATCGACGATGCGGTCCGCGTGCTGAAGGAGGTCGGACGGGTGCTGGCGCCCGGCGGCACCTACCTGCTGTCCACCATGCATCCCACCACCCTGCGCCTCTATGGGAGCTTCAAGGATGGCGGCTGGCGGCCGAAGATCAGCTACTTCGTCGACAGGCCGGTCCCCTACCTCAGTGAGTGGGACATGACCTGGACGCTGGGCAAGAAGAAACTGGTGGCGCCCACCATCGAGTTCGGCCACCGGTTCGAGACCATCGTCAACGGCATGGTGGCCGGTGGCATGCTGGTCGACGGGATCTGGGAGTTCTCGCCCGGGCCGCCCGAGCCACACCCTGAGCCCGGTAGCGACGCCCACCTCGACACGTTGTTCCCCGCATTCATCGAAGTGCGTGGGCGGAAGCTCGCCGCAGGTGCGCTCCCGCTGCATACGCCGAGAGCAGCGCGCTCCGCTGCTGCGGCGAAAGGTACTTCACGGCCTCGCGGACGGTGACGCCGGAAGCTCGCCCGCAGCGAGGGAGCAACCATGCGTAGACGATCTCGGGCTGCTTCTTGCCGGTCTCGCGGAGCACCCAGCCGATCGCTTTGCGAATGAAGAATTCCCGTTCGCCGAGCATCCGGTCCGCGTAGCGGCCGAATCGCTCGAAGTCGCCGGCGCCGCGACGCAGCGGTGGCAGCAGCGCCAGCAGCGCGCAACGTCGCACCCAGAAATCCGTGTCCGCCGACCAGCGATCGAGAACGGCCAGCAGCGCGGGCGCGCGTTCGACCAGGGGTCCGATGATCGCGATGGCCAGCTCATCGACGAAGGCCCAGGTTTTCGACTCGCGGATCAGGCGCTCGAGCAGCCTGATGTCAGCCGGCCGGAGGAGTGGTCCGAATGCCTCCAGGGTGAGCACCGCCACCATCCGCAGTTCGAAGACCGACCGGCTCCAGAGCGTCCGAACCAGCTGAAGCAGGGCGTCGCGGTCGAGCGCGGGCGGCCGCCGCCGGATGGTGTTGACCAGCTGCCGCATGGCCGGCAGGGGGACGCCGAGGAAGCTGAGGTCGCTCTTCAAATACGCCTTTTCGGCCAACCCCCGGGACGGGTTGCGATCGCGCTGCAGCTCCGCCTCGATCAGGCGGGCAAGCTCAGCGGGTGACGGCCTCGTGGAGTTTGGGGAGGACTTGCTTACCGAAAACCTCGATCCATTCGAGCTGGTTGCGGCCCACGTTGTGGAGGTAGACGCGGTCAAAGCCAAAATCAATGAACTTCTGGATTTCGCGGCAATGGGCGTCCGGATCGGACGAGATCAACATCCGCCCCTCAAAGTCCTCCGGCCTGACCAGCTTCGCCATCTGCTCGAAATCACGAGGCGACCGGATATCCGCCTTTGGGAACTTCATGCCACCATTCGGCCATTCGGTCAGGGCGTTTTGCATCGCCTCCTCATCGGTGGGGGCCCAGGAAAGATGCAGCTGGAGGATCTTGGGCATCGTGCTCGGATCCTTGTCGGCCTTGAGGGCGCCTTTCACGAATCGTTCGAAGACGGTCTCGATCTTCTCCTCAGGAGCGCCCACCGTGATCAGCCCATCGCAGAACTGTCCGGTTTTCTCGGCCGTCACCGGGCCGGCGGTGGCCACGTAGATTGGAGGCGGCTCCTCGGGCATCGTCCACAGCCGAATCGTCTCCATCTTGTAATGGCGTCCCTCGTGCTTCACATCCTTGCCGGTGAACAACTTCTGCATCAGCTCGATGGCTTCGAAAAGCCGGGTGATGCGTTCGGCAACCTCCGGCCAGTATCCAGCCACCACGTGTTCGTTGAGAGCTTCGCCGGAGCCGAGACCGAGCCAGAAGCGGCCCGGATACATCGCTGCCATGGTGGCGGCCGCCTGGGCGATCACCGCCGGGTGGTACCGGAAGGATGGACAGGTCACCCCGGGACCGATGTCGCCTTTGGTGTGCTCGGCAGCAGCCACCATGAACGCCCAGACGAAGGCGGCGTTGCCTTGCTGCGGTATCCAGGGCTGGAGGTGGTCGGCCGCCATGACTCCGGAGAATCCGGCCGCTTCCGCCTTTGTGCAGAATCCCACCAGGTCCTTCGGATGGAACTGTTCCAGCATCGCCGCATAACCGATCTGAGCCACGTTGCGGCGCTCCGCCTAGCGGCTGTAGGGCGTGCTGTCCGACATGCTCGAGTCTCGCGGCCGCGCGAAGGAGGCGAGCGCGGCGCCGGCGGCGAGAACGACGAGAGCGAGAACGAAATGCTTGAGCCGGAATGTCGGCCCTGGCAGGATCAGGCTTTCGGTTGAGGTCCGCACGAACAGGTAGAAGACCGCACCAGCCGCTCCGATGAAGGCGAGCACGATGCCGACAAAGAAAGCCATCGGGCTGTTTTCGAGTGGGTTATCTTGCATCCGTCCTCCTTGATCGCGTCAGCGGCTGAGCAGGATCAGCGAAAGGATCCCGAACGCCGCGCAATAGTACGCAAATGGATCGAGCCGTCCCACCCGAAAGTATCGCATGAGATAGGCCACGCTCAGGAAGGCCGCGACGCCGGCGACGACACCAGCGAGTAGATAAACGGGCAAATGCGGCAGGGCGACCGGCGTAAACAGATCAGGGATTTTGAGCACGCCGGCACCGAAGATCACCGGAGTCGCGAGGAGAAACGCAAATCGCGCCGCGGCCTCGTGGGTCAGATTGGCGAACAGCCCGGCGACCATGCTGCTGCCTGAGCGCGAAATTCCCGGTAAGAGCGCGAGGATCTGGGCGGAGCCGATGCCGGCGGCGCTCCGGACGCTGAGCCGGTCGAGCGCGGTCCGGCCCTCTTCGAAGGTTGCCGCCCGGCGACGAAGCCGCTCGCCGGCGAACATGATCCCGCCGTTGATGATCAGGAACACCGAGGCCGCCCTGGGGCTGGCAAAGAGAGCC
>VBEW01000045.1 GCA_005889225.1 Chloroflexota bacterium | reverse complement strand
GCGGAGCGGGCCGCCGCGGCCGGTGTGCCGATCCACCACCTGGGCCCGGCCTTCCACGCCGGATCCGGGCTCACGCGGGCGATCGGGCGCAGCGAGCGTTTCCATGCCGCCGACTCTCTGGAGGCCATCACTGAGCTGGCGCTCCGGTTGTTAGACGCGCCACGCGCGGTCGTTTACGGCTACCATCCGCGCCTGGATACTGCCGGACACGTCTACGGGGTCCGGTCGCAGGCCTGGCGGGACGAGCTGACCGTGGTGGATCGGGCGGTCCGGTTGCTGGCCGAGCAACTGCTGCCGGGGACGCTCCTGGTGGTGACCGGCGACCATGGCATGGTGGATCTTCGCCCCAGTGAGCGGCTCGACCTGGCGGATCACCCGGAGCTGGCCAGCGGTGTGCGGGTGCTTGCCGGCGAGGCTCGAGCGCGCTACATCACGACCGTGCCGGGCGCGACGGCGGATGTGCTCACCGCGTGGCGGTCGGTCCTCGGCGGACGGATGTGGATCTGGGGGCGGGAGGAGGCGATCGCCACGGGGATCTTCGGGCCGCGAGTCACGGAGCGGGCGAGGGAGCGGATCGGCGACGTGGTCGCGGCCGCCTACGCTCGAGTCGGTATCGCCCAACGTGACGTCGATCCGGCGCAGGCCCGGTTGAACGGTCATCACGGCTCGCTGACCACGGCGGAGCAAATCGTTCCTCTTCTTCGATATCGGTCCTGATGCGGAAGGCCGGTTGTCAGCGGCCATAGGTCGCGGTCAGCGCCGCTTGCGCCAGGATGTGGCCCTGGATTGCCCGCTGGAATTCGGTGTGGCTATAGAGAGGACGCAGGGGTAAGGTCGCATCGATCGCGTAGACCGTGAAGACGTACCGGTGCGTGCTCCCTCGCGGCGGGCAGGGGCCGTTGTAGCCCTCGTGGCCGAAATCGTTCTTCCCGCTGACGCCAGTGCCCGGGGTCGGCTGTCGAAGGTCGGCACTCTCGTTGGCGAGCATCCAGTGCGTGAAGCCACCGTGAGGGGCGTCCGGATCGTACAGCTGCAGGGCGAACGCCTTCGTACCTGGAGGGCCGGCCGACCAGTGGAGGTCAGGCACGCGGTCGCCGCCGTCGCAGGTCTCGGCTGAAGGCCAGTGGCCCGAGGCCAGATCCGTCGAGGTCACGACAAAGCTGCCGGCGGTGGTGGGCGTGACCGTTGCGCTCGCTGAGGTTGAAGCGTCGCTCGGGCCCGACGTTCCGCTGCTGCAAGCGGCGAGCACGCAAACCATCATCAGGCTGAACGCGGGCGCATACCAGGCCTTCACCGGTTGGGTTACGGTGTTTGGACGTCGATCACCAGGCGCGTCGGGTTGCTCAGCTCCAGCGTCCGGATGCATGACGGCCTTGATAGTCCGGCGCCCCAGCTCAGCACCGCCTCGAAATCCCCAAGTTGTTCAACCTCCTGGACAACGGGGAGGCCAGGGGTGATGTCGCGGCTCTTGGTGTAGCTGTCAGCCCCACTCGCGCCGTGGAAAACAATCCGAAGCCCGCTGGATCCCCGCATGGTGACCTCCAGCCCGCTCGGGTCCTTCACAAATTTCGTAGACGCCTGGCGCGACACCGTGTAAGCCGGCAGATGCGCCGACGCCCCGACGGGTGGAGCGAACTGGAAGACGATCCGGTCGTAGCCCGCCGCCTGGTGGGCCACGCGCACGTCCGTCAGCCGCATCGCCGGGCTCGTTTCCGAGCCACCGCCGCGGTCCTGGCAGCTGAACGGGCCGAGATCGGTCGCCTCGGGCACGGTCGGCAGCGGCGTGGGCGCCGGTGAGGCCGAGGCTGATGTCGAGGTCGTGACGTCCACCACCAGACGGGAGGGGTTGCTCAGCTCAAGTACCCGGACACATTGGGACGAGGACAGCCCGATGCCGTAGCTGAGGACCCGCTCGAAGTTGCCGATGTTCTCGATCTCCCGCACGGCGGGAAGGTTCGGTTTTTGGTCATCCGGGACGCCCTGGACGTCCGTATCGCGAAAAATGAGCTTGATCCCGGTACTGCCGGCCAGCGTGACCGATTGACCACTGGCATCCCTGACGAACGTAGAGGACTCCTGGCGGATGAGGTCGTAGGAAGGGATGCCGCTGCTGAAGTCGAAAACCATCCGGTCAAACCCCGGCGCCTCGGCATGATGGGCAACGCGAATCGCCGTCAGCTGGCCCAAAAGTCCCGTTGTGCCACCCGAGCGGTCGCTGCACGCGAACGGCTGCGGTGTGGGCGACGGCGATGGCTGAAGAAGATTCTTGATCGGACTGACGACGACGGTGATGACCTGCGGGTTGCGGACGGCCAGCACGGCGACGGCCACCAGGACCAGCGCACCGGCCAGCGCCAGCTGGGGAGCCATGCGAGGACGTGCGCGCGGCGCGATCCCCTCGCGAATCCGGCCGCGGAGCCGGCGCGGAAACTCGCGGATTTCCTCCGCTTCATGGTGAAGATGTTCCCGCAGGTCATTCTCAAACTTGTCGCTCATGCTGAGATCTCCTCAGACCCGGTCAGGTCGCGAAGGCGGCGGAGGGCCGTCTTGAGCCGGGACTTCATGGTGTCCACCGGGACCCGAAGCGCCTTCGCTGTGTCTTCGACGCTCAGATCCTGGTAGTAATGGAGCGCGATCGCGGCCCGTTGCTCGGCTGACAGCTGGTCGAAAGCATGCGCCAGGTCCAGGTGGGCTTCACTCGAGACTTCGCGTTTACCGCCGCTCAGGCGGCCGAACCGCTCGGTGAGCGCCTGGAAGCGATGCCGCCGCCGGTACGCCGAGATGCTCTCATTCATGGCAATCCGATTGAGCCAGGGGCCCGGGTCTTCGTCGCGCAAGCTGCCGATCCGCTGCCAGGCCCGAAGGAACGTTTCCTGGACTGCGTCCTCGGCCAGCGCCTGGTCCCGAAGGATCAGACGGGCGGTCCTCAGGAGCTGGAGGCCGTATCGGTCGACCACCTCCTCGAATGCGTCCCTGTCGCCGTCCCGACATCGTTCGATGACGCGCCCGAGCGCCGGATCCATGAGCATGCCAATCGTATAGACGCCGGAACCGGCGCGGACGGGTGAACTTTTAAAACCCCCGACCCTGACCCTCCCCCATAAGGGGGGAGGGAATTAGCGGGGAAGTGGGGAGAGAGGGTCATTTCCTCGCGAAGCGTCGCAGGCCGGCGATGGTGAGCCCCGCCGTCACCGCGAGCAGTCCCAGCAGGATCGGCGCGATTGGCATGCCCGCTGGCTGGCCCGCTGAAGCCGGATGGCCGGTGGCGGCGAGGTCCGAAGGAACGGCGCTGGCCGTGGCGGCTGTCGACGGCGCCGCCGAGGTCGTGGCCGCCGGGGCGGCCGAGGCCGTGACATCGGGCGGAGTCTGGACGTCGATCACCAGGCGGGCTGGCCCGCTCAGCTCGAGCACCCGGAAGCAGGCGGCCGTCTTGAGACCGATCCCGTAACTGACCACGCGTTCGAAGTTGCCGATGTTCGCGACTTCGCGGATTTCGGGCAGACGAGGCTTGAGGTCGCTCGGCACACCGCTCGCGATCTCGCTGTTATGGAGGACGGCGCGGATTCCCGCCGAGCCTTCAAGTGTGACCGGCTGACCACTGGCGTCGCGGATAAAGGTCGAGCCTTGTCGAGTCAGCTGATATTGCGGGACCGCGCTGGACGGGGCGAACTCGAAGACGAGGCGGTCATAGCCGTTGTGATGCGCCACGCGGATGGCGGTTAACTCGGAGGCGCGAATATCGCCCGGGGCTGGAGCGGTGCCTCCCGACCTATCGGTGCAAGTGAACGGCCCAAGATCGTCGGCCGACGCCTGGATCGCGCCGCTGATCGCCAGGGCTCCCGCCGTTGCGGCGAGGGCCGCGAACGTGGCGAGTTTCAATCGACGTTGCGGGCGGGCAATCGAGAACATTACGGTTTTCCTCCTATGAGTCCGTTGAAATAGGGCGGCTTATGCGCCGTCCAATCCTTCAGACGCTGCCACTCGGTGCGGCGGGTGAGGGAGAGCTAGCCTAGGCTGTTCCCGGCTGGCTCGGCGACGGGAGCCGGCCACGACGACGATCGACGCGGTACGCCCACCATTGGAGGCACCCGCTGGCGATGATGCCGGCAAGCAGATCATGAAGCGCACGATCCAGCTCCCAATTGGCCCAAAGATAGGGTAGACAAATGAGCAAAATGCTCAGGCCGATAACGCGGACGGCGCCGGGTGTCGAAAGCTGCTTTAGCCGGCCCAGCTTCAGCAGTATGCGTCCCGTGACGAGTGAGTACAGGCCGAGCGCCAGAACAACGAGGCCAACAGCGTCGAGGACATAGTAGAGCGCTGTGGGCGGTCCTGGGAGGTCACCCATGTCGCAGATGAAAGTTCCGCCGCTCTGCCAGCAATGGGTTTGGAGCGGTAGCATGACTCCTCCTGGACCCATTATCAGCCAGTTGCGGGGCCGGGTGGAAGCAAGGGCTTCTGTTGGAAATCGAAGCAGTCGGACATGTCGTCGGCCGCCTTGTCGTGAGCGTTGAGGGGCTTGAGACCGAACGTCTTTTCGCAGAACCGGACGATGCTGACATGCGAGTGCTGGATGTGTGAGACATGCGCGGCTTTGGCGTACGGGCTCAGCACCAGGCAGGCGACGCGTGATCCATACCGGAATTGGGTGCCGTCCGTCCATTTCTCGACCAGCGGTGGATTGACATGGTCGTACCAGCCGCCCCAGTCGTCCCAGGTGATGAAGATGACCGTGTTGGGCCAGAGGCCGCCCCGGACAACGGCATCGACCTGGTCCGCGGTCCATTTCTGGCCGGCCTTCACCGGTTCGACCGGGTGTTCGCTCAGCCCGGTGGGCCCGTAGACCCAGGACACCGCCGGCAGTTTGCCGGCCGCCGCATCTTTCGCAAAGTGGTCCGCGGTCACGTTGTTCTTGCTGCCTTTGAGGGCCGTGATGTAACCGTGGGCATAGCCGCCGTAGTTGCGCCAGGTGAGGCCAGCCTTCGCCAGCGCCACGGGAACCGAAGGGATGTCGAACGGTGGCTGGTCCTTGATCGGGTCGCGATAGTGCGGGTTGTCGATGATCGGCGAGGCCGCGGCGATCAGCATCAGGTGGTTCGGGGTTGATGGTCCCGCGACCTCGGTGAAGTACCGATCGCACAACGTGAATTGCTTGGCATAGCGCCAGTAGTTCGGAATGTTGGCCTGACCGTACTGCTCCTTCGCGGCGCCAACCGCGCGTTTGAGCCAGGCCGCGTGCTCGTGGGGATGGTCGGTTAACGGTGGATCGGAGGCCGATGCCAGGTTCCCGTCACCATCGACGCCGGGGAATCGGCCGAAGTAGTTGTCGAATGTGTGGTTCTCCTTGACGATGATTACGACATGCTGAATCGGGCCCGATGGTTTCCTCATCCCGGCGCCAGTCTAGAGGCTGGTTGGCGCGAAAAACGTTTCGACCGGTTCGCTCGTTCGCGGAATGCGTCCAGCTTGAAACACGCCGTGACGAGGCCGCGTCACGTATCGTTGAACTGTGCAAAGCCAGCCGCAACCGGCCGCCGCCGTGGCTGAGGGGCCGCTGGTCGAAGCCGAGCTCCAGAAGCTGGATGCGTACTGGCGGGCGGCCAACTACCTCTCGGTCGGCCAGATCTATCTGCTCGCGAATCCACTACTGCGTGAGCCGCTGCAGGTCAAGCACATCAAGCCGCGCCTGCTCGGACACTGGGGGACGACCCCCGGTCTGAACTTTCTCTACGCGCATCTGAACCGCGTCATCAAAGCCCGCGATCTCGACGCCATTTTTATCTGTGGCCCCGGCCACGGCGGGCCGGCGATGGTCGCCAACGCCTACCTCGAAGGGACCTACACGGAGATCTATCCCGACGTCACGCCGGATCTGATCGGCCTGCAGAAACTGTTTCGGCAGTTTTCGTTTCCCGGCGGCATCCCGAGCCACGATGCACCCGAGACGCCGGGATCCATCCATGAAGGCGGTGAGCTGGGTTATGCCCTGACGCACGCCTACGGCGCCGCCTTCGATAACCCGAGCTTGAAGGTTTTCTGCGTGGTCGGCGACGGCGAGGCGGAGACCGGTCCGCTCGCCGCCAGCTGGCATTCGAACAAGTTCCTCAACCCGCAGACGGACGGCGCGGTGTTACCGATCCTGCACCTCAATGGCTACAAGATCGCGAATCCAACCATCCTGGCCCGGATCCCGGAAGCCGAGCTCCGCCAGCTGCTGGAAGGCTACGGCTATGCGCCCTACATCATCGCGGGCGACGATCCGATGGATATGCATCAGCGGATGGCCGCGCTGCTCGACCTGGTGCTCGACCAGATCGAAGAGATCCAGGGTAAGGCCCGCAAGCACGGGAAACCGGATCGTCCGCGGTGGCCGATGATCGTGCTGCGTACGCCGAAGGGCTGGACCGGACCCAAGGAGGTCGACGGATTGCCGGTTGAGGGCACCTGGCGATCGCACCAGGTGCCGGTTGACAACTTGACCAAGCCGGAGCACCTCCGGGTTCTCGATCAGTGGCTGCGCAGTTACCGGCCGGAGGAGCTATTCGACTCGGACGGCGAGCTGGTGCGCGACCTGGCAGCCCTGGCGCCCACCGGGCAGCGCCGGATGAGCGCCAATCCACACGCCAATGGCGGCGAGCTGTTGCAGGAGCTGCGGCTGCCCGACTTCCGCACGTTTGCGGTCAAGGTCGACAAGCCCGGGACGACATTTGATGAGGCGACCAAGGTGCTCGGGGCGTTCCTCCGAGACGTGATCCACCGCAACCCCCGCAACTTCCGGCTGGTGGGGCCGGATGAAACCGCATCGAACCGGCTGAGCGCCGTGTTCGACGTCACCAATCGCAATTGGCTCGCCGAGGTCTTGCCAACCGACGACCACCTCGCGCCGGATGGCCGGGTGATGGAGGTGCTGAGCGAGCACCTCTGCCAGGGCTGGCTGGAGGGTTACCTGCTGACCGGGCGACACGGTCTGTTCAACTGCTATGAAGCGTTCATTCACATCGTCGACGCCATGTTCAACCAGCATGCGAAGTGGCTCGAGGTGACGAACCGGCTTTCCTGGCGGCGGCCAATCGCCTCCTTCAACTACCTGCTGACGTCGCATGTCTGGCGGCAGGATCACAACGGTTTCACCCACCAGGACCCAGGTTTCATCGACCTCGTGATGAACAAGAAGGCCGAAGTCGTCCGGGTCTACCTGGCCCCCGACACCAACTGCCTGCTTTCTATCGCCGACCACTGTCTGCGCAGCCGCCAGTATGTCAACGTCATCGTGGCGGGCAAGCAGCGGTCACTCAATTACCTGTCTATGGACGATGCCATTGTCCATTGCACACGCGGCATCGGAATCTGGGACTGGGCCAGCAACGACACCGGGGAACCGGACGTCGTGATGGCCTGCGCCGGCGATATCCCGACGCTGGAAACGTTGGCGGCCACCGACCTCATCCGGAAGCACCTGCCGGACCTCAAGGTGCGAGTAGTGAATGTCGTCGACCTGATGAAACTCCAGCCCGAGAGCGAGCATCCACACGGGCTTTCTGATGCCGAGTTCGACGCGCTCTTTACGACCAGCCGGCCGGTGATCTTTGCCTACCACGGCTACCCCTGGCTGATTCATCGCCTCTGCTACCGGCGCCGCAATCACAACAACATGCATGTGCGCGGTTACAAGGAAGAAGGCACAACCACTACGCCATTCGACATGGTGATGCTCAATGACCTCGACCGCTTTCATCTGGTGATCGACGTGATCGATCGGGTGCCCGGGCTGGGCTCGCGTGCCGGACATGTTCGTCAGCGAATGGTGGACGAGCGGCTGCGGCACCGGCAATACACCCGCGACCATGGCGAAGACGAGCCGGACGTGCGCGACTGGACCTGGCCGTACTAATTGCGCGTTCTCGTCCTGAACGCCGGCTCCAGCTCGCTCAAGGGCAGCATCATCGAATCCCTCGATGCGCGGACCATCGCGAACGATGAGGTGTCGCTTGGCGTCGACGCTACCCGACGCCATGGGCTCGAACGAACGACAGAGGGCTTGCTTCGAAAAGTCGGGGTTGGTAGTGGTCAGGACATCGACGCCGTCGGGCATCGGGTGGTTCACGGTGGCAGCCGGTATCGCTCGGCCACGCGCGTCAACGACCGGGTACTCAGGGGGATCGAGGCGCTTGCCGAGTTCGCGCCCCTCCACAACCGGGTGGCCGCGCTAGGGATTCATGCCGCCCGGAAACTGTTGCCCAAAATCCCGCAGGTTGCGGCCTTCGATACCGCCTTTCACGCGAGCCTCGCCCCCGACCAGTTTCTCTATCCAGTGCCCTGGCGCTGGCATCGGCAGTATGGCATCCGGCGTTTCGGCTTCCACGGGCTGTCGGTCGAGTGGTCGACGGACCGCGCCGCCGAGCTGCTTGGCCGGCCGAAAGCCGAGATCGCGCTCATCGTGGCGCACCTGGGAAGCGGCTGCTCGGTGACCGCGGTGCTGGAGGGCCGGTCGGTCGCCACCTCGATGGGGTTGACGCCGATGGAGGGGCTGATGATGGGCACCCGGTCGGGCTCGATCGACCCCGGCATCCTTCTATATATGTTGCGAACTCGGCGGGCGAGCTGGCGCGAGCTCGAGGAGGCGCTCGACCACCACTCCGGGCTTACCGGTGTCTATGGCCGGGCTGCCGGCATGCGCGAGATTGAAGAGGCCGCCCGGACCGGAAACAAACGGGCGAGGCTCGCCATCGAGATGTTCACCAGCCGAACCGCGGCCGCCATCGCGGCGGCGGCCACGACACTGCCGGGGCTGGACGCCCTGGTCTTCACCGGTGGGATCGGCGAGCACTCGGCGTCCGTGCGGGATGCGGTGACTCGCCGGCTGACGATGCTGGGCGGGGTGCGTACGCTCACGGTCGAAGCACGCGAAGATGCGGTGATCGCCGCACAGACGGCGCGCCTACTTCAGCAGTAGGATATCGACGCGCGTCTGCTGTCCATGGCCGGACAGCTGGATATAGCCGTGAATTTTGCCGTCAGTGCGGCGGAACTCCCATGTGCCGTCGACGGCGTTCGTGCCCGTGATCTGCCAGGACCCCCTGTCGAGACGTTCGGCGTAGTAGGCCGTGACCGTGTCGAGCGGGGCGTCGGCTTCCCAGGTGGCAGTGACGCGGGTGCCGCTGGTGCTGACGGTCTCTTTAACGCCGCTGAGCGTCGCGCTGGGATAGATCGGAAAATCCTGCGGGACCCCGAACGCTCCACCTTGGTTCCAACCTTTGCTGAGTGAATTCAACGCCAGCAACGCCCCGATCACGAGAAGCCCTCCCGCCATACCGGCGACGATGACGAATTTCCACTTGATGCCCGAGCGCCGAGGTTGATCGGGCGGTAACGGTCCCGCGGGTTGGACTGGTGACGGCCAGGGCGCCGGATTACGCATCGTAAACAGCACAACGGCCGGATGCGCCGGCGCTTGCACGGCGAAGCCGCTTAGCGAGGGGTCGAGACGTTCTCCACAGTGGCGGCGTCGGCGGCACGGCCACGCATCGCCCGTTCCATGTTGTCCTTGGCCTCGAGCAACACGCGACGAACCGGACCCGGGATGTTCTCGCCCGCAAGATACCCGTCCGTGGCCTCGACCGTCGCGTCGCCGACGACGACTGTTGGAAACATCATGCGGGCGAACGCCAGGCCGATCTCGATGTCACGCTCTTTCCAGAAGGTGGCCAGGGCGCCGAAGTAGCGCGCGCTGTAGGCCTCCAGCAGGCGCCGCTGGTCGAAGCGATGAAAACCCCGCATCATCGACCGCATGGTGGCCAGGGGAAGCTTGAGATCCTCCATCAACGACGCCCAGACCTGCTCCTTCGCCTCCGCCGTGGGACGCGCGGCGCGCGCCGCGGCCGCATGCCGCTGTCCGTCATCGGTGGGATCGCGCCTCAGCTCGGCATCGATCAGGCCGTCATCGGCGCCAACGCCGGCGAGCGCGCCGACGATTGCCCAGCGCAGGTCGGTGTCGACTTTCAGGCCGGTGAACACCTTGATCCCATCGAGCAGGCCGCGCTCGACCGAGAGGTGCTCCGGCGAGCGCGCCGCGCTGATGAAGGCGTGCGCCCAGGTCAGCTGCAGGTCGCTGCCGGGCGGGGCGCCGTCGAGCGCCCGAAGCGCGTGGTCCGCAAGCGTCTGCAGCGCTTTGTCGGCGTTCGTCGGGTCGCCATAGATCCACACGGCCGACGACGCCTGGGCGAGCAGGTCTTGAACCACGCCGATGTCGGTCTCGCCGTGAATATTGTTGAGGATCAAGGGGAGGTAGAGCCGGGCGGGGAGCTCAGCGTCCCGCAGCATGTCCCAGAGGGCCGCCCAGATAATGGCCCGCGCCAGCGGGTCGGCGAGCTCGGCGAGATGCTCGGTCGCCGTCTTGAGCGAACGCTCGTCGAGGCGGATCTTCGCGTAGGTCAGGTCCTCGTCGTTCACCAGGAGGAGATCGGCCAACCGCTCCCCCACCAGGTCGGTGACCGGCGTGCTTTCGGTCGCGACGTCGAGTTCGACCCGCCGGCGGAGCTGCAAGGTCTCGGACTGGCGATCGTAGAGGCCCACGGCAAGGCGATGCGGCCGGATCGTTGGGTGCTCGGGTGGCGCTTCCTGCTGGATGGTCAGGGAACCGGTCGTGTCGCTCTGGGAGAGGGCCAGCGGCCGCAACGTGTTCAGGCCCGCGGTCTCGAGCCAGAGCTTTGACCAGGCCTTGAGGTCTCGACCGGATCCGGCTTCGACGTCGGAGAGAAAGTCCGCGAGCGTGGCGTTGGCATACTGACGCTGTTTGATGTAGCGCTGCACGCCACGGAGAAAGGTGTCCTGTCCGACGTAGGCGACCAGCTGCCGCAGCACGCAGGCAAATTCAGGTAGACGGACTCGATATCCGGGACATCTGCGGCGATCGGGTGCGTAGTGGGCAGCTGGTCCTGGCGCCGGGCACCGGCCTTGTACTGGTTGGCAAACGTGACCCAACCATTCTTGAAGCGGGTCGCCTCGACCTGGGCCAGCACCGACATGAACGTGGCGAAGCTCTCGTTCAGCCAGAGGTCGTCCCACCACCGCATCGTCACCAGGTCGCCAAACCACATGTGGGCCATCTCGTGCAGGATGGCATTCGCCCGGTCCTCCCGGACAGCCTCGGTCACCTTGGAGCGGAAGACCATCGACTCATTGAAGGTCACGCAGCCGATGTTCTCCATCGCGCCGGCGCTGAACTCCGGGACGAAGAGCTGGTCGTACTTCTGAAACGGGTAGGGGTACTTGTATGCCTGGCCGTAGAAATCGAGACCCTGCTTCGTCACCGTGAAGATCTCATCCGGGTCGAGGTACTGCGCCAGGGACTGCCGGCAGAAGAGGCCGAGGTCGACGTCGCCGTGGCGGTCGCGCACACCGTGGTAGGGGCCGGCCACGATCGCGGTCAGGTAGGACGACATCTTGGGAGTCGCCCCGAACGTCCACCGCTTGATGTTTTCCTTGCCGGCCACTTGCTGCGCTTGCCCAGGGTTGTTCGAGACCACGATCCAATCGTTGGGCGCCAGGACTGTGAAGGTGAAGCTCGCTTTGAGGTCCGGTTGATCGAAGCAGGGAAACATGCGGTGGGCGTCGAAGGTCTCGAATTGGCTGTGAAGGTAGATCTTGTGGTCGACCGGATCCGTGAAGCGGCAGAGCCCGGCGCCGACATTCTGGTAGGCGCAGGTCCCCAGCACATGCAGCTCGTTCGCATCGCGAAGGTTGCCGAGCTTGATGCGGGCGCCGTTGAAGGCCTCCTTTGCAACCTCGGCGCCGTTCAGCTCACAGCTGTCGACCGAGGGTGCCAGGAAATCGATAAACGATTCCGCTCCCGGCTCCTGGCAAAGGAAGTGGATCGTGGCTTCGCAGGTAAAGCTGTCGCTGTCCCTGGTCAGATCGAGCGAAATGTCGTAGAGCGGGGTCTGGATCAGCGCGGCCCGCCGGCGGGCTTCATCGCGCGTCAGGTTATTGCCGGGATGCATTGCTAGTAATGTAGCGCCTCCCTTGGCGGCAGCGGCCGCCGAGCGACGCGCTCACTTGAGAAGCAGCCGTTCGAGCCGGGCGGCGGCCACGAGCAGGGCGGCGGAACCAAGGATCACGAGGTAGAGGAGATCGAGAAGAATCGAGGGGCCGATGCTTCCGGTCGTCAGGCTCCTCAACAAGTCGACACCGTGATAGAGCGGCGTGAGCTGGATGAAAACCTGAAGCGGTCCGGGATAGAGCGTGATCGGATAAAACGTCGCCGAGAAGAGGAAGAGCGGAATCATCACGATCAGGACCAGATCGAAATCCTGCCAGGTTCGGACGAAGGTCGAGGCGGCCGTGCCGACGGCGGCGAACGTGAAGCCGATCATCATGGCAGCTGGCACAGCCAGGATGGCCCACGGCGACATGATGAGGCCGAGCGCGGCCATGACCACGATGAAGCCAACCGCGTAGAGCGTGCCCCGGATCAATGCCCAGGTGACCTCCCCGAGCGCGACGTCGGCCACGCCGAGCGGCGTCGCCAGGATGGCGTCGTAGAGTTTGACGTACTTCAGCTTGTAGAAGAAGTTGAAGGCCGTCTCGTAGATCGCCCCATTCATGGCCGATGAGGCCATCATCGCCGGGGCCACGAACGCGGCGTAAGGAATCGGCCGCCCATTGAGCGTCACCGCCGAGCCCACCAGGGCGCCAACCCCGTACCCGATCGCCAGCAGGTACAAGAGAGGCTCGAAGAAGCCGGACACGATCAGCGTCCACTCTCGCCTGTAGAGGATCGCGTTCCGTTCCACCAGGTGGGCGGCGCGCCCCGCCGCGGGCAGCTGCACCGGACCCCGGCGCGCGAGCACGGCGATCATCGAACCAACCGCCGGGGAAGCGTAATGCTGACCGCGACGATGCCAAGCGTCGCGTATGCAGCAAGCACGGCCAGGTCGAGGGCCGCCGATGGGTTCATGCCACCGATGGCCAGGCTGCGAGACAGGACCACGCTATGCGCGAGTGGGGTAGCCCAGGCGATTGCCTGAGCCACCTGCGGCAGTTGCTGAATCGGGAAGAAGACGCCACCGAGTAGGAACATCGGCGTGATGATGAAACGGCCGATCGTGGGAAAGGCTTTGTCCTTACGCTGGGTGGCGGTGAAGGCGAAGATCGGTGCGCCGAACGCCAGCCCATTGAGGACGACGACCGGGATCATGAGCAGCGCCAGCGCCGAGTGCACGGTGCCAAAGATAAGCATGACAAGGAAAAACGCGAAGGCGGACGTCGCCAGCCTGATGACCAGCCAGCCAATTTCGCCACCGAGCACGGCCCTCACGGTGATCGGGGTGGCCAGCATGCCGTCATAGGTCCGCAGCCACTGGATCTTCGCCATGACCGGGTACGTTGTCTCCACGAACGCGGTCTGCATGGCGGTGGCAGCCAGCAGACCGGGGGCGAGGAACGTCAGGTAGGAAACACCGCCAACCGTGTGCACCGGGCCGCGTGCGATCAGGCTTCCAAGGCCGACGCCGATCGCGGCCAGGAACAGGATCGGTGAGGCGAACGAAACGAACATCGAACCCTTCCAGGTGCGGCGGTAGACCGTCAGGTGGTGCTCGAGGACGCGCACGGCGCCCGTCATTCGCTGGTGCCGCTCATTCGATCAGGCTCCGCCCGGTGAGGCGGAGGAATACGTCTTCCAATGTGCTTCGCCGAACCAGGGTGCTCTCCGGCCGCAGACCGCGTTGGTGCACCGCGGTGGCAGCGGCGTCCCCGTCGTGCGCATACAGCAGGACGCGGTCGGGCAAGACCTCGACGCGCTCGGCGATGCCGTCGAGTTTGCCATCGAGTGCTGGAGCGGCGTCAATCGGAAAGCGAAGTTCGAGCACCTCGCGGGTCGAGTACTGGTCGATCAGGCTGCGCGGCGACCCGGACGCGACGATTTTCGCCTTGTCCATCCCTCGTCCATGTAGTGCGTGGTCAGGACGATCGTCACGCCCTGCTGCTTAAGCCGGTAAAGCCGATCCCAAACCAGGTGCCGCGCCTGTGGGTCGAGGCCGGTCGTGGGTTCGTCGAGCAGCAGGAGGCCGGGCTCGTTGACGAGTGCACGGGCGATCGTGAGCCGTCGTTTCATGCCGCCGGAGAGGGGCTCGACCTCGTCTCTGGCCCGGTCCTTGAGCTGCACGAACTCGAGCAACTCCTCGGTGCGGGCTCGCGCGACGTTACGCGGAATATCGAAGTAGCGGGCGTAGGTCAGCAGGTTCTCATCGACCCGCAGCTCCATGTCCAGCGTGTCGGCCTGGGGCACGACTCCCAGCCGCGCTCGGATTCGCGGGCCGTCGGTCAGCGGATTGAGGCCCAGCACGCGAAGCTCGCCGCCGGAGGGCGACGAGACGCAGCCGATCATGCGCATCGTCGACGTCTTGCCGGCGCCGTTCGGTCCGAGAAAGCCGAACGCCTCGCCGCGCTGGACATCGAAATCGATCGCGTCGACGGCGACCAGCTTGTCGAATCGTTTGGTCAGGCCACGGGCATGGACAAGCGCGTCTGTACGGGTAGGCGGTGTTGCCACTGCGTCGAATCGATACTGTACCCCCCACCCCGGCCCTCCCCCGCAAGCGGGGAGGGAGATGAGGCCGCCAGCACTCGCGCTTCGTGGTCGAGCAACCACTGCTTGACCGGTAGCCCGCCGCCGAAGCCGGTCAGGGAGCCGTCCGAGCCGATGACGCGATGGCAGGGCAGCACGATACAAACCGGATTCGCTCCGTTCGCGGCGCCCACGGCTCGCGCCGCGGTTGGGATGCCGAGCCCGGCCGCCTGGCGTCCGTAGGTCGTGGTGGTCCCGAATGGAATCTCCGCTAGCGAGCGCCAGGCCGCGACCTGGAAGCGCGTGCCCTCGAGATCCAAGGGGATGTCGAACGCGGTCCGCTCGCCGGCGAAGTATTCGTCGAGCTGACTGGCCGTGGTCTTCAGGATGAGATGGTCCGGATCGCGATGAGGTCGGCCGCTGACTCCCGCGCCTCTCAGTGACGCCTTTGGCCAGACAACCGCCCGGAGTCCACGGTCGGACGCCACGAGCGTGAGCTCGCCAACCGGTGTCGCATGGGTGGTGGAGTGGAGCATCGGCTTGGTTTGCATCATTGAACTCCTTTTGGGGTCCGCTCTTGATCGGCGAGCGTCGCCCACAAGTGATGGGTCGCATAGGTTCGCCAGGGGCGCCAGGCCGCCGAATGTTCGGTGATGGCTCTCGTACCGACCAGGCCGAGCCGGGCGCCCGCCTGTTTGATGCCAAGGTCACCTGGCAGAAACGTGTCCGGGTCGCCGAGCGCCCGCATCACGATGTAGCCCGCCGTCCAATCACCGATGCCGGGCAGGGCGGTGAGTTTCCGGTGCAGCTCGACCCGGTCCGCTCCGGGGTCTAGCTCCAGGTCGCCGGCGGCCACGGCCTGCGCCAGCGCACGCAATGTTGCCCGACGTGTGGCGGGGACCCCGAGCCTGGAGAGATCCGCGGCCGCGATCGCCTGCGCGGCGGGAAAGAGATGGGTGAGAGTTGGATCGGCGATCTTGATGAGATCGCCGTGGGCGGTCACGAGCCTCGAGGCCAGCGTCCGCGCGGCGCTGAGCGACACCTGCTGCCCGAGGATCGCCTGAACGGCGAGCTCCGTTCCATCGACCGCGCCCGGGGCGCGCAATCCAGGGCGCTGTTTAACGATTGGGGAGAGGCGGCGGTCGCGCGAGAGCACCTCGACGACGCTGAGCGGGTCGGCGTCGAGGTCGAGAAGCCGGCGGCATTGCCTCACCGCGCTCGTCAGGTCCGCCATCGACTCGAGCTGCAGCGTGCACCGGATGTGGGCGTCGACCGGTTCCAGCGTAGCGATCCCGGCGCCGCGCGGCAGGCGAAGCGTTCGGCGGTAGACCCCGTTCCGCGCTTCCGCGACGCCGGGCAACGCCCGGGCGCGCAGCCAGGCAAACAACGTGGGCCAGTCGAATGGCTGCCGGTAGGGAAGGCGGAGCGTGAGCGCGCCTTCAACTACCTCGCGGCGACGGCGGCCACGCTTGCGGAGCTCCGTGGGCGCCAACGCAAACACCTCGCGGATGGTGTCGTTGAACTGCCTGATGCTCTCGAAGCCGGCCGCGAACGCGACGTCCGTGAACGGGAGATCCGTGGTCTCGATCAGGGTGCGTGCCGACTGCGCGCGCTGGGCGCGGGCGATCGCGAGCGGGCCGGCGCCCAGCTCGCCGAGCAGCAACCGATGCAGGTGGCGCTCGCTCACCGCGAGCCGGGACGCAAGTCCCGCGACGCCGTCGCAGTCGACTGTCCCGTCCGCGATCAGGCGCATCGCCCGCCCCACGATGTCCCCGCGGACATTCCACTCGGGCGAGCCGGGGGAGGCGTCCGGGCGGCAGCGCTTGCAGGCGCGAAAACCGGCGAGCTGGGCGGCGGCCGCGGTCGGATAGAAGCGCACGTTCGCGCGCTTGGGGCGAACCGGTGTCGGGCAGCTCGGCCGGCAGTAAATGCCGGTCGTGGTGACGGCGGTGATGAACCAGCCGTCGAAGCGTGCGTCTCGGCTCTCGACCGCCCGATAACAACGCTCGAAGTCAAGTTGCGAAGACATCACGATGTTTCATTGTGACGGGCGACGCCTCACCTCGCTAGCGGAAATCGGACATCCAGGAAAATCAGGGCCCGACGGCGGCAGGTCGTGGGCTGACGATCACCCGCGGTGCGAGCAGGAAGCTGGCAAGTGCGGCGAGGAACGCGATTCCGAAGGCGCCGGCGATTCCGACCGCGATCGCGGAATGGAGCGCCTGCGCGAGCGCGATGCAAACACCGCCGAGCCCGCCACCAAGCGCCAGCGCCAGCCGCTCGGCGACCTGTTCAGAGGCCACCGCCGATCCGGCGTCGGCCGCTTGAGCCCCCTGCATGATGACGAGGTACGCCGTCGGATAGGCAATCCCCATGCCGACGCCCGCGGCGAACCAGGCGACGTAAGAGATCGCGAGCGGCGCGCCGGCCAGCGTGACCGTGATTCCGATGATCGCAATCGTCAGGATCGCCGAACCGAGGCGCACGAGCCCGACCGATGAGCTCGTGACGATCGCGCGGGACTGCCACCAGTTGCCAACCGACCAGCTCACGGTTCCGAGCGTGATGACGGCACTGGCTTCGGCCAGCGAACGGCTGCGGACGGCGGTGAGCATTAGCGGAATGAAGTAGTCGGCGCCGATGAACGCGAGCATGAGCAGGAAGATCGTCATCACGGCCGCTGGCGATCCCGGTCGAGCGCGAAGGGAGCCGGCGGGAAGGATATGGCCGAGCGCCGACCAGGTCAGATAAACACCGACACCGGCGAGCGGTACGCTGGGCCATGACAAGATAGAAAGCCCGCTGACCAGCGCCGCGACACCCCCGGTCAGCTCCAGAGGCCATCGGATCGACAGCGGTGACGCCTGAGCTGCAGGCGGTAAGGCGCGCAACGCCGGCAGCGCCAGCGCCATCGCAATGGCGATCAGCGGAATGATCGAGATGAATGCCCACCTCCATCCCAACGTGCTGGCCATCAAGGCGCCGTATGACGGGCCCAGCAAGCCGGGTACGATCCAAGCGCCTGCGAGCAATGCGAGGACGCGGGCGCGGCTAGATGCCGGGTAGATCCTCGTTACTGCGGCCAACGCAACCGTGTAGGCTCCGCCTGCGCCACCGCCCTGAACAATCCGGGCGAGTGCCAGCAACGGCATCGATGACGCGAGCCCGCACAAAGCGCTGCCTGCGATGAAGAGCGTTCCGTACAGAACGAATGGTCGAACTGGACCACGTCGGTCAGCCGCCCGTCCGGCGATCGGCGAGGCTACCAGCGCCGCCAGCGAGAACCCGGCGAAGACGAGCCCGTAGAACTCGAGTCCCCCCAGATCCCGCTGGACGGCCGGCATGATCGCGATGACGACGAGCGCCTCGACGGCGACCAGGAATTCGACGAGCAGGATGCCAACGGTCAGCTGTCCGCGGCCATGCTGGAACAGCTCGCGCCAACGTAGCGGCGTTTCCACCACCGTAATGGTGACGGACATTCGGGCCGAGCTGCGCGGCAGGGGGCGACAATGCGGGAGTGCGGCTGATCATGCGACCACCAAGCGACGCGTTGCGGCGGGCGATCTCCTCGCATCCCGACCGCGATCGGATCGATCCCGAGCGGGCTCGGGCGGAGCACGCGGCGTACGTTCGTACGCTGGAAGCGTCGGGTCTAGCCGTGACGCTGCTGCCGCCGGAAGCCGACATGCCGGATGCGTGCTTCACATGGGACACGATCCTGGCGTTTCCGCAGCCGGGCGACGCGAGCGCGGTGCTGCTGGTGGCGGCGCGGCCCGGAGCACCGTCCCGGCGACCCGAGGTTGAGTCGGTGCTGGCGTGTGCTCGGCGGTTGGCCCCCGGCGCCGAGGTTGTGGAGATCGACGATCCCGGAACGCTCGACGGAGGCGACGTGATCACGTATGGGACGCGCGTCGCGATCGGCGTGTCGGCACGGACTAACGAAGCGGGAGCACGACAGCTCGCCAGTGCGGTCGGCCGCATCGGCTATCACGCGTTTCTCTGTCCGGTCGAGGGTCGATTGCACCTGGCATCCGCGATCACGCCGCTGCGCGCCCGGCGATTGATCGGGACACAATCCGGATTTCAATCGCTGGATGCGGGGGGCCCGGACGCGGCCCCGGATGACGTGGAGCGGCTACTGATTCCCGACGGTTCCATTGGCGGAGCAAACGTCCTGGCGGCCGGCGGTCGTTGTTTTATCGCCCGCGGATTTCCCGAAGCCGTCGCGGCGCTGGTCAATGGCGGCGAGTCCGTCGTCGAGGTCGAGCTTGACGAGTTCCTCTTTGCGGACGGCGGGCCGACCTGTCTGGTCGCGCCGATCTAAACTGGGTCCTTCGTGACCGAGCCTGCGGTGGTGCGCGTTGACGCCGGCGTCGACGTCGCGGTGATCGGCGCCGGCCCGGCGGGATTGGCCGCGGCGGTGCACGGCGCCGCGGAGGGGCTGACGACCATCGTGATCGAACCGGCCGCGATCGGAGGGCAGGCGGGGAACGCGGACGTGATCCGCAATTACCCGGGTTTTCCGGACGGGGTCAGCGGTGACGAGTTGGCCCGACGCCTCGCCAACCAGGCGACGATGTTCAACGTCGGGTTCATCAGTAACCGCGCGGCCGCACTCACCCCCCGCGGCACCGGCTACTCGGTGGGGCTTGCCGATGGGGCCGAGATCATCGCCCGGTCCGTCGTGGTCGCCACGGGTGCCGCCATCCGCCGGCTCGGGATCCAGAACGTCGACAGGCTCGCGGGTAAGGGCGTGGCGTACGGCACCACGGTCTCAGAGCCGGCCGCCATGACCGGCGAGGACGTCGTGGTCGTTGGCGCCGACCCGTCAACCGGGCCGGCCGCCCTGGGGCTGGCCCGATACGCCCGGAATGTGACGATCGTGGTGCGAGGTGCGATCGACGTCGCCCTTTCGCCCGACATGGCAAAACAGATCGAACGCACCCGGAACATCCGGGTACGCGTCAACAGCCAGGTGGTCGATGCCTACGGGGAGAGTCGTCTGGAAGGAGTCATCGTGCGCCATCGCGTCAGCGGGACGACCGAGGCGGTGGGCGTGCACGGCTTGTTCGTCTTGCTCGGCGCCGCACCAGGCTCCGCCTGGTTGAAGGGCACGGTGGAGCGAGACCAGGACGGATATCTCCTCACCGGCCCGGACCTCGAGCCCAACCAGGAGCGACCGCCGGCGTGGCCGTTGGACCGCGCACCGCTCTGGCTGGAGACCAGCCTACCCGGCGTGTTCGCGGCCGGCGATGTGCGGCACGGGGCGGTCAGGCAGGTGTCCGCGGCGGTGCACGAGGGTGCGACCGCGATCATGCTGGCGCACCGGCGCGTGAGCGAACTGGCGGCGATCGGAGTCGGCGCGGCAGGTTAACGCAAGCGCGCCGCTTGCTCAGCCGGCTCGTAGAATTGTCGGGCAGCATGGCCTACCAGACCCTTTACCTGAAGTACCGCTCCCAGAAATTTGGCGAGCTGGTCGGGCAGGATGCGATTGCCCAGACACTCAAGAACGCGGTAGAGCAGAGCCGCGTGGCGCATGCCTATCTCTTCTCCGGCGTGCGCGGCACCGGGAAGACGTCGACTGCCCGGATCCTGGCCAAGGCGATCAACTGTTTGAACCTCCAGGGCGCGGAGCCGTGCGGCGTTTGTGCGAACTGCGTCGAGATTGGAAGCGGCGCAGCGGTCGACCTGATCGAGATCGATGCCGCTTCCAACCGCGGCATCGACGAGATCCGTGACCTGCGGGAACGGGTGAAGTATCTGCCGGCCGTGCTAAAGGTCAAGGTGTACATCATCGATGAGGCGCACATGCTGACGACCGAGGCCTTCAACGCGTTGCTGAAGACGCTCGAAGAGCCACCGCCGCACGTCGTGTTCGTGCTGGCGACGACCGAACCGCACAAAATCCCATTGACTGTTGCGTCCCGCTGCCAGCGGTTCGACTTCCGCCGGATCGAGACGGGAGCCATCGCGGCGAGGCTGGCGATGATCGTCGATCAGGAGAAGGTCAGAGTCGACCCACAGAGCCTGGCGCTGCTGGCGCGACTGGCGCGTGGCTCGATGCGTGACGGCATCACGCTGCTCGATCAGCTGATCTCGCAGGGGGGCGAAGAGCTGACCGTGCAACGGACGCATGCGTTGCTCGGGTTGGCCGACCCCGATACGCTGGTGCGGCTGCTGGCGTCCATCACGGAGGGCGATGCGCCCCAAACCCTGGGACAGTTGCAGACGTTTTACGACGCCGGCGGTGATGTGCGGCAACTGGTTCGTGGCCTGCTGGGCGCGATCCGGGAGGCCGCGCTGCTGTCGGTCGGGTACCAGGATCGGGAAGGGCTCGGGGGCGCGCCAACGGCGGCGCTCGAAAAGATCGGGCGAGCCGCCGGCCGAAATGCACTGCTCAACCTGTGGAAAGGTTTGATGGAGATGGAGCCGGAGCTTCGCAAGGGCGCCGATGCGCGCCTGTTGCTGGAGGTGACCTTGCTGCAGAACATGAGCCAGCCGGTGCCGGTCGCGGTGACGCCGGCCTTGCCCGCGGCTGCGGCAGTGGGTGGCGAGCGCGTCATCGAGCCGGCGATGGCGCCCGCAGACGCCGCTGCAGGCCCGGACGCCCGATGGGATGCGCTCAAGAATCGCCTACCCAAGCCGGTGGCGAGCCTGCTGATGGACGCGCGCCTGGTGGCGGTGCGGGACGGGCTGGTTCGAGTTGAGTTTCGCTATCCGGCCCACGCCGAACTGATGCAAAAGCCGTCCAATCGGGACATCATGCTGGCCGCGGTGCGCGACATCTTCGGTCCCGACGCGCGACTGGAGCTGGTGGCGGCGGACAAGCCGGCCACCCCGGCCGCAGGCGCGCCGCCCGCGCGAGCATCAGCGTCGATTGCCGATGACCCTCTCGTCAAAGAGGCGATGAACCGCTTTGACGCCACGAATGTGCGGGTTACCCCGCGAGGGCGAGGCTAGATGGGGCAACAGTTCAAGATGCTCAAGCAGCTCCAGCAGATGCAGGCCAAAATGGCCAAGATTCAGGAGGAGCTGGGCGAGAAAACGGTGACCGGGACCGCGGGCGGCGGGATGGTCGAAGTCGTTGCCAATGGACACCAGAAGGTGCTCTCGGTAACCGTGAAGCCGGAGGTCGTCGATCCAGCGGACGTCGAGATGCTGCAGGACCTGGTCCTCGCCGCGGTCAACGACGCGATGGAAAAAGCTCGCGAGCTGGCGACCAGGGAGATGGGGGCGGTCACGGCCGGCATGGGACTACCGCCGGGGTTGATCGGGTAAGGACCGTCCGGGTGGATGAGATCCTGGTGAATGGCTGAAGTCCCGGCCGCGCTTGCCCGGGTGATGGAGGAGCTTGGCCGGCTTCCGGGGATCGGGCCGAAGACGGCCCAGCGTCTATCCTTCTATATATTGCGGACGCCGAGGGAGTCCGTAGACCGGCTGGCCGCAGCGCTTACCGAGGTCAAAGCCCGCATCCGGTTCTGCAACGATTGCTTCTTCATCGCCGAAGGCGAGCAGTGCACGATATGCCTATCTCCCAGACGAGATCGGACCGTGCTGTGCGTGGTGGAAGAGCCCCTTGACGTGCTCGCCATCGAACGCACCGGCGAGTATCACGGGCTCTACCACGTCCTGCAGGGAGCGCTGTCGCCAATCGACGGGGTTGGGCCGGACGAACTGAAGATTGCCGAGTTGCTGCGGCGGCTTCCGCGGGAGCCGGTGACGGAGGTCATCCTGGCGACCGATCCGGACATGGAAGGCGAGGCGACCGCTGCCTACCTGGCAGAGCAGCTGGCGCCGTCCGGGGTGCGAACCTCGCGGCTGGCCCATGGGCTGCCGGTGGGGGGCGAGCTGGAGTACGCCGACGAGCTGACGCTGGCCAGGGCGTTTAGCGGCAGGCGGGCGTTTTAGGTGGACGACGAAGAGCGCGAGGTGGCCTGGCTCGCCATGCCCGACAAGGCGCCGGTCATGGACGAGGCCGGTGACGAGATCGGGCGGGCCGAGGGGCTGCTCGGCGACCCGGGGGACGACATCTTCCATGGCATCGTGGTCAAGCTGGCGCGCAGCGGTCGCAAAGTCGAGGTTCGAGCGGACCGAATCCCGAAGATTACGACCTGGAGAGTGTATACGGACCTCGCAGCCGACGAGCTCGAGCGGCTGCCGGAGTATCGATAGGGGAGGGGCCGCGGGCGTTTAGGCGGTTAGGACGGCGGGTATGCATGTCCCGCGTTCGGACGGTCTTGACAATTGCGCTGCCCGATGGGGTATCATTCTCAAGCTGCCCGAGAGGCGGGAGGTAGTCCTGCGCTTAAGGCTCGGCGAGCACCTTAACAATTGAAGAGTGGAACGGACTTCTCCGAGAAGGCCCTTCGAAACGTCGTAGGGACCCCTGATTCGATTCTTTAACCTCAGCCCTGTTGGGTCGAGGTTTTTAACGGAGAGTTTGAGCCTGGCTCAGGATTAACGCTGGCGGCGTGCCTGACACATGCAAGTCGAACGGGTGTTAGCTGCCCGCAAGGGTGGCTAGCGCTAGTGGCGGACGGGTGAGTAACACGTGGGCAACCTGCCTGAGAGTGCAGAATAACCCTGCGAAAGCAGAGCTAATACTGCATGTGGTTGTCGGATGGCATCATCTGACAACTAAAGTCGCAAGACGCTCTCAGATGGGCCCGCGGCCTATTA
>VBEW01000044.1 GCA_005889225.1 Chloroflexota bacterium | reverse complement strand
GAGCAGAACGTAGAGCAACACCAGGCCGGCGGTTAATTGCAGCGAGGGCAGGTTGAGCCCGGGAAGGTTGCCCAGCACGGGCGTCAGCGCGTTGCTCTTGGACGCGATCGACGGCGGTGAGCCGAAGGCCGAGCCGGGCCCGCCGAAGGCGATGCCATTGGGATAGTTGGCGCCCGAGGTCCCAGCTCCAAACACGGCACGAGCCAGTACCTGCCGCAGCAGGTCCTTTGTCCCGCTCCAGCCGGCGATCGGCTCCTGGTTCCAGTCGAAGGTCGCCAGCGTCACGATTCCAGCACCGACCCCGCGGTCGAGGATGAGCGGGACGCCGCCCTCGCTCAGCCACGCTCGACCGTTGGCGGCATCGGCGAAAGCCACCTCGATGTTGTGCCCGCCGACTGCGCGCACCGCGTGAACGTTCAGGGTGGCCCTCGGCTCCAGCGGAAGAATGGCCGCGGGAAGGCCGGCCAGGGTCTTGTGCCAGGACGCCCCTGTCCCGAGCAGCAGATTGCCGCCCGCCTGAACGAAGTCGGCGATCGCCGCCCGCTGTCGGGCGGTCAGCCCGTCCGTTGCGAAGTCATCGATCACCAGGATGTCGAAGGCCCGCAACGCGATCGCGGAATCAGCGACGTCGTCTGCGCGGAGATGCACGACGCGCGCCGCGATGCCGCCCGGATGGACGGCGGCGAAATCGTCGAACGCGCTCGACTGGTCGGAAAGCACACCGACCAGCGTGGAAGTGGTGCTACTCGTGACCGAGTTCTGTGAGATGGCGACGCGGCCGTTTTGGATGATGCGGGCGGTGACCGTCGCGCCGGTCGTGTCCTCGACCAGAAAGATGCGGACCCGCTTGTTGGCGCCACTCGCGAGACTGATCGGCTGCTGGTAAATCGTGAACCCGCTGACCCCCGGCTGGGCGTTCAGGGACTCCTGGATCTCCAGCCTGCCGTCCACATCGGCCCCGGTGTTGTGCATGTCGATCGTGACCGGCGTCCACTCGCCCGGCTTGACCACATCCTGGTACCCGACGTGAACGGCCAGCGTGAGCCCGTTAGTCGCCGCCTCGGCGCCCACAGCCGCCATCGTCAGGCCTACGGCTGTGAGCAGGGTCGACAGGGCGAACCGCGCGGGCGGCCGGCAGCGCAGGGGGCCCATCTAGCTCAATAAGACGCTGGCTGCGGTCAAAAGTTCCGTTCTCGCCTCTACCGGGGGCAGTATGGGGGGCACCGCAAGGGGCCGTCAATCGGTCGGCGACAGGAAGTTAACTCACAGTGGCCCGCCGGCCCGGATCGGGCGCCGCGCGGGGAGTGAACTGCCGGAGGAGGGACTCGAACCCACACGGACTTACGCCCAGGCGCTTTTGAGGCGCCCTCGTCTACCATTCCGACACTCCGGCAGGCGACGGCCCGGGGCGACGCCCCGCCGGGGCGAGTATATCCGAGTACGCTCCGTTGGGAACTTATTGGAAATGTTTCCGTCTCAAGACAAGAATCCCAACGATCGCGACCTGGTGAGCCGGGCCCGCCAGGGCGATCGGGAGGCCTTTACCCAGTTGATCGTGCAATATCAGGTTCCGCTCTACAACATGGCGCTGCGAATGGTTGGTGGCCGAGAAGACGCCGCCGACATCGCGCAGGAGGCCTTTCTGCGCGCCTGGGAAAAGATTCGGACGCTGCGCGACGCGCCCTTCAAGTCGTGGCTGTTCCAGATCGCCGCGAATCTCTGTTATGACCACTTTCGGCGCAACCGGCGATACGGCACGATGCCGGACGAAGAAACCCACAACATCGTCGGTCTCGGCATCGCCACCCCGGACCCACAGGAGCGGGCGGAGGCCGGAGAGCGCAACCGGTTGGTCCGCCAGAGCATCCAGGCTCTCGACCACGACATGCGGATCGCCATCGTGTTACGCGACGTCAACGGCATGGCCTACGACGAGATCGCCAGCGTGCTCCAGGTGCCATTAGGCACCGTGAAGTCACGAATCGCGCGGGCTCGCGCGCAGGTCCAGGAGCGGCTGCAGCAGCACCCGGAATTCTTTCCGCGGGAGGACGTCCATGCCGAGTGAGCCGCGCGTCCCGATCGAGCCGACGCTCGAGGAACTCTCCGCGTTGATCGACAACGAGCTCGATGCTGCCGCGCACGCGCGGGTCGCCGAGCACGTCGCCGGTTGTCAGGAGTGCCAGGCGCGGCTCGAAGGCCTGCGGCAGACCGCCCATGCCGTTCGTGGCTTGCCGATGGAGACACCACCGCGGACTTTCACGATCCCGGCTCAGCGGCGCCAGGCGTGGCGCTGGGCGCCGGTCGGCTGGCTCGGCAGCGGGGCGGTGGCCCTGCTGCTGATCGCGGTCGGCATCCAGAACCTGCATCTGCATCTGTCGGCAGGGCCCACTGCGACGTCCGGGTCGACGAGCACGGTCAGCGGAGGACTCGCCTACGGTCCCGCTCAGGGTCAGAAAGGCGCCGTCGCGCCGCTCGCGGCGCCCGCGCCGTCTCCGCAGCTCTTCGATTCGCAGTCCAGGGGATCGGCCATGAATGCCGCGACGGTCGTGGATCCAACCAACAGTTCGCGGCGCCTGGTCCTGGACACGGACAGCGCGTCATATCCAACGACTGGAAGGATGCAGGTGACCGCCCAGCTGATCGGCTCGCCGTTGACTTCGCTCAACAGCGCAAACCAGGGGCTGACCCTGACGCTGGTCCGCAACGGTCTGGGTGTCGCTCTCAACCCCGTCGGCGTCGAGAGTTGGAACGGCACCCCGATCTTCGGCGGCTGGTATGACATCGCCGGCTTCCCCCTGTCCGCCCCACGCGCCGGCGACTACCGGCTGGAAGCAACCTGGGTGATTCCCGACGGATCCGGGCGCGTGCTGCAGTCCAGCGTCCCGATCCGGCTCACCGGAAACTGAGGGCTTAGCTCTTTTCGGGTGGGGGCGGGCCCTCGAGATCGGGCAGGTCCATGCTGTTGATCAATTCTTTGAAGATCGACAGTTTGTCGTCCTGGTCTTCCTCCTTCTCGGGAAAGACCCCGGCCTTGTCGAGGACGTCCTGGGAGACGAGGATGGGACAGGTCATCCGCACGGCGAGCGCGATCGCGTCGCTCGGCCGGGAGTCGATCTCGACTTCCTTGCCGTTGACGGCCAGAAACAGGCGGGCGAAGAAGACCTCGTTGGTCAGCGACGTCACCTGGATTTTCTTCAGCCGCATTTCGGCGCTCTGCAGGATGTTGGCCAGCAAATCGTGCGTAATCGGCCGTTCAGGGGTGATCCCGGTGATCTTCAGCGCGATGGCATTCGCTTCGTAGATGCCGATCCAGATGGGCAGATACCGGTCGGTCTCCTTTTCCTTCAGGATCACGACGTGCTGCCCGCTGGGCATATGCACACGGATGGAGTCGACCTGCATTTCGACGAATTTGGCCATCCTGAATTCGAGCCTATGTTATCGCACGCTGTCTAAACTCTGGTGGTGACAGAGCCTGCACAAAAGCTCCGGCTGGTGCTCATCGACGGGCACTCGCTCGTCTACCGAGCCTTCTTCGCGCTGCCCTCGTTGACCGACCGGGAGGGACGCGTCGTCAATGCCGCTTACGGGTTCACGTCGATGCTGCTGCTGGCCCTACAGGAGCATCCGGACTACGTGCTGGCGTCGTTTGACCTGGGTGGCCGGACGTTCCGGCACGAAGAACTCGAGCAGTACAAAGCGACGCGCCGGCCGACCCCGCCCGAGCTCTCGCCCCAATTCCCACTGACGCGCGACATCGTGCGCGCCTTCGGCATCCCGATCTACGAGGTCCAGGGGGTCGAGGCGGACGACGTCATCGGCACCCTGGCGACCCAGGCGCGCGAGCTCGGCCTCCACAGCACGATCGTGACCGGCGACCTCGATGCCCTGCAGCTCGTCAATGACGACGTCTATGTGCTGACCAGCAAGCGGGGCGTCTCGGAGACGATTCTCTACACGCCCGACCGGGTGCGCCAGCGCTACGGCCTGGAACCGAGTCAGACCGTTGATCTCAAGGGCCTCGTCGGCGACGTGTCGGACAATATTCCCGGGATCCGGGGCATCGGTGAGAAGACGGCGATCAAGTTAATTCAGGAATACGGTTCCGTCGAGAACCTGGTCGCCAATCGTCAGAACGTCACGCTTCCGAAGATCAAGAAATTGCTCGACGAATTTAGCGAGCAGGCGCTGTTGAGCAAACGGATGGCCACCATCGTCCGCAACGTCGACGTTAAGCTCGACCTCAGTAGAGGTTCGGCACAAGATTACCGGCCCGACGCGGCTCGGACCATGCTGGCGGATCTTGGATTCCGCAGTCTCGCGGCACGGGTTCCGACCACGTGGCGTGACGGCAGCACGATGTCGGCGCCGCCGATCTTTGCGCCGGCCGCCAGGGCACAGGGACAACTCGAGCTTGCGACCGAGACCGTGCGGCAACCCGCGCAATCGACGCTGGCGCTCGAGTCGGCGCCCAGCGAGGCGGTGACGATCGTACGAGAATCCGGCGAGCTCGAGCGGCTGGTGGCGGCGTTCGCGGCAGCCGACCGCGCCGGCTTCCAGGTCATCACGCTCGACGATGTGCCCAGACGTGGTCGGATCGCCGCGCTGGTGGTCGGCCTCGACGAGCATGCGATTTACTACGTGCCGCTGGCGCACGAGCAAGAGCGCTGCCTCGACCCCGGCGACGTCCTCCGGCGCTTTGCCGCGAGCCTGGCTGGCGACCGGCCCTCGAAGCTTGGCTTCAACCAGAAGGGCGACTACCTGGCCCTGCGAGCGCACGGCATCGAGCTGGGCGGGATCGATTGGGACCTGCTAGTGGCCGCCTACTTGCTGAACTCGGGGGTTCGATCGCCCAGCCTCGAGGCGCTGGCATCCGACGTCTTGCATCGAACGATCGAGGGCCGCGAGGAGCTCTTCGGCAGCGGCAAGACCGCGATGACCTGCGATCAGGTCGAGATCGCCAGGGCGGCCGCCTTCTTCGGGGAGCGTATGCGGGTCATGCTGCAGCTGGCGCCCAGGCTTGAGTCCGAGCTCGAGCGGCTCGGCAACGCCGAACTCTTTCGGGACCTCGAAATGCCGCTGCTCCCGGTGCTCGGCGAGATGGAGCTCGCCGGCGTTTCGGTCGACCTGCCGTACCTGCAGCAGGTCTCGCGCGAGCTGTACGAGCAATTACAGCGGCTCGACCAGGAGATCGCCGATGTGGCGCATGGACCGATCAATGTCAACTCGCCGCAGCAACTCGCGCGATTTCTGTTCGAAGACCTGAATCTGCCAGGCGGCCGCAAAACAAAGACTGGCTACTCGACGGATGCCAACGTGCTGGAAGGCCTGCGCGAACAGCACCCGGTCGTGCCGAAGATCCTCGAGTTCCGGCAGCTCAGTAAGTTGAAAGGCACCTACGTGGATGCGCTGCCATTGCTGGTCGATGCCAAGACGCATCGCGTGCATACGAGCTTTAACCAGACCGTGGCCGCGACCGGACGGCTCTCATCGTCGGACCCCAACCTGCAGAACATTCCGATCCGCACTGAAGTGGGCCAGAAAGTGCGGCGCGCCTTCATCCCCGGCCGCCCCGGCGATGTCTTACTGTCGGCCGACTATTCGCAGATCGAGCTGCGCGTGCTGGCGCACATGACGGACGACCCGGTGCTGGTCGACGCCTTCGCCCGGGGCGAGGACATCCATGCCCGGACGGCGGCCGAGGTCTTCGCCATCCCCCAGGCCCAGGTGACGGCCAACCAGCGACGCCTCGCCAAGGTCGTGAATTTCGGGCTCTTTTATGGCCTGAGCGATTTCGGTCTGGCGCGCGACACCGGCATGTCGACGGAAGAAGCTCGCGTTTTTATTGACGCCTATTTCCGTGCCTATAACCGGGTCCGCGAATTTCTCGAAGGCATCAAGATGCAGGCCCGCGAGCAGGGCTATGTCGAGACGCTGCTGCATCGACGCCGCTATATCCAGGACATTCGCTCGCCGAACCGCATGCTGCGCCAGGCGGCTGAACGGATCGCCATCAACATGCCGGTGCAGGGTTCGGCTGCCGACATCATGAAGCTCGCCATGATCAGGCTGCAGCAATATCTAGGCCAGCAGGGGCTGCAAAGCCGGATGATTTTGACCGTCCACGACGAGCTGGTCTTCGAAGTCCCGCCCGGCGAACGTGAGCGGCTGATCGAAGTCGTCCCTGACTTGATGGCAACCGCGTATCCGATGAAGGTGCCGCTCCAGGTCGACTTGAAGCTCGGTCCAAACTGGCAGGACATGGAACGCGTCCGCCTGGTCGCCGCAAAAGCCTGAGGGCGCATGCCCGAACTTCCTGAAGTCGAGACCGTCGTTCAGGACTTGAGGCCGCAGCTGAGCGGGCGCCGAATCGAGTCCCTGCAGCTCACCCGGGATCGTGTCATCCAGGATCGACTTATTCGTTATCCGACCGCGCGACAGTTCGTCCAGCGCTTGCGCGGCCGGACTATCGCGTCGGTCGCACGGCGCGGCAAGTACATCGTCATGCCGCTGCTCGACGCCGCCAAGGGGCAGGCAGCCGCCCAGGGAGAGGACGGCAGCCCCAACGGTGCCGGTGCCCAGCGATTGATCGTGCACCTGGGGATGACCGGACACCTACGCCTCTGGGAGCCCGAGGAAGCGCCGGTCAAGCACACGCACGTGCGCGTCCGGCTCGACACCGGCCTCGAACTCCGCTACGACGACCAGCGCCAGTTTGGCCGGCTGCTACTCGGCAAGCACGACGAGCTGGTCGCCGCCCGCGCCTTCCCCGCTCGTCTGGGGCCCGAGCCAATTCATGGCGACCTGACCGAAGCGGAATTCGCTGACCTGATCCATGCCCGCCGGCGGCCGGTGAAATCCGCCCTGCTCGACCAGTCCTTGCTTGCCGGCTTGGGCAATATCTACGCCGACGAGGCATGTTTTCGGGCGGGAATCCGTCCTAGCCGGTGGACTCACCGGCTCACCGTCGGTGAACGGCGAGCCCTCTACGCAGCGATTCAAGATGTCCTGGAGAACAGCATTGCGGCACGAGGCTCGTCGATCATCGACTACGTCGATGGGTTTGGGCTGCGCGGCACGAACCAGGAGAAGCTGCTCGTCTACGGCCGGAGCGGTGAGCCCTGTCTGAGATGCGGGACGCCGTTGCAAGGGACACGCCTGGCCGGCCGCGGCACCGTGTATTGCCGCAAGTGCCAACGCTGAGGCGACCCCGCTGGCCGGCGTTGAGCCGGCGCCTGATGATCACCGCCGGCGCCTTCTTCGCCGCATTTGCGCTGATCACGGTGTTGGTCATCATGGGGGCCTTTGACGGCCCCAACCTGCGGCTGACGCGCTATTTGCAGGGGCGGGGGAGCCCCGCGCAGGACATCGGTCTCGGGTTGTTTTCTTACCTGGGCAGCATCGAGGTGACGGTGGTGGTCGCGGCCCTGCTGGGCTTTGCGCTCTTCCGCGGTCTGCGGCTGCTCGCCGTGCTGCCGGCGGTCCTCGTGGTGGTCGCATCCGGCCTCGAGGTCGCGTTCAAGAGCATCGTCCCCAGCATGGAGCCGGGAAAGGCGTTCCAGCGCTTTCCTCACGGCCTCCCCTCGTTGAGCCACGACGTGGGCACCTACGCATTCCCGAGCGGTCACGTGCTGCGGGCAACGATCGTCTACGGCCTCGTGCTGTATCTCGCGGAGCGTTGGGAGCTGTTTGGCCGCGATAGCTCGCGCCTCAGCCCGGTGCTGGTGCTGGTGATCTTTTTCGTCGGCTACGGCGTCGTCTACCTGGGCTGGCACTGGTTCGCGGACGCGCTTGGCGGGCTCCTACTCGGGCTGACGCTGCTCTTTGGGTTGATCGCCTACCTGGAGCGCAAGCGCAACGTCAACCCCGGGCACCTGCTGGACTAGTAACTCGGAGCGCCGGGTTTGACTCGGCCGGAGCGAACCTACAATTGAGACATGCCCAGATTCGCGTTTACGGCTGGCTTTTCGCCCGCGGGCGGCCAGCCGGAGGCCATCAAGAAGCTTGCGGAAGGGGTCGAGCAGGGCCGCAAACACCAGGTCCTACTCGGCGTGACCGGCTCCGGCAAGACGATGGTGGTGGCCGAGATGATCCAGCAGATCCAGCGACCCACGCTGGTCATGTCGCCGAACAAGACCCTGGCGGCTCAGCTCTGCAGCGAGTTCCGGTCGTTCTTCCCCGAGAACTCCGTCGAGTACTTCGTCAGCTACTACGACTACTACCAGCCCGAGGCGTACATCCCCCGGACCGATACCTATATAGAGAAAGACTCCTCGCGGAACGACGAGATCGACCGGCTGCGGCAGTCGGCGACGCGGGCGTTGCTGACTCGGCGGGACGTCATTGTGGTGGCGAGCGTTTCCTGCATCTACGGCGTCGGTTCGCCGGAGGACTACCTGGGCGAGTCCGTCGAGATCCATGCCGGCGAAGGCTTTCGACGGGATATTTTTCTCCGCAAGCTGACCAACCTGCAATACCAGCGCAACGACGTCGATTTCGGCCGGTCACGCTTCCGGGTACGGGGCGACACGGTCGACGTCCAGCCCTCCTACGATCAGATTGCGACCCGCGTGCAGTTCAACGGCGATCAGGTGGAGCGGATTGTCCAGCTCGACCCACTCACCGGCGAACTGATCGGCGAGCTGGAAGTTTTCCAGGTCTTCCCGGCGACGCATTACGTCACGCCCCGTCAGAAGCTGCTCCGCGCGCTCGACGCCATCGGTGAAGAACTCGAGGAACGCGTCGCCTGGTTCGAGAGCCAGGGCAAGCTCCTCGAGGCTCAGCGGCTGCGCCAGCGAACGCTGTTCGACATGGAGATGATGCGCGAGACCGGCAGCTGCGCAGGGATCGAGAACTACTCTCGGCACTTGACCGGCCGCCGCGCTGGCCAGGAGCCCTACACCCTGATGGACTTCTTGCCGGAGGACACGCTGGTCGTGGTGGACGAGTCGCACGTCGGGGTGCCCCAGGTCGGCGGCATGTACGGCGGGGATCGCTCGAGAAAGATCCCGCTCGTCGACTACGGGTTCCGGCTGCCGTCAGCCCTGGACAACCGGCCGCTGACGTTTGCGGAATGGGAGCGCAAGGTACAACAAGTTGTCTACGTATCGGCAACCCCGGGTCCATATGAGGAGCAGCGCTCGCAGCAGACCGTCGAAGTCATCATCCGGCCCACGGGGCTGGTGGACCCGACGCTCGAGGTCCGTCCCACCAGGGGCCAGATCGATGACCTGCTGGGTGAGATCAAGAAGCGCGTCGACAAAAAGCAGCGGACGCTGATCACGGTGCTGACCAAGAAGATGGCGGAGGACCTGACCGACTACTTGCGGGAGATGGGCGTCAAAGTCAACTATCTGCACTCCGACGTCGACACGCTGGAGCGGGTCGAGATCCTGCGCGATCTGCGGCTCGGCGTCTTCGACGTTCTTGTCGGCATCAACCTGCTCCGGGAAGGTCTCGACCTCCCGGAAGTGGCCTTCATCGCGATCCTCGACGCGGACAAGGAAAGCTACCTGCGCGACGCCCGCTCGTTGATCCAGACGATTGGCCGGGCTGCCCGCAACGTCGAGGGGCACGTGATCATGTATGGGGACTCAATGACCGGCTCGATGCAGCGCGCGATCGGGGAGACCGACCGGCGCCGAAACATCCAGATCGCCTACAACGAGGAGCACGGCATCACGCCGGCGAGCATCGTCAAAGCCGTCTACAACCTGGAGCGACACCAGGAGAAGGCGATCGAAGAAACGATTGCGACGCTCGCATCTGGTTTGCCCCCGGACGAGATCGAGCGCCTGATCAAGGATCTCGAGCGCCAGATGAAGAAAGCGGCCCGCGACCTGCAGTTCGAGCGGGCGGCCGAGCTGCGCGACCGGCTCGTGGCCTTGCGTCGCGACGCGATGGAGTACCGAGAATCCCGGCCGCCGGCCGCCGCCGCCGAGTCGGGCGCGTGGCGCAAGCCGAAAACCAGCCGGATGAGGGCTCGCGTCCGTGGCTGAGTCAAAGACCCCCTCCCCGATCCGGCAGCACACGGAGATCGTGATCAAGGGCGCGCGCGAGCACAACCTCAAAGACATCGATCTAACCATCCCGCGCGACAAGCTGGTGGTCTTCACCGGGTTATCGGGATCAGGGAAATCATCGCTGGCCTTCGACACGATCTATGCCGAGGGGCAGCGCCGCTATGTCGAGTCGCTGTCGTCCTACGCGCGGCAGTTCCTCGGCCAGATGGATAAACCCGACGTCGACCAGATCGACGGGTTGTCTCCGGCGATCTCGATCGACCAGAAGGGTGCCAGTCACAACCCGCGCTCCACAGTCGGCACGGTGACCGAAATCTACGACTACATGCGCCTGATGTGGGCGCGGATCGGCCATCCCCATTGCCCGATCAGCGGGCACGAGATCACGCGGCAAACAACCGAGCAGATCGCCGACCGGATTCTCGAGATGCCGAAGGGGAGTCGAATCCGAATCATGGCGCCGATCGTGCGCGGTCGAAAAGGCGAGTTTCAGGACGTCTTTGCCGAGGCCCGAAAGGCCGGCTTCAGTCGAGTTCGGGTTGATGGCAATTTCTACGAGCTCAACGAAAAGATCACGCTCGAGAAGAACAAGAAACACGATATTGAAATAGATGTCGACAGGTTGCCCGTTGAACCCACGGCCATTAGTCGGATGCGCGAATCGGTCGAAACCGCAGCGAAACTGGCGAATGGGCTCGTTCTCGTCACGCCCCACGAAGGTAAGGGCGACGAGCAACTCTTCAGCCAGAATTTCGCCTGCCCCTACGACGGCTTCTCGATGGAGGAGCTGGCGCCGCGAAACTTCTCATTCAACAACCCGCACGGCGCCTGCCCGGCTTGCACCGGGCTCGGCAGCAAGCTCGAGGTCGACCCCGACCTGGTCATCCCGGACAAGGACCGGGCGCTCGGCGACGGCGCCATCCGGACCTGGGGCCGGTCATCCTACTTCTATAACGACCTGGTCGAGGCCGTCGCGCATCGATACAAGATCCCCCTCGATAAGGCGTTCGGCAAACTCGCCGTGAAGGAGCGGCAGATCATCCTTTACGGCAACAACGGCGACCCACTGAGGGTCAAGTATTTCAACAGCGAGGGCCAGCGCCGCTGGTACGAAACCTCCTACGAGGGCATCATCCCGAACCTGGAACGGCGCTACCGTGAGACCGAATCAGAATTCATCCGCGCCGAGATCGAGCGCTTGATGAGCACAAAGCCCTGTCCGGTATGCAAGGGCAAACGGCTCAAGCCGGAGTACCT
>VBEW01000043.1 GCA_005889225.1 Chloroflexota bacterium | reverse complement strand
ATGGTGAGCACGGTCGCCACGTCCGCAAAGAACGGGTCAGAGGCATAGAGGCGGGCCAGCATGTTGGGGATGACGGCGGTATGCCAGTCGTTCACATGGATCACGTCGGGCTGGAACCCGAGCGGGCGCAGCATCTCCAGCGCCGCCCGGCTGAAATAGATGAAGCGCGCGTCGTCGTCCCAGAAGCCGTACATCCCTTCGCGACCGAAGAACTGCTGGTTCTCGATGAAGTAGATGGGAACGTTCTCACCGATCCGTCCTTCGAGCACATCGGCGTTGACCGGCTGATGCGCCAGCGGAACCCCGAGGTCGGTCACCACTCGGCGCAGGCCGTACTTTTCCACGTCGACGCTGCCGTAGCGCGGCATCACCACCCGAACGTCGTGGCCCATGGCCCGTAAGGCTTTGGGCAACGCCCCGGCCACGTCGGCCAGCCCGCCGACCTTGGCGAATGGCGCCACCTCCGCCGAGACGAGGAGAATCTTCAGCGGCCGGTTCTCCCCGCCGTGGGAGACGTCCCCCGGGACCCGAACGGCGATCGAGCCGGTGGGCGGCAGCTGCTCCACGGGTTTGCCATCTTCATAGGCTAGCGCCACCATCTCCAGCCGTTCGCCAGGATCCTGGCCGAGTGCCTCGAATGGAACGGCAAAGGCCAGCGCCTCCGCGGCGGTCGCCCGACCGGCCCACAGGGGCTCGCTGCCGGCCAGCTTGGGCGTCGTCTCGCGTAGCTCGAGCTGGAAGTCGACCCCATCGCGCCGCGCCGTCAGGCGAAAGGCCGGGTCGAAACCGAAACTGCCGCGGCCGGTCCGTTGTTGCAGCCCGCCGGCGTCCCCGTCGCCAGCACTCCGTCGCCCCGGGCCCGCCGAAAAGAGCATCTCGAGCTCTACGGCTCGCGACGCCCGGCCGCGATCGAGGAGGTCGAAGCGCAGATAGAGGTTGCGGTCGTCGTGACCGAACCAGATGCGGCGGACGGCGCCACTCGGCGGATGCATCGCCCCGAACAGCGCCATGACGTCCACGTAGCCGCCCGCACTCCACTCCTCATGGTCGACCGCACCGTTGAGCTTGGGCGTGATCTTGCGATCGGGCCGCTTGGAGGCCGAGCTCTCGGCGTCCTTCACGATCGGCTGGTAGAGACGGGCCGGCGGCGGCTGCTGGCACGACATATAGATGTTGCGCAGGTGGAGCCGGAACAGGCTGTCCCAGATCTGGTCCATCCCGGAATCGTGGGACCGGCCGAACCACCAGAACCAGTCGCTCCCTTCAGCGATCAGGGCTTCCCGGCGCGCGGCGGCCAGCTCGGCCCCGGCATCGGCCTGGCGCTCTCGCTCGCTCAGGAAGTCGCGTGCCTCACTGAGGAGGTCCCAGGCCACGTTGTGTTCCTGGTCCCCAACCCAGGTATCGAAGTTGGCGTTGATCCAGGACCCTGGATGAATCCGGGCGAGTGATCGCTCGGTCGGAAACTCGGCGAGGAATTCTGACACCGTTACGGTCTTGAGATCGGCGTCATGACCGAGGCGGCCGTAGAGCGAGTGCAGGAAGTCGTTGCCGTTGCGTTCGTAGAAATCCCAGCAGTTTTCGCCGTCCAGGGCGATCACGGCGAGCAGGGGTGCATCCTGCTGGCGCCGTTGGATGCCGTGCAGGCGATCGATGAGGTCTTTCGCCGCCTCGTCGGGGCCGGAATTCTGGTACTCGAAGCCAATCGCGTTCGAGAGCCGGCCGTCACGAAACACCAGATGGATGGGCGGGCCGCCGGTCTGCACCCGATAGGGCGCATACAGCAGCTCCGGCTGCATCAGCCGTCCGTCGCCATCACGGTTGATGGCGCTGCCGGATGAGCGGGCAAGAATGCCCTCGTCGCTGAGCATCCAATCGAGCCCCTGCTCGGCGGCCAGCCGGGCCACGTCATCCGAGACCGCCGCCTCCGGTGGCCAGATCCCGCGAGGTCGATTGGAAAAGCGGCGGGTATGGGCCTCGACGCCAAGGCGTAGCTGCTCCGCTGCGTCGTCCGGGTGCGCAAACCGCCGGCGCGGCAAGGCCAGGTCCGGTCGCGCGACCCGGGCGATGCCCAGGTCGGTGATCAGGGGCAGGATCGGATGGTAGTAGGGGCTGGTGATCAGCTCGGCCTGGCCCCGGTCCTGCACCTCGCGATACTTCGGCAGGACCTTTCGCAGCACATCGAAGTGGACGTTAAAGACCGGCTCCTTGTCATCCTCGGAAAAGTCCCGGCCCTTTCTCACCAGCTCGTCCAACCGGGGATCAGCGCTGATGACCTCGGGGCCGATCCAGGAGAGGTTGAACCACACCTGCAGGTCGCGGAGCTCCGCGTCCGAAAACAGTCTCCCCATGTCGTCGGCAGTCCGTGGCCAGGCCTGTTCGCGCTTGCGGGTGAGGTCCAGGTAGCGCGGATACTGGCGGACGCGACGGAGCTGGCTCGACTCGGTCATCCAGCGGGCGATGAAGGCGCGCTCATCGATCGTCAGCTCCGACGCCGGACGGCGGGCGAGGTCCAGGTAGACGTCGGTAAAACGGCCGTCGACGTAGTCCTCGACCTGGGCCACCAGCGCGGGTACCAGGTTGAACGTTTGCTTGATCGCCGGATAGTCATCGAGCAGCGCCGGCATCTTGTAGTAGTCCTTGGCGCAACGCAGCCGCACCCAGGGCAAAAGGAAGGTGTCCTGCAAGTCATCCTTGTAGTACGGCTGGTGCATGTGCCAGACGAAGGCCACATGCAGGGGTCGCGTCACGGGGAAGAAGTCTAACTAACCGGCCGCTTTTTTTTGCGGTTCGGGGAGCACTGTCTGGTAGACGTATCGAAGGCGGGGCGAGTATTCGAGGCTGATCCGGTCGCCGGGGCTGAGCCGCTCAAAGGTCGCGCGGTTGACACGAAAGGACTCGGCCCAGAGCCGCTTTGCCATGGCCCGATCGCCGCCCTGCACCGCGATCCGATAGGTGCGTCCGAAGATGGCCGAGTCCCGCCGCATTCCGACAACCAGCCCCACCATCGACGATCGCCGCGCGGCGATGTCCATGATGGCGCGGACCAGGACGGAGACGCCCAGCGGGATCAGGATGGTCGAGACAGCGAGGGTGAAGATCATCATGGTGGTCCAGACGGAGCTGACCGGGCGAAACACCGACTCCACGAGCCGGGGACTGACCGCCGCTGCCGCCGCGAATCCCAGGGCGACCGAGGCCAGCCCGCCGATGGCCGCCAGGCGGGGTGGCTCACCCCGGCTGATCGACCAGAGATGCCACTTCACCCTGGGGCGCATCGGCCGGCCGTCGGGGCCGACGGCGATCATCAGATGCCCCCAGGGCAGCGCGCCGTGCGCCAGGCGCAGGATCAATAGGGAACCCAACGCCACGGCGACCAGTGACAGGTCGATGACGGCAGGCAAGGGAGGCACGGGAAAAGCAGGCACCCCTGCGGTATAACCGGGCCTCCGCGTGCGACCTTGCAGGCCCCGAATACGGATCGTATTCAGAACGATGACGGCCTGGCTGCGGCCGGGTTTCACGGCCCGCCAGCCGTCAGCTGGTCGTTCGGCCCGGCCGGAACCCGGTGTACTGGCGAATCTTTTCGCGCAGTCTCGGCAGGGGGTCCGTCTTGAGGAAATACTCATCGCAGCCGGCCCGTTTGGCCTCTTCCGGGGTCGCCATGCCGGCCGTATATACGATCACCTTGATATCCGGGGAGTACTTGCTCGCCCGGATTCGCCGGCAGAGTTGCAGCCCATCGATGCCGGGCATCTGGATGTCCGCGACCACCACGGAGGGCTGGAACTCGACGCAGACCTTCCAGGCCTCGTGGCCGTCCCTGGCTTCTATCACCTCATGGCCATCGAGCTCGAGGAGGGTCCGAAGCATGGTCCGGACGTCGAGGTCGTCGTCGGCGACCAGCACCGGGGGGAGATCGCTTACGGGTGCAGGAGCCGGGACACCGCCCTCACGGAGTCCCCCCATCACCATTCCGCAAGGATTCTAGGTTGGCTGACTATCAGCGGGCAAGGGTTCATCGTATCCCGGTTTTCCGCGCGCGACGATGTGGGTTACGGGGTAACCGCGGGCCACCATTTGACGCGCGATGAACCGGCGGTGGCAGCGAAACCAGACAACCTCCGCGCACATGATGCAGGTGATCGCGCGGGCGACCAGGCGTTCGAGGCGGTGCAGCCCCGCGGCAAATGCCGGGGTGGCCATGTAAGCCTGGTAGCCGCCCTTGCGAAAGCCGCCCAGGTCCTCATCCCAGACATACGCGATGCCACGGCGCGGCAACTCCCCGGCCAGCACATCCTGGTTCACCTGCGGGTTTCGGCGGGACCGTGGATAGTGGCGCACGTCGACCAGTTGGGCGACACCGTGGTCCTTCAGCAGATCAACGAGTTGATCAAGGGTGCGGGTCGAATGCCCGACTGTGAAAAGCCGCGTCGCAGTGAGGGTACCGGGCGTCCCGCCCCTAGACGTACTCGTCCATGGCGCGAAGAAAATTCACGTAGACGCGCTGTTGCTCGCGCAGGATGCCCAGCGCGCCAAGCTCCCACCACTCGTCTGGCGTGAAGTAGGCAGAGACCTCCGCCTGGCTGCCGGCCTTGGAGAACCACTGGATCAGATGCAGGTTGTCCGACTGCAACAGCCACATCGCGATGTCGATCAGATGCGGGTGCTTGGTCAGCCTGGCTTTGTTGTAGACGTGATGCATCAGCCGAAAGATCCCTTGCTGCGCCTCGTTGCCCAGGAAGAAATCCATCCCACCGTCACCGGCCCAGGTGCAGCCATATTCGGGCAGGGGCATCTCATGCGCGTTGGTGAAGGCGCCGATCGCCTCCGAAGGGGTGAGGTAGCGCATCTTGTTCTTGACGAAGTCGGCATGGAGCGCGTGCATGAAAGGGAAGATGCCGGAGTCGGCGCGATGATGTTCGCCGAAGGTTTCGAAGTCCCAGGCCAGAAAGACCAACTCACCCATCGCCCGTCGCACCCAGCTGGCATAGGTGTCGGCCATCAAGGGCCACCCGTTCCATTCCCGGTTGCTGAACCGGTAGCCAACATCGTCGCTCAGTTCGTAGTGGCGGGTGAAGAGTCGCATCTCCTCATTGGGGTAGCGATAGAGGTGAGTCGGCTCGCGCCAGCCCATGACCCATGGCCGTCCGTCCATCACCGCGCCCTTGAATCCACTCAGCTGCAGCTGGAAATAGATGTCGTTCGACATGAACATCTCGGTCGTGTCTGTCACGAAGATCCGTTTCTGGAAGGTCTCCTCGAGCTGGTGTTTGCCCCAGGCCATCCGCTCGGCAAAGGCTGCGATATCGAGATAGAAGATGAACGAGTGGTATGGCTCGACCGCGACCAGTTCAACGTTCTCGTGGCTGACCAGCTTCTGGAAGCCGGCCAGGATATCGGGTGCGAAGCGCCGCATCTGCAGGAGGAGCGAGACCGAGAAACCAAGGGAGATCTTCATTCCCTTGTCGACGAGCGACTGGAAGAGCTCGGTGGCGGGCCGGTAACAGTACTTCGCCACTTTGTCGAAGTAGCGCCGGTCCATTTGCTCGTCGAAGATCAGCGCATCCATCTTCTCGGGCGGCGTGCCACGGGCGATGAGCTGCGCCGGTAGCCGTACCCGGCGGGGCTGGTGCGCGACCATATAGATGACCAGGGCGTTTGGCATTCGCTCTATCCTCTCAAAGCGTCGCCATCCGATTCAGGCGGCAACTTCAGGCCCTGCTTGAGCGCGACGAACTCGAGACGCTGCAGCAGGATGTCGATCACGCGCTGCCAGGTGTAATCGCGCGCCGTCCGCTGGGCGGCGATCCGCAGGTTGCGGGCGGTGTCCGGGTGCTCCGCCAGGTGGGTGACGTAGGCCACGATTTCCGCGGCGTCCTCGGTCTCGATCACGATCGCATTCTTGAAGGGCTGCGCATATTCTTCACCGGTCGCCCCCACGAACGCGACGCCGCCCGAGGCCATCGCCTCCAGCCCGACCAGGCCGAACGGCTCGTGGCCGCTGTTGGCCAGGGTGGCGGTCGCCGACGCGTAGAGCACCGGCAGGAGATCATCGGGTAAGAACGCGGTCACGTTCCAGAGGTCGGCGTCGGCATGCTCTTTGAGGGTCCGGGCCAGGCCGGCGACGTCCTCGATCGGCGTCGACAGGCGCGCCACCCGCAGCCCGCGCTGGGCGGCGAAGTCGAGCACCTCGCCGCCAAAAGGTTCGAGCCCGCCGCGCATCAGCAGCCGGGTCGCCACGCCGCGCTCCTTCAGCTGACCGACCGCCGTGATCGCCTGGTGCCATCGCTTATCCGGGCTGAAGCGGCCGATCTTGAAGAGGAAGGCGGGGGCATTGACGGCCGCCCGGACCGCGCGAACCTGCGCCTGACTGACCCGCGCCATCATCGACCCCGGGATGCCATTCGGCACCACGATCGGGTTCACTCCCCAGCGCCACATGATGTGCTTCATGTAGCGGCTGACCGTCATCAGGGTGCAGGTGAAGGCCAGCTGCGCCCAATTGATGCGGTGAAACGAGAAATGGTTGTTCGCATTCCAGAGCAGCAGGCACCGGTCGCGTAAGCCGGCGAAATAAAGCGCATCTGACACCAGCGTCATGGCGTGGGCGAGGTGCCACTCCTCACCGAGGACCACGACGGTGTTGCCACGCGCGATGGCCGGCTTGATGAAGTCCGTGAGCAGCGTGTCCGGGAGGCTGCGGTTGAGGTCCGCTACTTTGTCGTCCTCGCCGTCGTAGACCCCCACGGGGTGATAGCGGCTGATCCACTGGCTCCAGCGATGGATGAAGAGCCGCCCGTCCGGCATCGTTTCATCCGCCGGGAGGTTGGGATCGCCCACGAAGAACAGGTGGGTCTCGTAGCCGCGCTCAGCGAGCGCCCGGGAGAGTTCCTTCACCCTGACCCCCAGCCCGCCGGCCTGGGAGTAGATGTCGGGGCCCTCGAAGGAGAGCAGGATGAAGGTCGTCTTGAGAGGCTCGAGCATCAGGCGACTCGCGTTCCAAGCAGCTGCAGGGCCAGGGCGTGAATTTGTGTGGAGAGCGATGCCAGCAAGGTGGTGCGCGAATCCAGCCGAACCGAGGTGGTGTCGATCGGGCGGCCGTCGAAATCCGTTGCCACGCCGCCGGCCTCCCGCAGGATCAGCAGCGGCCCGGCCAGGTCGAAGGCCCGGACGGGGGCGGGGGTCACCTGGAGGGCGACCCCGCCGGCGGCGGTATGGCAGAGATTCAGCGCGGCGGAACCGAGCTGCCTGACCTTGACCGCCCTCGCCAGGATTGGTGACGCCCGCTCCCGGGGATCCGACCCGCTCGGGGCATCGATCTGGACCAGGGGGATGGACTCTCCGTCGAAGGCGGGTTCCAGCGGGCGGAGCCGCTCACCCTGGTAAAAGGCCCCACCGCCCGCGTACGCGTGGAACTCCTCGCCGCTCACCAGGTTCTGCACGTAGCCGAGCCGAACGTCCCGAAATTGGTCACCGTCCGTGACGGCCAGCACGACCGCATAGTATGGCAGCCCCATCTTGGCGTTCACACTGCCGTCCAGCGGGTCGACCAGTACCAGCGGCAACCCACCGAAGTCGCGCTCGCCGAGCTCCTCCGAGATCAGCCGGAATCGAAAACCGCTGCGATACGCTTGCTCCAGGTGCCGCAGCACGATCTGTTCAGCGAGCTGATCGAGGTAAATCGTCTGATCGCCGCCGGCGCCGAGGCCGACCACCTCGCGGGCCTTCGCCGTGCCGGCCAGCGGCTGGACCGCGGCGCGCACCTCCGCGGCGATGGCGCGGACGATAGGAAGCCAGTCTTGTGAGGTCACTCAGTGAAGCGGCCGGCAGGCCGAGCCGCTATCCTACCCCAAGCCCGGCCGTTCCACGACGGCCCGCGGAGCGGTTTGCGCCCTGGCTGAGCCTGCTGGTTCTCGCCCTGCTGGTGAAAATCTTGCTCGTCAGCCTGACGCTGATCGAGTTCGGGGCCAGCCCCGACCCGCTGACGGTCCTCGGCCAGGCCTGGGATCAGTGGGATGCGCGGCACTACCTCTATCTGGCCACTCACGGTTACGGCGCGACGGGCGAGGCGCGAAACCTGATCGCATTCTTCCCCCTCTACCCGGCGCTGATCGGCGCGCTGGCCGCCATCGGGCTGCCGGCCCGCGCGGCGGCGCTCCTGATCAGCAACATCGCCGGTGTGGTGGCGGCGATCCTCCTGTATGAGATCGCCCGCCACGATGGCCATGAGCGAGCGGCCTTTCGAGCCGCCGCGTTCTTCACAGTCTTCCCCACCGCCTATTTTCTCCTGGTCGGCTACACGGAGGCCGTCTTTTGCGCGCTCGCCTTCGGCTCGGTGCTGGCGGCCCGGCGCCGCCGCTGGCTGTCGGCCGGGCTGCTCGGCGGGCTGGCGGCGGCGGCCCGGCTGACCGGGCTGGCGCTGGTGCCCTTCCTGCTGATCGAGCTCTATGCCGGCCGGCGCGCTGTGCACGCCGTCTGGCGGGCGATCGCCTCACCTCTCCTGGTTGTGCTGGGGTTCTTCGCGTACCTGGTCACAAACCTCGTTGTGCTTTCTGACCCATTCGCCTTCGTCACGGTGCAGCGGCAGCACTGGTCGCATTCGCTCGCCGCCCCCTGGGTGGGTTTTACGGATGCTGTGCGGAGCCTCACCTGGAGGGTGCCATGGGAACGGCTCACGGTGGGCGGCGGAGAGATCGCCGGCGGGATCGCCGCCTATGCGACCGCCACGCTGAGCTGGCTGCGGTTGCGCCCTTCGGATGCCGCATACGCGACCGCCGTGGCCGCGATGGTGACGTTCCTGCCCTTCTGGCTAAGCATTCCTCGCTATCTGCTGAGCATGTACCCGCTGTTCCTGCTCGCCGGGCGCATCCGGAGCGGGTGGGTCTATGTCCCGATGCTCGGGCTCTCCTTCATCGCGCTCATCATCTTCGGACTGGCCTTCAGCCGTGGCTACTGGGCTTTTTAGTGGATCAGATGGGTCAGCACGGTGCTGACGATTACGTAGATCACGTAGCCGATCAGGATCTGGAAAAAGGTCAGGTCAAAGTGCACGCCCATGATGCCTTGCAGGACGGCGAACGAAAGGCCGAAAAGCAGCGCGTTGAGGATGATCACGAACAGCCGCAGGGTGAGGATCGTCACCGGTAGGGTCAGGATGAGAAGGACAGGGCGAATGATGGCGTTCACCAGCGCCAGGATGACGGCCATGATGATGGCCGCACCGAGGATGCTCTGGTGGACTTGCCAGATGAAATAGAAGAC
>VBEW01000118.1 GCA_005889225.1 Chloroflexota bacterium | reverse complement strand
CCCCAGATGAGGTAGCTGGTGATCGCCTTGCGATTTCTGATCTCGACGCCCATGTTGAGCGGCACTTCGATGCCGAGCAGGGCGAGGATGACCAGGCCGTAGAAGGTGGCGTTGCCCGAGTTCAGCCCGAAGGCGTTTCTCGAGAAGTCGTTGGCCGCGGGGTGGCCGCCGAGCAGCCAGGCCAGGCCCGCGAGGCCGACCGTGAGGATGGCCGCGCCATAGATCACGAAGACGCCGTTGACCATGTTCTGGGTCACACGGAATCGCAGGATCGACAGCGCGGAGGAGAACCAGATGACCGCCAGGATGATGATTCCTTGCTGCCAGAGTCCGGTCAGCGGATTTTGCAGGTTGAACGGCGGCAAGGTCAGAAGGAACTGGAGCAAGGTCACGACCAGGTCGGCGGTGGCGACCATGACGAGCGCGCCGGGCCACCAGGCGCAGAAGCCGGCGAAGAAACCCCAGAACGCACCCAGCGCCTTGTTGGTCCAGACGTAGATCGACCCCTCGCCGGGGAACATCAGGCCGAGCTGGCCGGTGACGATGGCGCCGGGAATAAGAAAGGTGAGAAAGCCGAGGATCCAGTAGACGAAGGCGGACGCGCCGGCCTGCTGCACGACCGAGCCCTGGACGGCGAAGAGCACGATCGCCACGAAGATGGCGACCATGTCGAATCGGCCCAGGACTTTGGGCAGGATGCCGGGCGCGATCCGCTCGGAGAGCAGCTCTCCCGGTCTGGCGGGCGCGCTGACGGTTGTGGTTGTCGTTGCCATAACCCCTCCTTAAAGGGTTTCAGGATCGGCGGGCGGGGTCGCTGAAGCGGGCTGAGCACCACCTCCTGTCGCGTTTTGTGAGCACATTCGTATCGCGCCGGGGCGACTCTGTCAAGGCCGGTTGACGGGCCTGGCTTCGAGCGCCTATGGTGGAGCCTCTCCGAGGAGGGGTGGAAATGGGCGCAGCGCGCTCGAGACGGCGCGGTGGTTGGTGGGGCGTCGCCTTTATCGTCACGCTGGCCGTGTCGGCGGGGATGGTTTCCCTGCCCACCTCCACGCAGAGCGGCGCCCTGATCGCCGGCTTCTACCGGGCGCACGCGGCAGTGATCCTGGTCCAGCAGGTCCTGGGCGTGCTGTCCCTCGTTTTCTTTCTCGCCTTCGCTAGGGCATTGGGCGCCGGCCGCCGGCGCTGGCTGCTGGTCGGCACCGTCCTCGTTGCGATCACCGAAATCGCGACCAACGTGCTGCCCGCCGTTCTGGCATTGAGCAACCCGGCGCCTGATGGAGCCTACGCACTGACGGTCGTCGAAGATCTGGCCGATGCGGCCCTGTTCGCTTCGATCGCCGTATTTTCGATCGCGGCCACCATCGACCAGGTCGCGTGGGTCCAGGTAGCGGGCCTGGTGGTGGCCGCCCTGTCCGTGATCCGGGCGGCCGCCAGCCCGTTCGCGGTCACCGCCCTTGATGTGCTGGCGCCGCTCGCCTTCCTGGTGCTGATCCTGATCCTCAGTGTTCGGCTGCTGATCGGAACGAGGTCGCCCATACCAACCGCAGCGGCCAGCCTGTAGGCTCGGCTCCGGTCGGCTTCGAAGCGCATGGACGATCGGCCCGCCCGTCCGTTTTTCATCCGCAACCTTCGTGCCGGCGAGCTGCTCGAGCGGTTCCTGGTGTCGGCGGTTGCCGCCGTTCTGGCCGTTCGCTTCTTCCTGGGCTTGACCGGGTTCCCGCGGCTGGGCGGTGGCGGCCTGCACATCGCCCACATGCTGTGGGGTGGAGGGCTGATGGTCGCGGCCCTGCTGGTCTTGCTCGGATACCTGGGGCAGCGCGTTCGGCGCACCGCCGCCGTGGTGGCCGGCATCGGGTTCGGACTGTTCATCGATGAGTTAGGGAAATTCATCACGAGCGACAACAACTACTTCTTCCGTCCGGCGATCGCCCTGATTTACGTGATTTTCGTTCTTATGTTCCTCTGGTGGCGCTCGCTCGAGCGTCAACGGACCTGGTCCGAGGAGACCTACCTGGCGAATGCGTTGATGCTGCTCCAGGACACCGCGCTGCACGACCTCGACCCGGCCGAGAAATACCGGCTGCTGCATTGGCTGCGCCGCAGCGGCCCTCTCGGAACCACGGTGCTGGGCGATGCCGCCCGGTCCATGGCGGAGCGGCCACCGGACCTTGGTGCTCAGGGGCCGATCGGCGCGCGCCTGCGCTGGGCTCGCAAACGGATCGACCGCGTACTTCGCGCCCGCTGGACAGGGCGAGTGGCGATCGCGGTCCTGCTGCTGAGGTCGCTGGGCTCCATCGTGGCGACCCTCGCCTTGGTTTTCGGACAGAAAACCAGCGCGCCCGGCGAGGCGGTCGATCTGCCGCTGCTGCTGGCCGCGACGGTCTCGGGCGCCCTGACCCTCATTGGGCTGGTCTATCTGCTGCTGCGTTCGAGAATCCGCGCCCTGCGATGGTTCAAGCGTTCACTCCTGGCATCCATCTTCCTGACTGATCTGTTTACCTTCTACTACCAGCAGCTCGGCGCGCTTGCCGACCTCGCCGTTGACCTGGTCCTCCTGGCCGTTATCGAAGCCTTGATCGAGACGGAACACCGGCGCAGCGGAAGCGGCGAGGCGACCGTCTCGACCTGACGTGACCGTTTTTTCGCGCTAAGTCGCAGCGACCTCGACCAGCGTGTCGCTCCTTTGGTTTTCTATTGACAGCGCCTTGGAGCGGGGTCATATTCCGCTCATCTTTCGGCACTAGGGGGCACACTATGTCAGCAAACCATCGACCGTTTGCACGTTCGCGCCGTGCGCACCGCCTGCTCGTTCGCTGGCCCGCGCTCGTCATCGGGGTACTCGTCCTGTTGCTCGCTCAGGTCGGCGCTGGTGCCGCGCCTGGCCGCATGTCAACCCCCTATGGAGCGAAGGGCGTGTTTTCGCCGGTGGCACGCGCCCAGGTCACCACCCTGACGGCGACCCATCAACCGTCGCATCCGCGGGCGGGAGCGGTTCCGCTTCGGCCGATGAATCCGGCCGCACTCGCGGCGGCGAAGCGCCGGGCGGCCTCAAAGGTCATCCCACCGGCTCCGACCTTCTCCCGGCCACGGTCAAAGGGATCATCGGCCGCGATCCTCAACCTCAATCAGCCCGGTTTTTCGGCGGCGGATGAGGGCTACGGCGTGACGCCCCCGGACACCACCGGGGCGATCGGCCCCAACTTTTATCTCGAGTTCGTCAACCAGCTGGTTGGCGTCTTCAATCGCAGCACGCTGGCCCGGGTCAACTCGCTCGACCTGGCGAGCTTTGCCGGAGTCCCCTCCGGCCTCACGACGACTGACGTGCAGATCCAGTGGGACGGGCAGTCGAACCGCTGGATTTACGCGCTCATCGGGTTCCAAACCGGCAACAACTACGTGCTGTTCGGCTGGACCAAGACGTCGGATCCGAGCAACCTACCGGGCGGCTGGTGCCGCTACGGGGTCGGCACCGGGAGCAGCCTGAACGACTATCCCAAGCTGGGGCACGACGCCAATTTCATCACCATTGGCAGCAACGTCTACAGCGATACCGTGCCGACCTTCCCGTTCGTCACGGCCAACATCTGGGCAATCCCCAAGCCGCTCGCCGGGGACACCACCTGCAGCTCGCCGGTGTCAGCCTGGTACTTCGCGGATGCCGCGCATCTGTTGCATAACGCGGATGGCTCGCTCGCGTTCACCCCGGTGCCGGCCAATACCGTGGACGCATCGTCGACCGGATACATCGTCGGCGCCCACGACGACACGGCTGCGCCGCAGTCGAAGGTCATGGTCTGGCATATCGCCTCCGGACCAACCCTGGTTGCCGATGGCGACCTGACAGTCGGCAGCTTCGGCGTTCCGCCGAGCGTGCCGCAGCCAGACACGACCTACCTGCTCGACAGCCTCGACGGACGTCTGACTCAGGCGGTGCAGATGAGCGACCCGTCGGCCGGTGGCGCCGAGGCGGTCTGGACCCAGCACACGGTGGCGGGAGCCGGCGGGCGCGCGGTGGTCCGCTGGAATGAGTTGCTACCGGCAACACTCACGGTGGCACAGGAGGGCGAGATCGGCAGCACCACCGATCATATCTTCAATGGCGCGATCTCGCCATCGTCCGCCGGCAACGATGCCGCCGTCTTCTACAACCGGGGAAGTGGATCGCAGCTGGCGCTGATCGGGGCGCAGACCCGCCAGAGTACGACGCCGCCTGGCCAGATGGACGCCGGCGAAATCGTGCTGGGCACCAGTGCGACCTTCGACCAGGAGACCGCCTTCCAGGACAACTGCACGGTCAATCCGTGCCGCTGGGGCGACTACTCCGGCGCCTCGCCCGACCCGAGCGCGGCCGGCGTCGTGTGGGGCAGCAACCAGTTGACAGGTCCCGCTCTCTTCGGGTTCGCGCAGTGGACGACCCAGAATTTCGCGATCAGTACCGGGCCGGCTTCGGCGCCCGACTTCAGCCTGTCGGTCACGCCCGCCAGCCAGACGGTCGTGGCGGGAGGCAGTACGAGCTACACCGCGACGATCACGCCCACCGGAGGCTTCAGCGGCCAGGTGAACCTGAGTGTCAGCGGTCTTCCCGCCGGGGCCACCGGGAACTTCACGCCCAACCCGGCGACGACTTCCTCGAGCCTTGCCGTCACCACCTCGACGACGACGCCGACCGGCACCTATCCCCTGACGATCACCGGAGCGAGCGGCACGCTGAGCCATTCCACCTCCGCCACCCTGGTCGTGAATGGGGCGCCGGACTTCTCATTGAGCGCCGCGCCGAGCAGTCGCTCCGTCGGCGGCAGCGTCACCAGCACGACCTACAGCATCACGATCACGCCGCTGAGTGGCTTCAGCGATCCGGTAACGCTGGGCGCGAGCGGGCCGTTGATCGGAGCGCTGGGCACCTTTAGCCCGAACCCGGCGACCACCTCGTCGACGCTGACGGTCAGCATCACCTCGAGCACGCCGGCGGGCACCTATACGCTGACACTGACCGGAACCAGTGGCAGCCTGAGCCATTCCATTACCGTGACCCTGGTCGTCAACGCGGACTTCTCGCTCAGCGCCTCGCCGACCAGCCGTACGATTACCCACGGGCAGTCGACGACCTACACCATCACCGTCACCGCGCTCAACGGCTTTAGCGGATCCGTCACCATCACGGTCAGTGGGCTTCCATCGGGATCCACCAGTGGCCTCAGCCCGAATCCGGCAGCGACCTCCTCCGTGCTCTCGGTGAACACCAGCGGCGGGACGCCGAGGGGCACCTATACGCTGACGGTCAGCGGGACGGGCGGCGGGAAAACGCACGCCGTCACGGTCACGCTGGTCGTGAACTGAGCCGCGAATTCACGCGCAGCTCTCCCTCCCCTCAGGGGAGGGAGGGCTGCCCCGTGGTCACCAGCTCCTGGCGGAGCCAGCGGACCAGCTCGGCCACGACTTCGTAGCGGCCGAATGAGGGCATCAGGTAGACGCCCTGGACCAGGTCTTTTGTGTCCTGAAGCAGTTCGCGCGACTGCGCGAGGCCCTCGACGATGCCATTCTCGCCGGCCCGTCGCATCCGTTCTCGAAGCGGGTCGGGGACCACGATGCCGGGCACCTCGTTGTGCATGAACTCGGCATGCCGCGAGGATTGGAGCGGGAGCACGCCGAGCAAGAAGGGAATCGGCAGCGGCCCGGTTCTCTCGAAGAAGCGCTCGAGGGTATGGCGGTCGTAGAGCGGTTGCGACATGGCGACGTGCGCGCCGGCTTCGATCTTCTGCCGGAAGCGGTCGATCTCGTTGTCGAGGTCGCCGGCCGAAGGATTGACGGCGCAGGCGATGGTGAAGTTCGCCGGCTTGCCAATCGACGTGCCAAGCCAGTCGTAGCCCTCGTTGAGACGCTGCAGGATCTTGATCAGGCCGATCGAGTCGACGTCCCAAACGCCGGTCGCCGACGGGTAGTCGCCGATGCGTGGCGGATCGCCGGTGAGCGCGATGATGTTGCGAATACCGAGCGCGTGCGCGCCGATCAGCTCCGCCTGGAGCGCCATCAGGTTCTTGTCGCGGGAGGTGAAGTGGATCAGGGTGTCGATGCCAACCTGCTGCCGGATCATGAGCGCCAGCGAGAGCGCGCTCATGCGGACCCGCGCCATCGGGCTGTCACCGATATTGATGGCGTCGGCGCCCGCAGCTTTGATGAGCTCAGCACCGGCGATGCACTTGGCCGGATTGAGGCCGCGCGGTGGGTCGATCTCCACGCTGACGACGAACGCGCCGGCCGCGAGCCGTTGCGCGAATGGTGTGGGCGGGAGCTGCTCCGCCGGGTTGAGGTCGATCGCGATCGCGGTCGAGGGCGCGGGCCGCTGGATCCGGGCGCTGGTGGCGACCGGCTTCAGCGCGGCGCGCATGGCCGCGATGTGCGCCGGCGTGGTGCCGCAGCAGCCGCCGATGTACGCCACCCCGAGATCGGCGGCCTGGCGGGCGAAGGTCGCGAAGTATTCGGGTGTGGCGAAGTAGAAGAACCGACCCTCGACCCGCGCCGGAAGGCCGGCGTTGGGCTGGCCCGACAGCGGAAGCCGGGTTTGCTGGCGCATGCCCTCCAGCACCTGGAGCGCGACCTGGGGTCCGACCCCGCAGTTGACGCCGATGACATCGACGCCCGCCCGCTCCAGCGCCTGGACCACCTGGCTCGGTTCCTCCGCGCTCAGGGTGAGGCCGTCTTCGGCGAACGTCATCTGGGCCACGATCGGCAGGTCGGCCGTACGTCGCGCGGCGGCGACGGCCGCCAGGAGTTCGGGCAGGTTGGTGAAGGTCTCCAGCACCAGCAGGTCGGCACCGCCTTCGAGGAGTGCCGCGATCTGTTCTTCGAAGGCCGCGGTCGCCTGGGCGATGCTGATCCGCCCGATCGGCTCGAGCTGCTGGCCGATCGGGCCGACCGAGCCGGCGATGAAGACTTGCTCGCCCGAGATCTCGCGGGCTTCCCGGGCGAGCTTGACCGCGCGAACATTGATGTCTCGAACCTGGCCGTCGAGGCCATGGCGGGCGAGCTTGATGCGGTTGGCGCCGAAGGTATTGGTCTCGATCAGCTCGGCGCCGGCGGAAATGTACGCGCGGTGAATTTCCTCGACAATCTTGGACTCGGTGAGGTTGAGTTCGTCGAAGGAGCGGTCGAAGCTGACGCCGCGCGCGTGGAGCTGGGTGCCCATCGCCCCGTCGCCCAACAACGGCCCCCGGCGAAGCCGCTCGAGAAACGGGTGCGAGCGCCCTTTCTCGGCTGCCATGGACCGCAATAGTAAGGTAGAGCGCCGAATTCAGGCGAAGCCGCCGCAAGAGGCGTCGCGGCCCGGGAGTTGCTTCGGCATGACGGACTCGACTTCGCCCGGATCGACCCAGCACGTGGTGGTCATGGGCGCCGGGCCCGCCGGCCTGTCGGCCGCCTACGAGCTGACCCGGCACGGCACCCCCGTCACCGTGATCGAGAAGGACCCCCATACGGTGGGCGGGATTGCGCGCACCCTGGAGTTCATGGGCTGCCGGTTCGACGTCGGCCCCCACCGGTTTTTTTCCAAGAGTGCCGAGATCGAGGCCCTGTGGACCGAGGTGCTGGGTGATGAGATCCGGCCGGTCTCGCGGCTGACGCGGATCCTCTATCGAGGTAAGTTCTTCGACTACCCGATCCGGGCGTCGAACGCCTTTTTGGGCTTGGGCCCGGTTGAGACGGCGCGTTGCGTGGCCAGCTACGCCCAGGCGCGGCTGCGGCCGGTGGCCGACCCAAAGTCGTTCGAGGACTGGGTGTCCAACCAGTTCGGCCATCGGTTGTTCGAGATCTTCTTCAAGACCTATACCGAGAAGGTCTGGGGGATTCCGACCAGCGAGCTGTCCGCCGACTGGGCCGGGCAGCGGATCCGGGGTCTGAACCTGGTGGAAGTGATTCGCAATGCGGTCCTGCCGGCGTCGCTACGGGGCGGCGAGCGCGCGGTCGTCAAGACGCTGGTCGACGCCTTCCGCTACCCGCGACGCGGCGCCGGACAGATGTGGGAGTCGGTGGCGGCCCGGCTGGCAAAGGCCGGGCATGGGGTGCGGCTGGGCGAAGAGGTGGTCGCCGTCCGACACGCCTCAGGTCGCGTGCTGTCGGTCGTCGTGCGCGATGGTCGGGGCGCGACCCTCGACGTACTGGGATCGGAGTTCATCAGCACGATGCCGATCCGCGAGCTGATCGCGAAGTTGCAGCCGGTCGCCCCCTCGATCGTGCGGAACGCCGCCGACGCGCTCGCCTATCGCGACTTCATTACGGTCAATCTGGTGCTGGACCGCGCCGACGTCTTCCCCGACCAGTGGATCTATGTGCACGATCCAGGCGTGAAGGTGGGTCGGATCGCGAACTTCAAGAATTTCAGCAGCGCGATGGTGGCGGACGGCGGATTGAGCGGGCTCGGGATGGAGTACTTCTGCTTTGACACTGACGGCATGTGGGGCTGGCCCGACGCCGAGCTGCTCGACCTGGGTCGACGCGAGCTCGTCACGCTAGGGATCTGCCGCGCGGACGAGGTGAAGGCGGGCATGGTGTACCGGCAGCCGAAGGCCTATCCCGTGTATGACGGCGAGTATCTGGGGCACCTGGCGGTAGTTCGCGAGTGGCTGGCGCGGGCTCTCCCGAATTTGTGGCTGGTGGGGCGAAACGGGATGCACCACTACAACAACCAGGACCATTCGATGATGACCGGGATCCTGGTGGCGCGGAATATCGCGACCGGCGCGCACTTCGATCCGTGGCTGGTGAACACCGACGCGGAGTATCACGAAGAGGAGCGGGCCGACGAGGCGGGTGGCGGGGGTGGCGCGGCCACCGGACGGCAGGTGCCGCAGCGGATCGCGAGCTGAAACGGATCGTGCGCCGCGTCGCGGAAGATTGGCGGCGGCCGGCGGATATACTGGATCGCGCCTGGCGTTCCGGAGTAGCTCAACGGTAGAGCAGCGCGCTGTTAACGCGACGGTTCCCGGTTCGAATCCGGGCTCCGGAGCCAAATCGCCGATGTGCCCTACGTCGAGACCACCCGGTAGTGGAGGTGAACGAACCCCCCGTGGAATCGACGCTCGTCCAGCAGCTCGAGCTTGATCCGGACGTCCTTTGGGAGGGCGCTATTCCCGGCGCCGACGATGATGGGAGCGAGGAACAGGTGAACGTCGTCAACGAGCGAAGCCTGTAGCGCCTGGGCCGCGAGGTGAGGGCCCCCCACACTGAGGTGGCGATTCGCGGAGGCTTTCATCCGGCGGATCTCCTCAGGATCGAAGTCGCGCTGGATTCGGGTGCGTTCGCTGGACGGGGTTTTCAATGTCCGGGAGAAAACGACCTTGTCGGCCGCCTTCCAGATCTTTGTGTA
>VBEW01000289.1 GCA_005889225.1 Chloroflexota bacterium | reverse complement strand
CGAAGGAGGTATCAGCATGAGGATCGCCTGTGTGCTTGATGTTGACTACGAAGACTCTGAGTTCAAGCAGCCCTACGATGCGTTCAAGCAGGCGGGTCACCAGGTCACGATTGTCGGGCTGGACCCCGGCAAAGAGCTCAAAGGCAAGAAGGGCACCGTAACGACAAGGGCCGAGGCTGGCATCGACCAGGTTCGCCCGGATCAGTTCGATGCGCTGCTCATCCCGGGCGGCTACTCGCCAGACCACCTGCGAGCCAACCCCAAGATGGTTGCCTTTACCAAAGCGTTCGTTGACGCCGGCAAGCCGGTGTTCGCCATCTGCCATGGGCCGCAGCTGCTGATCACCGCCCGGGTGGTCAAGGGCCGCAAGCTGACCGCCTGGCAGACCATCCAGGACGATCTTCAGCAGGTCGGCGCGAATGTCGTCGACCAGGAGGTGGTGGTGGACAGGAACCTCGTCACCTCCCGCAAGCCGGCGGACATCCCGGCGTTCATCCACGAGTCGCTGAAGCTGCTCGAGAAAGTCCCGGTCGGCTCGCGTTAGCGGGCGATAACCCTCCCACCGGAACCCTCCCCCACAAGCGGGGGAGGGAACCCCCCACCCCGACCCTCCCCCACAAGGGGGGAGGGAGTAACGCTGGTTCGTCTTTAATGGGCGTCGATGCGAGCCACGCGGTCGGTCAGGGAAATCCTCATCACGGTCGCGCCGCTCGCGCTCGCGGTCTTCGTCTTCGCGCTGTCCTTCGGCGTCCTGGCCATCGCGGCGGGCATTCCCGGATGGGCAGCGGTGCTGATGTCCGCGCTGGTCTTCGCCGGCTCCGCGCAGTTCGCCGCGCTGGGGGTCATCACGGCCGGCGGTTCGGTCCTGACCGCAGTGCTCGCCGGAGGCTTGCTGAACCTGCGCTATATCGCCACCGGGATTGCGGTGGCGCGATCGCTCCCGGGCGGGCGATTGGTGCGTGCGCTGCTCGGGCAGCTGGTGGTTGACGAGAGCTACGCCATGGCGGCGGGAGCCGGAGAACCGGGCCGCCCCGATCGCCGAACCCTGCTGGTGACCGGGGCCTCGCTGTACAGCGTGTGGGTCGTGGGAACGCTGATTGGCACCCTGCTTGGGCCGGTGCTTGGCAACCCGACGCGCCTGGGGCTCGACGCGGCGTTTCCGGCGCTGTTTACGGCCTTGCTCTGGCCGATGCTGTCGGCCAGGCATGCGGTGCGCTGCGCGATTGGCGGAGCGCTGGTCGCCCTTGTGCTGGCCCCGTTCACGCCGCCCGGGGTCCCACTCGCGGGCGCCGCGCTCGTTGGCTTATGGCTGGCTCGTTAGCTCTGGCCCTGGTGCTGGGCCTGGCCGTCCTCTCTTTCGTCATGCGCGCGATCGGGCCATTTCTTCCCAACATCCCGGCGGCCATCACGCAGCGGACGACCGGGCTCGCGCCCGCATTGCTGGCGGCGCTGGTCTCGATCCAGCTGACCGGACCGAATGGGATCCTCCATCTCGACGTGAAGGTACCCGCGGTCATCCTGGCCGCTCTGCTGTCGGCGCTGCGGCTCCCCCTGATCGTTTGCGTCGTTGCGGGCGCCCTGCTGGCCGCGCTACTTCGCGCGGTCTTTCACCTCTAGGCGGGGCGGGTGGCTACCCCTTGCGATTGACGGCGCGTTCGAGCTCAGCCTTGGACATCTTCGACCGGCCGGGGATGCGCTTCTCACGAGCTTCGTTGCGGAGCTGATCGTAGGTACGGCCCTTCCCGCCCGTGTGGGAGCGGAGCCCGCCGCGGCGCTCGGAGGAAATGTCGACGATCGACGTTCGGCTCGCTTCCTTCGCTTCACCTGAGCGGGCGCGTTCCTTGTTCACCGTCCTCGCCGCGATTTCTTCGGCTTTCTCTTCGTCGGTCCCTCGTTCCTCGAGGCTGCCCTTGATGTGCTGGTACTGGCGCTCGCGCTTTGGACTCCAGGCGTCCTGTGGCATCTGACTCGTCCTCCTTAACGGTTCTACCTTCTTATCTATCAAGTGCGCGGCCAGTGGGGCAATCCTTGACATTGCGAGTGTGCTTGCCCATCATGAAGCCGACCTCTTGAGCGCGGCCGCCGCCGTCCGTCGCATCGTCTGCGCCCCGCGCGACGGGGCTATCCGATCATCCGCCCGATCATCGTGATTGTCGTGCTCCTGCTCGGCAGCCGCGCCTTCAGCCTGCTGCAGAACCAGCACGAGCTTCAGCCGGTCGCGGCCACCGCGCATACGCCAACCCCGCATCCAGCAGTCGCGACGCGCCCGGGGAAGACCCCGCGCGCCACGCCGACGCCATCGCCGTCGCCCGTACCGATCCCGAGCCAGCTCCCCCAGGTCAAAGTTCCGGTGTTGAGCAGCAGCTGGCTGCGCACGCACCCGATCGCCGAGACTCCGCAGATCAAGGGGCGAGCGGCCATCGTCGTCGATCTGACCGCCGGGCAGATCCTCTATCAGCAGGGGGCCACCACCCGCTACCCGGAGGCGTCGCTGACCAAGCTGATGACCGCGATGGTGGCGGCTGACCTGGCGCCGCTCGATACGGTGATCACTGTCCCGCTGGCGGCGACCCAGATCGAACCGAACCGCAT
>VBEW01000283.1 GCA_005889225.1 Chloroflexota bacterium | reverse complement strand
AGGAGCCGATCGCACTGGAGAAGGCCATCGCCACATTCCAGCGAACCATCTGGTCGCGGTCGCGCGACCACGCTTTCAGAGCCTTCAGGGTCTCTTTCGGGTCGACCCGGAGCAGGGCGTCACCGACGGTGTATGGGCCGAGGTTGCGCCGGACGTAGGGCTCTGGATCGCGAAGCAACGGTTCGAGCAGCCGCAACAGGTCGGGGACCCGTTCCGGCTTGTCGCGCCGGGCTGCATACTTAACCGCCAGCACCACCGCGCGGCGCAGGTTCTCGGATTTCGAACTGCGCAACACCTCCAGCCGTCCGCGGATGCGGTCGAAGTCGCGGTCGAGCACGGAGCCGAGCAGGCCACCGGCCGCCTCGCGCACCTCCCAGTGCGGATCGTCGGCGAGCAGCTCGGCCATGCCTAACACGCCGATCGGATCCTCGGGATAACGGCTAGCCAGCAGCAGGCAGGCGACCTGGCGGCCGGTCGGCGACGAGGAGGTGGCGAGCGCGTCGATCCAGCGCGTCACCCGTCCCGACTGCTCGGCCAGAGCAATGGCCAGCCGCTCCCCGACCTGCTGGCGCAAGGCCGCCGGGCTTCCTGGGCGCCCGTGATGGAGCTGGCCGTCGAGGGCGGAAACTACCCCCGAGGGATCGTCACGGGCGAGAGCCGCCAGCACGGCGGAGAGGGGCCCCTGCTCGACCGTGCCAATTTCCTCGGTACGGGTTGTCGCGGTCATGTTCTGAGGATCTCGATGTGATGCTCGTGGAGAACTGCCCCACCGTTGTGGTCCTCGACGTAGTCGACAATCTTGCTCAAGACTTCGTTGGCGTAGCGGCTGTCATTGCTGGCACAGGTGACGCCGATCGCCAGCGTCTGCCAGCGATCCTGGTCGGCTACCTCGGCGACCGAAACATTGAAACGGCTGCGGATGCGCTGCACCAACGAGCGGCTCACCTGGCGTTTTCCCTTCAGGCTGTGGTTTTCGGGCAAGTGGAAGATGAGCTCGCATGTGCCCACAACCATGTCTTGCCATAAGGATACGTAACGACTCGCAAAAGGCCTATTCGAACCCGGGAAGTTCTCTTATAGTGGCGCCATGAGCTCGGCAGTTCGCGCGCCCGAGCCGGTCGTCGAGTCGACCGCCGTGCCCGAAACAGTTCCCGCGCTCTTCCAGCGCACGGCGGCGCAGCGCCCGGCTGCGCCCGCGCTCCACTTCAAGGCAGGCACACGCTGGGTCCCGATCAACTGGAGGGAGTATGCCCGGGCGGTGAGCCGGCTCGGCAATGCCCTGCTCGCGGAAGGCCTCCAGCCGCAGGATCGCGTGGCGCTCTGGTCGGCGAACCGACCGGAGTGGCAGATCACGGACCTGGCAATCCTGCATGCCGGACTGGTCACCGTAGCCATCTACCAGACGCTGGCGCCCGACCAGGTCAAGTATCTGCTGAGCCATTCGGAATCAAAGGTTCTAATCGTCGACGAGCGAGAGTTCCTCGATCAGCTGCTTCAGATGCGCCATGAGCTGCCAGCCCTTCAGCGGGTGATCCTGATCGAGGGCGACCACCCGGGCGTGGAGGAGTGGGTGGTTAGCTGGGAGCAGGCCCTGCAGCGCGGCGATGAATTCGGCCGCGCTCGCCCCGGCTTGCTGGCGAGCCGCTGGCAGGCTCTGCAGCCCGAGGATACCGCCAGCTTGATCTATACCTCGGGCACCACTGGCGTGCCGAAGGCCGCTATCCTGACGCATCGCAACCTGACCTGGACGGCAACCGCGACGCTCCAGTGCTTTCGGGGCGACGCCAACGACCGGGTGGTGTCATATCTTCCGCTCGCGCATATCCTCGAGCGGATCGTCAGTCATCTGCGCCAGCTCTGCACCGGGTGTCAAGTCTATTTCTGTCCCAGCGTCGACAAGGTGATGGAGGTCGTTCACGACGTCCATCCCACCTATTTCACCTCGGTGCCGCGCCTGTGGGAAAAGATCTAC
>VBEW01000285.1:2374-2854 GCA_005889225.1 Chloroflexota bacterium | reverse complement strand
CCCAGAACTGCGGTTGAAGTTGCCGCAGGCGTCAGGCTGATGGAGGTCCCGCTGCCCAGCGCCGCCCAATTCACCCCATCACTCCCGGTCAGCGCTGGCTGGGCGGTTGTGACCGCCGTGGCGAGGCTGGCCGTCGGGATCAGCCGCACCGAAAGACTGGTCGGAGAGTATGGGCCGCCGCTGCCCGCACCCGCGTAGATGACCGCGCCCGCCGGTCGCGCGTCGCGATTCGCTTTCCATTTGAGCTTGACCACGTAGGTATTTCCGGCCGTCACCGCGAAGGGAACTTGCAGGAAGGCGGCATTCGGCGACAGGGTGCCACCGTATCCGCCACTCTCCTTCCAGCCGACCAGGGTGTCGGCACCGCCGTTCGTACTCACGAAGATACCCAGATCCTGGTTGTAGCCCGTCCGTCCGGTCCACAGGTCCGCGTTCGCCTCCAGCAGCGCCCATTGAGCGGTGGATGGCGTCAACGTCTGC
>VBEW01000285.1:0-2350 GCA_005889225.1 Chloroflexota bacterium | reverse complement strand
TGCCGTAGGCGAGAATCCGCGTCCCGTCGGGCACGAAGACCTCGCCGTCGCCGGAGGCCGGCGTGGAAAAATGCATGGGCGTCTGCGGCAGGCTTACGGATAGCCGTTGCTCACCGGTGGTGGCGTAGAGGGCGTACAGGCGCGAGTTGTTCCAGCCGACCGTCCACACCAGGCCGCCGGCCACGATCGGTGGGCCGATCGATCCGGCGGGTCCGTGCCATGCCGGGGTGAAGGAGGGTGACGGCCCGGTATTGACGAGCAGGGCTTCGAGGCGATCGATGCACGGCACGTACAGGTAGGGCGCCGAGTAGGCAACCCCGCCGAACGCCGCGTCGCTGGTGTTGTTGCAGACCTGTGCCGAGAATCGTGGCGTGAAGTGATTGCCGCCGCCCAGGCTCGTGGTGCTCAGGATGTATCCGACGCCGGCCTTTCCGACCTGGAACAGCAGGTTGTTGCCCAGCAGGGTGGGACCCACCGACCCGAGGTCCTGATCGGCCGCATTCAGCGCGGCCCAGTTGGGCGGCGCGAAGTAATCGCTGATGGTCAGGGTGGGGGAGAGCTTGATGACCGCCTCGCCGTAATCGAACGAGCAGCCGCCGCCGCAGCGGGTGTTCCCGGTGGCGACGTAAAGGTTGTTCGATGCGTCCATCGCCCCGCCGGATGGTGCCCAGATGCCCCCAGCCCCATCGCCCACGCCGGTCGGCAGCGGGAAGGACAGGAGCGAACCGGTGCCGCTGGCCGGCGCGCCCACCACCCAGCCGCGGTAGTCGACGCCATTCGCCGGGTCGCTGCAATCGCCCGAACGACCGCCGAAGGGAATGTAGATGGTTCCGCTGGCCAGGGAGAGGGCGCTGCGTTGGCCCTCGACGTAAGCATCGAACGTATAGGTCGGGTCGGTGGGGGCGATGGTGCGGCTCCAGAGTTCGGTGCCGGTGTTATTGAGGTCGATGGCTTCCAGCTGGTAATGAACGCTGGCGTGGGTGGTCCCGTCCCACATCATCCCGACGGCATACATCGTTCCCGACGCGGTGTCGATCACCGGTGTGCTAGTGATGCCAAGCGGGTTGATGTTGCCGCACGGGAACTGATTCGAGGGGACCGCGGTCCCATAGTTCTTCGACCAGAGGAGGTTGCCGGTGGCGGCATCCAGCGCGTAGACCGTGTTCCCCTCGGTGGCGACCACGACCATGGTGCCGTAGACGAGCGGTTCGGCATAGACATTCCGATCGAGGCCGGTGTGGGCCCATTGCTGGTTCACCGAGCTGATCAGGGCCGGCGCGGTTGGGTCGAACCCGGTGCGGGCCGCGTCTTTGTGATACGTCGGCCAATCTGCGAAGGCAGGTGTCTGCAGCGCGAGCACAAGGGCGGTGATGCCAAGACCGACGGCGAAACGAGCGGCGGCGTTGTGGCGCATGTAAAACACCCCTCCATCTGGGATGAGTGGCAAGTCAACCGCCGGCATCCTAACGGTTTTCGGTCTAAGGCCGCAACTGCGGATCGATAACCTGTCGAAAACGACCGCCCGGTTATGTGATAGCTGCGTGCCCCACTTTTCCGGTGGATCACCGCTTGACCGAACGGTACCCACGATGGCATGCTCCTGCGCATCCGAAGAGATCTTGGCGCGCGCGCACTCGTGGCGGTCGCATTGGCCGGGCTGCCGCTGTTCGGCTTCAACGGGCCGGTCGCCGCCGCGGCGAATTCGGTCCATCCCGCGGCGATCACGCGTGCCATGTTGGCGCGGGTCGCGAATCCCGTGCCCATCGTGCCGCGAAGTTACCAACCCTCGACGCGCCGGAGCCCGGCTGGCGCTACCGCATCGGCCCCTCGTCAGCCTCGCGTGAGTGGTCCCGGCACCGGGCCGCAATTGATCCAGGACCCGGGGTTCGAATTCGGTGTCGGCAGCCCGTACTGGGGCGAATCATCGAGTGGTGGTTTCGAAATCATGACGCCGACGAACCCGCACAGCGGACGGTATTCGGTCGACCTCTGTGCCTACCCCAACGACACGCCCGCCTGCCAGGACATCGTCGGCCAGTCGTTGAACTTCGACGTCCCCCCCGGGATCATCAGCGCCGAGTTCACCTACTGGTTCTGGGCGGGATCACAAGAGCTGGCCGGCACCTGCACGGATTACATGACGCTTGGGGTCTTTGACGCCACCAACACCGCTGACCCCGCCAACGCCGCCACCTACTGCGCGGCTGACTGGGCTGACCAGCAATGGCACAACCAGTCGATCAATGTGACCAGTTACCTGCAGGGCCATACCGGACAGCGCCTGGACGTCACCATCCAGGCGATTGATGACGCCAACAACAAGTCGAGCGAGTTCTTCGTCGACGACCTG
>VBEW01000288.1 GCA_005889225.1 Chloroflexota bacterium | reverse complement strand
CCTCGCGAAACAGCCGCTTGACGGTGGCGGTGGACTCGTTGGTCTGCTCGTCCTCCATCCGGGCCACGACGATGCTGCCATTGGGCGCGTCTTTCCCGGGACGCACCACGACAAAATCGCCGGCGAGGATGCCGGCATCCTTCATGCTGTCGCCGCGGACCTCGAGGGCGAAGGCATTGTCGCTGCCAACCAGCTCCTGGCTCAGCACGAGATGGTCGTCGATATTTTCTTCAGCGAGGATCGGTTGTCCGGCCGCGACCCGGCCCACCAGTGGTACCGCGACTACCTTGCTGAGCTTGGCCTGCAGCTCGTCGACGTCGACGACTTCGATGGTGCGGGACTTGGTGGGATCTCGGCGAATGTATCCCTTGCGCTCCAGCGTGTTGAGGTGGTTTTGCACCGTGGAGCTGGAGGAGAGCCCGACCGCCTCACCGATTTCACGGACCGTGGGCGGGTAGCTGCGGATCTTTTGACGAAACCGAAGGTACTCCAGGATTTCCCGCTGCCTGCTGGTCAACGGTTCCGGCATCTCGACCCCTCCCTTGTGCGCCGAAGTCGATGGCCAGGAGCCGATCATCTCGCACCCAGCGCCGTCCCAAACGGCGCGTCCAGGGAGGGGAGAGGAGGGGTTCTCAGGCCGCGATCATCGCATCGTAGCACAGCGATTTGGGTGCCGACATCGGTCGATTTCGCGCGGCGGCGCGGCGCTCGCGACCCGACATCGCTGTGCAAAACGGGGGCATCCTAGCACATCCGTTCGCCCAACGCAAACACTTGTTCGTGCAAAGCATTGACGCGAACACCTGTTCGTGTTATTGTCGGCCTCGAACGCATGTTCGTGCAGGACGGCATTCAAAACGCGTATCCACGACCCCGGCGCCGGCGCGGCTGGGGCCGGGTTCTGGTGCTCGCGGCCGTGCTGGTTGTGGCGACCGGCCGGCTGGCGTATGGCAGCGGACCGGCGACGACGGACAGCGTGGTGGTCACTCCAGGAGACACGGTGTGGAGCATCGCGGCCGACCACTATCCCGGCGATCCGCGGCCACACGTCGAGGCGATTCTGCAGGCCAACCATCTGACCTCGCCGCTGCTGACGCCCGGCCAGGCGCTGCTGATTCCGCGCGAGTAGGCTCGCTCGTTACTACCATGAGCACATCGCTGGTCAGCCTCGCGGCGTTGGTGAACGCGTTTAACCCGGTCACGCCGCAGCTGCGGGTGGCGGCGATCATCTTTCAGCGGGGCCGGATCCTGCTGGTCGAGCATCGCAAGCGCGACCAACGCTACTGGGTGCTCCCGGGCGGCCGGCTGCAGGGTAACGAGACGCTGGATGCGGCCCTGGCCCGCGAGCTCCGGGAGGAGCTCGGACTCGACGCGCGGATCGGCCGGTTGGTGATCGTCTGCGAGACGCTGGCGCCCGACCGGCACGTCGTCAACCTGATTTACCAAGTGGAGATAGGGGAGAAGGCGGAGCCGCGCCTGGACCACAGTGACCCAGTACTGGCCGGCTGGCAATGGGTGTCGGTGGAGCAGCTCCCCCGGCTGGACTTCCGCCCACCCATTGCCGACGCCGTCCGGGAGGTCATCGCCGAGAACTTTTCCGGCCCCGTCCGGGCGCTGGGGGACACCTGGAGACCTGAGAAAAGATAGACGACTGGTCTCATCGGGTGAATCGTCCCAAGAAGAATGCGAGCCAACGAGCGTATTACGCTCGTCACCGAGAACAGCGCCTCGCGGCGATGCGGCTTATCAATTACGGCTGTAGCGCAAGCCAGTTCGATGCGATGTTTGCGGCCCAAGACGGCAAGTGTGCGATCTGTGGTGCGCTAGAGACGCGCACGCAGCAGAGTCGCTTGCGAACGCTCGCGGTGGATCATGATCACGCGACCGGGAAGATCCGAGCGCTGCTGTGTGGCGGCTGTAACAGCGGTCTTGGCTCATTCGAACACGACCCAAACGTCCTGGAGGCCGCAATTACTTACCTGCAAGCTCATGCTCCTGATATGCGAACCCTCTAGCGTTTGGTGGCGCACACCGTCTGAGGAACTTCGCCAATACCGACGCGAGTACAACGCGCGCCCGGAAGTCCATGCCAAGAAGCTAGCCCGCCAAAAGGCCTACTACTGGAGGCACCGTGAGCGTCGGCTTGGGCTTCAGCGAACCGTCAACTACGGCTGCACGCCCGACGAATACTTGGCAATGTTTGTGGGCCAGCAAGGCA
>VBEW01000287.1 GCA_005889225.1 Chloroflexota bacterium | reverse complement strand
AAACGGCCCTGACTTCGCTGCCGCTCGGCAACCGCCCGCGCAGACGGGCGATGGCGTTGGCGGTGGTCAGGACTAGAGCGCCGGCCTGAAGCGCGCGGGACGAAGGGTCCAGCTCGCCGCGGGCGGAAACGATGACGAGCCGGGGCCCACTTTCCCGCCTGAGCGTTTTGCGCAGCGTGCGGAAACCGTCCGCGGCAGCCGGGAAGATGTATTCCGGCGTCCAGAGCGCACGCCCACCTTCCGCCCGGACGGTGCCGGCGCCGACGAGCACGGCATCAGCAAAGGCGCGTAGCAGGCCCATGACGAAGCGATCCGCCTCATTGCGTCCGCTGATGATTCCGCCCGAGGGTGCCGTGCCGCCTTCGAGCGCCACGATGCCATCGATCGAGCTGACGAAGTTGGCGTAGACGCAGGCATCAGGGATCCAGAGCTCGCCGTCATAGAGTTCGGCCAGCGACGGCGGCAACCCGCGTTCCGGGCGGTCCGATGCCTCGAACAGGCGGTTGAGCGGATTCAGGAAAGGTGCCCGTTGGCGCGCGACCGGGCGATGTTCAGAAATTCCTCGCGCAGCTCGGGGTTCGACTCGTAGTTGCCCCGCCAGAAGGTGGTGCGCGTAGTGGATTCGGACTCGCGCACGCCACGCATCTGGGTGCAGAGATGGATGGCTTCGAGGTACACCGCCACCCCATGCGCCTGCAGCACCCGGGAGAGCGCCTTGGTGATCTCCCGGCCCATCCGTTCCTGCACCGTGAAGCGCCGGG
>VBEW01000286.1 GCA_005889225.1 Chloroflexota bacterium | reverse complement strand
CGATGATGTGCTCGTGTGCGATATAGCCCACGTAGGCATGCCCAAAAAACGGAAAGGCGTGATGCTCGCACAGCGCGTAAAAGGGAATCGGACCATCGATCAGCTGACTGACCTCGCAGTCAGGGCCGCCTTCGCACTCGGTCGGAAATGCCGTGACCAGCTTGGCGTCGCCCTCGTACCCCTCCGTCGAGTCGAACATCGCGCTCAGGTAGCGATATGGGGTTCTGTTGGTGCCCGGAGTATCGAGTGGCATCCCCAGGGCCTGCAGGATCTCGCGCATGTAGCCCTCAAAACGCTTCCAGTCGGCCTCGCTGATGCGACGTGGGCGGACGCGCTCCCATTCGCGACCCTCGACGTCCTCGTCGCGCAAGTCGCCGATCATTGGGTCGAGATTTCTTTCCGCCATCAGTTCGGTTGCAACGTATCTTCGGACCGCCGCACCTCGATCTGGCCGTTTTGTATTCGGGTCTCATAGCGGACCTGGCTGATCGTGGCGGGTCCACCCCTGACCTGCCCGGAACAAATGTCAAACCGGGAGGCGTGCCAGGGGCACTGGACGAGGTTGCCGAGCAACTCACCTTCTGAGAGGGGACCACCGGCGTGCGAGCAGGTCTCGCTGATCGCGCAGAGCGCATCGCCCTTCTTGAAGAGGAGGATGGGCGTGTCACCGGCCACGGCTTTAACCAGCATTCCCTCGGTCAGCCGGCCCTCCAGCAAGACCTTTGTGAACTTTTCCGGTACGGGCTGCCAGGCGTGATGATTCACCCCGGTCCCGATGGAAAAGACCATCTCCCCACCGAGGTAGGCCGCGCAGATCACCAGCGCATAGCCGATAAACGCCAGGGCGATGGCGAGGCCCCGACTGCCGCCGGTCAGCCGGATGAGCCACGAAACCAGGTAGATCACGAGGACGAGCGTGTTGATCAGGCCGTGAGCGATGCCGACGCGACGCTCGCGGTCGACGGTCTCGTTCCAGTCGGTATACCCCGTCACGGCCGCGCCGAGGGCAGCGAGGATCCCGACGAAGATCGTCACGTCGGCCGCGGAGCTCCAGCCCTGGCTCCCATTGAAGAGATAGATGATGTCGAAGAGGATGGCGAGCGTCCAGGCGCCGAGCGGGATGTCGGTGATGACGGGGTGGAGCGGATGGCCCAACCAGGTGCCGTGCACGAGCGTCTTCAGCGTGTGGCCAGGCGCGCCGAGCAGTTTGTAGAAGCCACCGACGACTTTTTGCAGGAAATCCGCGACCGGTTCCAGCCAGCGCTGCCGGTCGATGAAACGGTTGATGGCGTGACTCAGCACAGGCAGCCTCCTTTCCTCGGGTCTTGCCCCTGAAAATAGTATGGGCTTAGGTGTCCAGTTCGAGCCAACCGGCCAGACGGCGCCAGGCTCGATCCGCCTCGGCCAGGTCGGCCTCCCGGAA
>VBEW01000055.1 GCA_005889225.1 Chloroflexota bacterium | reverse complement strand
CGGCTGGCCGCGCCTCCGGCATGAGCCTGCTGATGACGGTCGGCAGCTCCCCCAGCCGCTGGATGACGAAATCGGCCAGGCCGGGGTCCTCCTCCCGGCGCCACTCGCGAGTCAACACCGCCCGCATGCCCAGCGTTTTGGGCCCCTGGATGTCCTCCTTGACCCGGTCGCCCACGAACAGAGCGCGCCGAGCCTCGACGCCGAGTTTGCGGAGGGCGTCGGCATAGATCTCGGGGTGTGGCTTGCGCACGCCGACCTCCGAGGAGAAGCTGACGGCTTCAAAGAAGGACTCAATATGGAGTGCCGACAGCTGGGCTTTCATCAGCCGGGGCAGGTAGGCGGCGTTGGAGACCAGACCCAGGCGCAGCCCTCGCCGCCGGAGGGTGTCGAGCGTCCCCACGACGTCGGGACCGACGTGGACACTATTCAGCCAGCCCTCCTGTTCCAGCTCCATGACCCGCTCGATCAGCGCCGGCTCCAGCTCCAGGCCAAGGGCGCGGAGCGCGCGGTCGTAGATCGTCGCGATCTCGACCTCCTCGGGCCGCCCCGCCTCGTAATCGCGCTGGATCTCGTCGTCGACCGTTTTCGAGACGTGCTCGATGAGGACGTGCGCCGCCGGGATATCTCGATCCAGGGTGTCGGCCAGCAGCCGGTTGACCTTTTCATAGGCGCCGACCAGCGCCGAGTGAGGGCGCTCGTCGAAATAGATGAGGGTGTGCCCGTAGTCGAAGAGCACGGCCTCGAGCGGTTCGCTCATGCCAGCGACCGCAAGGTGGTGAGGTTTTCGAGCCCCTCCAGCATCTCCTCGCCGGGCGTTTCCAGCACGAACGCGCAGTGAGCCAGCGGCTCGTAGTGCAGCAGCGCCCGGAAGCCCTCGAGCCCGATGTTGCCCTGGCCGATGTTCACGTGCCGGTCCGCCTTGCCACCGAGCGTCACGGTCGTGTCGTTGCAGTGGCAGGCGCGAATCCGTTCCGCCGGAACGATGGCGGTCAGCCGGTCCAGGGTGGCGCGCATGCCGTCCGTGCCGCCGTCGTCGTAGCCGGAGGCGTAGGCATGCGCGGTGTCGAGGCACACGCCCAGGCGCGCTGAGTGCTGGGGCAGCCTGGCGAGGATCTGCGCCAGGTCGTCGAATTTCGCGCCGACATAGGCGCCACCGCCGGCAGAGGTCTCGAGCAGGCACATCGTTGATCCGTTGGCGTTGCCCAGCACTTCGTCGAGCGCCGCGACCACCCGGTCGATCCCGGCCTGCGCGCCGTCGCCCATGTGACTGCCCACGTGGGTGACGACGTAGTGACAACCATAGGATTCGGCTCGGACCAGCTCCGCGGCCAGCGCCGCTCGCGATTTCTTCATGAAGTTCGGGTTCGGACTGGCCAGGTTGATGAGGTACATAGCGTGCGACATCGCCGGCCGGACATCGAGCTCCTCGAGCGAGCGCTTGAAGTAGGCGGTCGCCTGTGGATCGACGGCCGCGGATCGCCAGGCGCTCGGATTGCCGGTGAAGATCTGGACCGCCTTGAGCTGCAGCGTCTCGATCATCTCGATGGCCTTGTCGAGACCGCGGCCGGTGTGCACGTGCATGCCGATGCGTCGTTCCTGAGCCATCGATCCATTCTATGAAGGCCCGGTAGACTGACTCTTCGTGTTCCGACTTACAACGTTTTCCGTGGGACCATACGACAACAATGTCTACGTCCTCAGCGATCCGAAGAGCAAGGAGGCCCTGCTGATCGACGCGGCCAACGATGCGCCGCGCATCATCACGGAGCTCGAGGGCTTGCGAGTTAGCCACATCCTGACAACCCACGGACACGCCGACCACCTCCAGGCCTTGAAATCGGTGCGCGAGCAGACGCATGCCCGGTTCACCTGTCACGAGGCCGACGAGTCGATGATGCCAATCAAGGCCGATCACCGCGTCCAGGATGGCGAGCGATTTCGCTTCGGCGACTACGAAGTACTCGCGCTGCACACGCCGGGGCACACCCCTGGCAGCGTCTGCTTCGTCGCCGGCGAGCGGCTGTTTTCTGGCGATACCCTGTTCCCGGGAGGTCCCGGAAATACGGCCAATCCGTACGCCAGCTTTCCCACCATCATCGAGAGCATCCGGCACAAGCTTTTCACGCTTCCCGATCACACCGAGGTTCTGCCGGGACACGGCAAGCCCACCACAATCGGGCGGGAGCGCCCTCACCTCGACGAGTGGATCGAGCGCGGCTGGTAGCGCGGGCCGCCCAGCCGGCTCGGCCGGCTTCTGATTTCCAGCCCAGGGACCCACGCCGCATCCAGCGGGTGCGCTCCATCCGAGCCCGACCCGATCGCCTGGATCTGACCGCCGAGGACGATCGTGGCCGGCGCGTGCCGCTCGAGGTGCGCCCGGTGGCGCCGGATATCGTCCGGTTGCACATCGGGGCTGGCCCGGCTCGGCCGTCTCGGCTGCTTGCTGCGGGAGCACCCACCGGTACGGAGTGGGCTCTCGAAGAAACGGCGACCGGCTGGGCGGTGCGAACCTCGGCCGTCACGATGACGATCGACCGCGATCCGTACCGGCTGCGGCTGGCCGATGCATCCGGCGCCGAGCGCCTCGTCGAGGAGCCGCACGACCAGGACATCCGTGGCGCGTATCACCATTTCCCCACCGGGCACGCCCGCGGCCTGCGCTGGCTGACCGCGGGGCTGAAGCCGGCAGAGGCGTTGTTCGGGCTTGGGGAACACTTCGGCGCGCTGGACCGTCGCGGCCAGGCGTTTTCCTCCTGGACGGTCGATGCCTTTGGCGTGCGCAGCGATCGAGCTTACAAGAACGTGCCACTCCTGTTGAGTTCCGCAGGCTACGCCGTTTTCTTCGACATGACGGGTCCGCTCTACTACGAGCTCGGCCAATCGTCGGTCGCCGCCTGGCAGGTTACCGCCAGAGCTGACCATTTGCGTCTCTACCTGATCCTCGGTGATGGAATCGCGCCGCTCCTCCGGGGCTACCACCGGCTGACGGGCGCACCCGCGGTGCCGCCCGATTGGTCGTTCGGCTTCTGGATCAGCCGTTGGGGTTATCGCAACCGTGAAGAGGTGATGGCCGTGGCGCGCCGCATGCGCGAGGAGCGGGTGCCGTGCGATGTCATCCATATCGATCCGTACTGGATGCGCTATCACGAAGGCCATCAGGGCGATTTGGTTTGGGATGAATCGGCGTTTCCCGACCCCAGGGGCATGATCGATGAGCTCAAAGGGCTCGGCTTCCGGGTCAGTCTGTGGGAAAGCCCGTACGTCCCGCTCGATTCAGGAATGCGGACCGAGGGTGAGCGAAAGGGTTTCTTGTTAACGGCGAAGGCGGGCGGTGGGCCTGCCCTGGTGCATGGCTTCGCGAAACCCAGCGCGGCTGTCGATTTCACGAACCCCGATGCTGTCGAGTGGTTCAAAGCAAAGAACCGCCAGCTGCTGGAGATGGGGGTCGCCGTCATCAAGACGGATTTCGCGGAAGACGTGCCTGGCGACGCCGTTGCCCACGACGGCACGCCGGCCGAGGAGCTGCACAACCTGTATCCCTTGCTTTATCAGCGCGCGGTCTTTGATGCGACGAAAGAGGTCCATGGCTACGGGCTGATCTGGGGACGTTCCGGCTATGCCGGCTCGCAGCGCACCCCGGTGCACTGGGGCGGCGATCCTGGTTGCACGTTTGCCGACATGGCGGCCAGCCTGCGCGGCGCGCTCAGCTGGATCCTGTCGGGCGCGGCGTTTGCCAGCTTCGACATCGGCGGCTTTTTTGGGATTCCCATACTGACGGACCCTCCCAGTCCGGAGCTCTACGTGCGCTGGGCGCAGATGGGACTGCTCTTCTCGCACGCTCGGGCTCACGGCCACACGGCGCCGCGCGAGCCGTGGGCCTATGGGGAGCCGGCGCTCAGCATCTTCCGGCGCTATGCGGAACTGCGCTACCGGCTGCTCCCGTATCTTTACAGCGCAGCGCTTCGGGCCGTCGACGGAATCCCGTTGGTTCGTCCGCTGATCTACGACCATCCCTTGGATCCGACAACCCACCACGTGGACGACGAATATTTCCTGGGGCCCGACTTGCTGGTCGCTCCGATGTTCAAGTCACGCGGTTCGCGCGAGATCTATCTGCCCGACGGGGGCTGGTATGACTACTGGACGGAACGTCGTTTCGATGGCCCGCGCTGGATCGACTATGACGCGGAGCTGGAGACGTTACCCCTTTTCGTGCGCTCCGGCGCCGTCATCCCGATGGGTCCCGAACTCCAGTTCGTGAATGAACGCAGTTGGGATCCACTGACCTTCGACGTGTACCCCGGCGGTCCGAGCGTGACGGAAGTGAGAGTGGCCGACGATCATCGCAACCTCGAGTTCAGGTTGACGGTTGAAGGGGCGCGCCTGCTCCTCGAAGGCGGCCCGCTCGAGTACGAAGCTGCAGTCCGCGTGCACCGACCGGACGGGCCACCACTTGCCACCGTCCTCGGCCGACCGCTGGCGCTTCAGGGAATTGCGCCTTGACCCGGCGGGTTAAGAAGTTCGTATGGCACTGAGTCCGCAGCCGGCCGGAGCACTCTCCAGCTCGGAGGTGGCGCCGGTTGGGACATGGTTTCGACGGGCACGCATCTTCGTGCTGCTCGGCGGCCTGACCGCATTCGGTCCCCTCTCGATCGACATGTACCTGCCCGCCCTACCGGGGATCGGGAGGGACCTGGCGGCGAGCGAGTCCGTGATCCAACTCACACTGACCGCGTGTCTTACCGGCCTGGCCGTTGGTCAGATCCTCGCGGGACCGTTGAGCGACCGGCTTGGGCGGAGACGCCCGCTGTTGATCGGCGTCGCCGGGTACGTCCTGGCCTCGCTTCTGTGCGCGATCGCGCCGGCGGCGCCGTTGCTCGTTGGGTTTCGGCTGCTGCAGGGGCTGGCCGGGGCCGCGGGCATCGTCATCGCGCGGGCGATCGTGCGCGACCTCTACGCCGGCTCGGCCGCGGCGCGGTATTTCTCCCGGCTGATCCTGATCATGGGTCTGGCCCCGATTCTGGCGCCGATCATCGGCGCCCAATTGCTCCGATTCACGTCGTGGCACGGCATCTTCGTGACGCTAGCCATCATCGCCGGCCTCCTCTGGCTGGGCGCCGCAGTGGGCTTGCCTGAAACACTCCCCGCGGCACGCCGTAGCAGTGGTGGACTGCGCGGCACCCTGGGCACGTTTCGAGCGCTCCTCTCCGACGCGCGATTCATCGGCTATGCGCTCTCCGCCGGGCTGGCTTTTGGCGCGATGTTTGCCTACATCGCGGGATCGCCATTCGTCCTGCAGGAGATCTACGGAGTATCGCCGCAGGCCTTTAGTCTGATTTTCGGGACAAATGCCCTTGGCTTTGTGGCCGCGAGCCAGATCAACGGCAGCCTCGTCGGCCGGATTCCGCCTGCCCGGCTGCTCACTGCGGGCCTGATCGCGGCCGCGGTGGCCAGCCTCACCATTCTGCTCGTTATCCTGGTCGGCGGCCTCGGCCTGGTCGCGCTCTGGCCTCCACTATTCGTATTGGTCTCGAGCATCGGGTTCATCGTGCCGAACGCGACCGCACTGGCGCTCTCCCGGCGACCGGACGCGGCTGGAACCGGTTCCGCGTTACTCGGAGTCATTCAGAGTGGCGTCGGAGCTGCTGGGGCGCCGCTTGTCGGCGTCGCCGGGATCAGCTCAGCGCTGCCGATGGCGGGCGTGATCGCGTTCTCCGGTACCGGCGCGATTCTTGCGTTCACGCTCACGTCGGCCATGGCCACAAAAAGGGAGAGGCCGGTCAGCTAGTCGCCACGCTCCTCGACGCGGAGGAAGACCTCAGAAGCCTGCAGGATCTTCTCGGTCCGGCTGTTCGGAATGTGGATCCGCACGCCCGCATGGGCGGCCGTGCCGAAGTCCCAGCCGTCGAGATAGCGCGAGCGGATCTCGGCGATCGTCTTGACCGCCGCCGTGCTTGACCCGTTGGTCATCCAGACCGTAGGCTCGCGAGCCGTCGCATAGCCGAGTCCGACCTCCGTGCCGCTGTCGCGGAAGAACCGCAGGCTCGCCAGCGACGCCTCGGGTGGCACCAGGTCATTCGAGCTTTCCGCCACCTGCTGCAGGGTCGGCATCTGCCCCTGAGCGACGGTGGTGCGCACCTGTATGCGCGCCTTCAGGTGCTGTGAGCGCTCCCGTTTCTTCTGCTCGCTGACGACTTGCTGGATCTGGGCGCGCAACCGGCCGAGCGCCTCCTCCAGCGGCGCCATCTCCGCCACGATCTCGCGCACTCGCCGAGCCAGTTCGTCGTCGGACGCCTGCTCGAGCGTCGGATGCTCCGCCATCGCCATACAATTATTGGCCAGCGTGTCGGTTGCACAGGCGTCGATCAGCCAGCTGAAGGATGAGATCAGCAATCGGCTCGATGCGCTCCGGCCGGAGCTGGAGCGGATCGGGCGTGACATCTACGCGAACCCGGAGATTGCCTACGAAGAGCGCCAGGCGGTGGCCTGGCTGACCGAGCTGCTCAAGAAATACGGGTTCGCGGTCGAGGTGGGCGTCGCGAACACCCCGACGGCCTTTGTCGCCACCCGGCGAAATGGCAGCGGCCCCACGATCGCCTTCCTGGCGGAATATGACGCGCTCCGCGGTCTGGGCCACGGCTGCGGGCACAACCTGATCGGGACCGCCTCGACCGGGGCGGGGATTGCGCTCGCCGATCTGCTCGAGCGTTTGCCGGGTTGCGTGCTCGTCATCGGGACGCCGGCGGAGGAAGGCGGCGGGGGAAAAATCCGGCTGATCCGCGCAGGCATTTTCCAGCAGGTCGATGCCGCGATGATGGTTCATCCCGACACCCGTACTCAGGTCCTGCACTGGGCGCTGGCGGTGACCCACATGCATTTCGAGTTCACCGGGAAGGCCGCGCACGCCTCGGGCGACCCGGAAAAAGGCATCAATGCGCTCGATGCCTTCGTCCTCGCATACAACGGGATCAGCCTGTTACGCCAGCAGATGAAGGATGGCGCGCGACTGCACGGTTTTCTCAAAGAAGGCGGCACCGCGCCCAACATCATTCCCGAGCGGACCAGCGGCGAATTCCTGGTACGCGCCCGCGACGAGGCCTACATGCAGGAGCTCGTCCAGAAGGTCAAGAACATCTTCCAGGCGGCCGCGCTCGCTACCGGCTGCAGCGTCAAGCTGAGCTTCGACGAATCGCCCTACGCTGACCTGCGCAACAACGGGGTGCTGGCGAAACTCTTCGAAGGGAACCTGCAGCGTCTGCGGATCGACCCGGTCGAGGGTGTTCCCTGGGAGAATGCAGGTTCCACCGACATGGGTAACGTCAGTCATGTGGTGCCGGCTCTTCATCCCACCATCGGTATCGCGCCTTCGGAAGTTCCCGGCCACTCGCAGGCCTTCCTGGAGGCCTCGGGCTCGCCTCGCGCCTACCAGGCGATGATCGACGCCGCCAAAGCCCTGGCCATGACGGGCGCCGACCTGCTGTCCGACGCTGCGCTGGTCGAGCAGGCAAAGGGAGAGTTCCGCCGAAGCTGACGCCGCTTTAGCGAAACTTAGCCTGATGATCAACGAGCGTTACCGGGAGGATCGCGAGCGCCGCCGCCTTGGCAGCCTTACGGTTTACTCGGGCCCCACGCACTCCGGCAAAACCAAGAAGCTGGAGGCCGAAGCAGAGCGGGCCCAGCGTCAGGGCCGCCGGATGCAACGGCTGGCGGCGGCTGCAGATCCCAACGCACTGCTGAGCCAGCTCGACCCTGCCGCCGAGCTGCTCACGGTGGACGATGCGCAGCAATATGACGATCGGCTGGTGGAGGTGCTGAATGATCTCGCCACCATCCATCGGATGGATGTCGTGGTCGCCGGCTGGGAGCTGGACTATGCCGGCCGCCCCGCCGGCCCGATGCCCGACCTGCTCTGTGCCGCCGATTTCGCACTGAAGCTCGACGATGGCGTGTGCGCCCAGCCAGGCTGCCGGAACCTAGCCAGCCGGACCCAGCGTTTCCAGGTCGTGAACGGCGCACCGGAACGGTTCCTGCCGGTATGCCGGCGCCATCACACCGCAGAACCTCGGGCGCAAATGTTCCAGGAGATTTGGTTCGACGAGCCGTCGGGCAGCCTGGACCTGATCAGCGGCTGCATGTTCAGCGGGAAGACGCAGGAGCTGATCCGGAGGCTCGACCAGGCGCGCTATGCAGGCTTTACCGTCCAGGCGTTCAAGCCGGCACTCGACGACCGCTACGCCATCGAGGCAGTCGCGTCCCACCGGGAGATCCGCTTTCCCGCCATCGCCGTCCCCGATGTTGCCGCGCTGCGCGCCCAGGTCCGCGACAACACGCGGGTGATCGGGATCGACGAGGTGCAGTTCTTCGAGCCCGACATCGTGGCCCTGGCCGAAGAGCTCGCGAATCGCGGCCGGCACGTGATCATCGCCGGTCTCGACCTCGACTTTCTGAGCCGTCCTTTCGGACCAATGCCGTTGCTCGCCGCGTATGCCGACCGGCTGACCAAGTTGCAGGCGTCATGTCAATACCCGGGTTGCGGCTCGCGGCAGGCGACCCGCACCCAGCGGCTGGTCGATGGAGTGCCGGCATCGGCGGACGACCCACTCGTGGTCATCGGTGGGGCGGCGACCTACGAGGCCCGTTGCCGGCACCATCACCGCTTGGGCGTGACGGCGAAAATCGACGCTGAGGCGGTCCGTGTGGCGGAGGACTCAGCCGAGCTCTAATCCGCGCAAGCGCTCGTTACCAATGAGCACGCCGAGCGCCGCGACGGCGATGGCACCGCCGATCGACACCGTCACCGCCGCCAGCCAGGTCGTGAATTCCGGGAACCCGGTGGCGCTGGCCAGGGCGAGGGAGATTCCCAGCACCAACGCGCTGGCGCCGGTGACGATCCCGAACAACGCCAGGCCGATGAAGGCAGCGGCGGGGTGCAGCATCCGCCGGGCATCGGTCCAGTCGAAGCGGGCAAACACCGCGCCGATCCCAACCATGAGGATGGTGAGCGTCGCCGCCTGGGCGACCGCCAGCACGACGGCGGTACTCGCCCACAGCCAGCCCGGCCGGATGAAGGCCTCCGCGATCACGGCCAGCACCGCCACCACCGCGGTTGTCGGTAGCGCGGTCGACCAGCACTTACCCTGCAGCAGGCGGAGCGTGGTATTGGGTGAGGCGGCGAAGACCCAGATCGCCGGCCCTTCGAGACTCACGGCGGTCAGACCAAGCGAGATGCTCAGGGAAAACAGCAAGACCCAGGCGGGAATCAATCCGAGCATCGCAGCCACCGGACCTTCGCCCAGACTTCGAACCGAGCTGAGCAGTCGCGGAAACCGCAGCCCGAAGATGATGAAAAGAAAGGCGACGGGCATGGCGAACCGAACCAGTTGGGCAAGGTCTCGGGTCCGCATCCGCCAGTCCTTGACGACGATCGCCGCCAGCACCGGCTGGATCAAGGGCAGCGCACCCTTGAGTCGATGCCCCCGCACAGACCCGGTCTGGCGCCGTCGCGGTGGAACAGCCTGGATCCAACCCGCCAGGTACAACCGCCCGCTGAGGACGGTCCCGACCGCAAAAATCGCCGCCGAAGTGGCGAGGAGTGGCAGGACCCAGCCAATCGCTGAGAGCCAGTCACCGCTGAGGAACGCGGTCGCGCTTCGCCCGGCCCATCCGGAGGGGAGCCACGGCGCGCTGGCCAGCGGGATGTCCGGCAACGACGGGGCTACCGAGCGACGCGTGAAGCCGGAGTCGCGAAGCGCCGGGTTGAGCAAGAAGTTGAGCAGGTTGATCCCCAGTGCGAGCACCACGCCAAACAGGGTCAGAATCTCGCGGCCCCTCCCCATCGGGATGAATCGCACCAGCAGCAGGCTCAGCAGTGAGATGATCACAACCACGTAGACGGGATAAAGCAGATAGAGGGCGGCAAACCCGAAAGGAATGAGCACGTTGTGATTGGCAACGGCCAGCACGAGAAGGGCGGGTGCCGTAAACAGCAGGCTCAGCAGGAACAGCCTGAGCACCTGGACGACCATCCGCCCGGCCAGGATGCTCTCCACCGGCCGCGGTGCCGCCAGCAGGAGATCCAGGTCGGGGTTCAGGAGCAGGGCGTTGAAGCTGAAGACAAGGCTGCTGAAAACCAGAACAGCGGTGTAGGCGAGGAAGGCCAGGCTCAGGATGTGCAGGTCGTCGACCCGCACGGGTACCCGGTGGGCCGCCTCCACGGCGAGCCAGGTGATCAACGCCTCCCACAGCCAGGCGAGCACGATGACGGCGGCGGCGACGATGGTGCCCGCGATTCGGCTCGGCTTACGGCTGCGGATGGTCTGGTTAAGGAAGATCTGCAGCTGGGTCCGCCACAGCAGCAAGCCGACCTCGAGCCCCTGCATCAGCGGGCTCGAGCGGTTAGCTTTCGAGTCCACGCAGCACGGCGCTGACGTCCTCCTCTCGGCTGCCGGTCAGCTCGAGGAAGATCTGTTCCAGCGACTGTCCATCCTGGCCGACCATGTGGCGCAGCTCCTGGAGGCTTCCCATCGCCACCAGCCGGCCGCGGTTGATGATGGCGAGGCGGGTGCACATCCGCTCTGCGATCTCCAGGATGTGGGTCGAGAAGAAGACCGTCTTTCCCTCCTTGCAGAAGTCCTGGAGGATGTCTTTCATCTGGCGGGCGCTTTGCGGATCCAGGCCCACGGTGGGCTCGTCGAGGAAGAGAACCTGAGGATCGTGCAGCAGCGCCGCGGCCAGCGAGACCTTCTGCCGCATGCCTCGGGAGTAGCCGGAAAGGAAATCGTTGGCCCGCTCCCGGAGGTCGAAGAGCTTGAGCAGAGCGTCGATGCGGCGATCGCGAAGGCGGGGCTCGACGTGGTAGAGGTCGCCCGAGAACTCGAGGAACTCGCGGGCGCTCAGCTTGTCGTAGAGCGTTGCCGCGTCCGGGACGTAGCCGATCTTCGCCTTGGCCCGCTCCGGCTCCGCCGTGATATCGATCCCTGCCACGCGGGCACTGCCGGACGTTGGTCGCAACAGGCCAACCAGCATCTTGATGGTGGTCGTCTTGCCCGCCCCGTTGGGACCGAGGAATCCGAACAGCTCCCCGGCTGAGACCTCCAGGTCCAGGTCCTCCACCGCGGTCAGGCTGCCGTAGCGCTTGGTCAAAAGGCGGGTGGAAAGCACCGCGCCCCAGTCTAGCGGTGGACCGGGCGCAACCGGCCCCGAGAATGGCCCTTTCGGCGAGGCCGCCCACGAATTCAGCCTGAACTCAGCCCGCCGGCAGGTCAGTCGTTACAGGTTTTGCACCGTTACAGCGTTGTTGCCTTGAAGGTCGACCCATACCTTCGAAGGCCGAACAGCATCATGGAGCCAGAAGTGCAGGAAGGGGAGCTCGGCACCCTGGTTAGCAGCCCCGAGTTCGCCCGGATCGTGGATCGGTTCCAGGCCACGACCGGGCTGAGGCTCCAGGTCTTTGACCTCGAGGCGCATCCGCTCACGCCGATCGAAGACTATCCGCGCTACTGCCGGCTGCTGCAGGAACGCAAGGCCTGCCCCCTCTACTACGACCGGGAATTCCTCAAACGCGGCGAGGAGACGATGGGGGTCTGTAAGTCCGGCGTGGGTCACTTCGTGGCACCGGTGCGCGACGAGAAGGAGGCGCAGATCGGCGCCGTCCTCGGACCGGCGGTGAAGTTTGCGCCGAACTCCGTCGAGGAATTTGCCGAGCTGGCCTTCAAGCTCAAGATTTTTCCGGACGAGCTGATCCAGGCCGCCGACGCCGTCCAGGAACGCGACGCGGAAAAACTCCTGGGCGCCGGGGAGCTGGTCTCGGTGGGCCTCACCCTGCTGGCGGAAATGCAGGCGAAGGAGCGGGTCACCCACGCGCTTCGCCGATTGCAGTCCGAAATCGCTGAATCAAACGCCCAGATGCTGGCGCAGCACATCGTCGAAGCCGTGCTTTACCTGACTCGCGCCGACTATGCCCTCGTCTTGATGATGGACGACAACGGGTCCGACCTCGCTTCCGGCTACGATCAACCGGCGCCCGACGCGCTGGTGGAGGCGAAACGCCGGCTGGTCGCGGGCATCGCGGAGTGGGTCAAGCACGCAGATCGGACCGTGACCGTTCCTGACATTTCGAAGAGCGCGTGGTCCCGCTACCTGACTGACGACGCGGTCAAGACCGGCAGCATCGTCGGCGTTCCAATTCCCGAGCAGAAAGGCACCTCGACGTTCGGCGCGATCGTGGTTGGATTCGATCGTCCCCGCGAGGATCTCGAAGAGCCGCTGACCGCGCTGCAGAGCTTCGTCGCCGAAGGTCTCTATGCCCTGGTTATGGGTCGCAAGCTGATCCAGGCCGAGCAGCTCGCGCTGCGCGACACGCAATCGGGCGCCTACAGCCAGCGGTTTCTCGAGGACCTGCTGGAGAACGAAATCAGCCGCGCCTCGCGCCACAATCACGATCTGGCCATCGTGCTGTTCGAGATCGAGACCTACGAGGTCTTACGCGGCAAATATGGCGAAGCGGGGCTCGGGCGAATCCTGCGCGAGTTCGTGGGCGTGATCCGGGCCAAGACCCGCCGGGTCAACGCCCTGGCTCGAATCCGCGACGGCCGGTTTTGCCTGGTCATCCCTGAGGCTGACCGCGCGGTCGCCGTCCGGCAGGCGGATCGCCTCCGCCCGGCGCTCGAGGAACATCCCTATGCCGCGATGCCAAACGGCGACATCGTGCGGCTCTCGGTGGACACCGGCGTCGCCGCCAGCGAGCGTGGCAAGGACGACCGTACCGCGCTGCTGGCGCAGGCGCTCCACAGCCTCGAGCAGTCCCGTGCGGAACGGCGCGTGCGCAGCTTCCAACCCTGAGCCCGCCGGCCCGGCAGACAAACCGGGTGATTGACTGGCCGCAGCTCAGGCCATGGCCTGATCGCCCCCTGCCCGCGCCGAGGCGAGCATAGTACTAAGGATGAGAGTCCTGATCACCGGTGGATCGGGCTACATCGGCCGGCGCCTTGCGGCCAGCCTGGCCGCCGACCAGCACGAGGTCATCAGCCTCAGTCGACGTCCCGAGACCGCACCGCCTCAGTCGGGCGTTCGCTTCATCAAGTGGGATGCGCGCACAGCCGAGGGCGATTGGGTCAACGAGCTTGCTGGAGCCCAGGGGATTGTCAACCTGGCCGGCGCCAGCATCGGAAAGGGTCGATGGACGCGACAGCGGATGGCGCAGATCCTGTCCAGCCGGCTCTCGGCAACGTCGGCCATCGTTGAGGCCATCAATCGCACGCCGGCCGACCGCCGTCCATCGGTGCTTGTCAACGCATCAGGGATCGACTACTACGGCAACCGTGGCGACGAGCTCGTCACCGAGGAGAGCGAGCCTGGCGACTCCTTCCTGGCTCGGGTCAGCCAGCAGTGGGAGGCCGCGGCGCGCCAGGCGCAACCGCTCGGTGTGCGCGTAGTGCTGCTTCGCACCGCGCTCGTCTTCGGTCGCGGTGCTCTGGCTTTTCGACTGCTCACGCTCCCGTTCCGCGTGTTCGCCGGCGGGCCTCTGGGCGACGGCCGCCAGTGGTTTACGTGGATCCACGTCGATGACCATATAGGGCTGTATCGCCTGGCGCTGGAGAATCCACAGGTCAGCGGACCGGTGAACGCGGTCGCCCCTGACGTCCGGCGCCAGCGGGAGGTTGCCCGCGAAATCGGCCGGGTGCTGCACCGCCCAGCTGTCGTTCCGGCGCCCACGCCGCTGCTTCGACTGGTGCTCGGCGCGCAGTCCCACCTGCTGCTCGATGGCCGCCACGCCGTGCCGGCCAGGGCCCGAGCCGCCGGCTATGCGTTTCGGTTCGCGGGCCTCCACGAGGCCCTCGAAGACACGCTCCGGGCTCGCTGACACCGCGGCTGAAACCGCTCCAGGAAGCGATGCCCGTCCTCTCCTACTCGTCTTGACAAATACACGGATTTGTGTAAGGATGGACAGCGTTGTCGCCGGCCACGTGCCTCGAGGAGTGCCCATGCGCCCATCCTGGAAGCTTGCCCTCATCGGGGGCGAGGTCACCGTGCTCGCCGCCTTCACCGGGGTCGGGATTCACCTGGTGATGCAGCCCCACCGCGACGCCTTTCGGCCACCGCCGATCACGTTGCCGACTGTCAGGCCGGCCGTCATCCCCACGGTGAACACGCCCCTGCTGCCGCCCCGTCCGGCGACGTTCGCATCGCCGAGCCAACCTTCGCTCGGGCCTGAGCTTCTGCGAAAGCTCGGCCGGCAGGATCAACACCTGCTTGTCGAGCAATGGGACATGCTGCGACGTCTCACCGGGGCGATCGAGCGCTATGTCGAAGACCGCCTCAGCGAGCCCTTCGAGCCCAAACGCTGATGGATCAGCTCAAGCACCTGATCGACGTCTGGACGAGCTATGCGCAGGGACTCACCGGCAGCATCGGCGCCCTGGCATTCGTTTGCGCGTTCATCTGGAAGATGGTGGCGATCGAGCCTCGGAGTGTGATGGAGGCCAAACGCTGGATCGGCCGCATCGTCTTTGGCACCATCGGGGTGGAGATGGCCGGCCTCCTGGTCCGGGTGCTCGTGGACTCGGTCAATCATTAGCCGGTTTGAAATCCCCGCTGGTCTGGATGCGCGGTGATCGACGCCTTCTCCGGGCTCGTTACCGGCTTCTTGACCAACCTCATCAACGATGTGCGGGATTCGATCGCCGGCACGGTCGAGACCTACCTGCTCAGCACCCACGACCTTTCAACGCTCACGCCGCGCCCACTCACGGACGAACCAACCCTGCAGGCCATGTTCCACCTGACCCTGGCCATCGCGGACCTGCTGCTGGTGCTCGTCTTTACCTGGGCCTTTCTCCGGAGCCTGTGGGAGCGCAGCTTTCGGGCCCACTACACCCTAAAGGCGATCCTGCCGCGCGCGATGGCCGCGATCGTGATGGCTCACTTCGCGCTGCTCTTTGGCCAGATGGCCATCGACCTGAACAACGCGCTCGTGCACGCCATATGGACCCAGCCCTTACCCGGCGGCCCAGCTCGCCTGCCCTGGATGGACCCGATGACGAAGGGGTTCGGAATGCCGTTGTTCCAGGTTGCCGTCCGGCTGGCCATCGTCATCATGCTGGTGATCGTCGCGTTTACCTACGTCGTCCGCTTCGCTTTGCTCGCCGTCCTGCTCGCGGTCGCCCCACTGGCCGCCATCTGCATGATCCTTCCAGAAACCAAGCACTATGCCCAGTCCTGGCTGCGACTGTTCGGGCTCACCGTGTTCATGCAGTTCGGCCAGGTGCTGGTGCTGCGTTTCGCGAGTATGTTCGCCGCCGATTTCACCGGCGGCCCGATCGAGGCGCTCTACGGCGCGGCGGTCCTCTACTTGCTGATTAAGGTACCTGGCCTGATGAACGCCTCCGCCCACCTCGAGTCGAAGGCCGAGCATCTCGCCGAAGGCCTTGCCAAGCGGGCGGTGAAGGGTGCCATGGCCACCCGCAAAGCCGCCGGCGCATGACATCACTGGTGGCCGGACGCCTGGCGCTGCTCGCGTGGTCCTGGCGGCGGCCCGTCATCGCCGTCGGCGTGGCGTTTCTCCTTGTCCCGCTCCTGCTGGCCGGTGTCGTCGTCGAGGCGCAGCAGACCCAGCCGGGTCCGCTGATTCCGCCGGTGAAGACGGCGACGCTCACCCAGCCTTACGGCTGCAGCGCGCTCGATATCGAGCCCTGGTCGGAGAGCTGCCCGAGCCATCACTTCCACAGCGGGATCGACCTGGCGGCGCCGCTGGGGACCCCGGTGTACGCCGCGACAGCCGGGACCATCACCGTTTACCGCGAGCGTGGTGGCTACGGTCTCTACATTCTGTTGACCCGCGATTCAAAGCTCAGCACGCTGTACGGCCATCTCGACTGGCCGCTCGTACAGCCGGGCGACGTCGTTGCCGCGGGACAGGCGATCGCCCTGTTGGGATCGACCGGCAACAGTACCGGACCGCACCTGCACTTCGAGGTGCGCATCGCAGGTGTGCCGGTCGATCCACTCCCGCTCCTCCGACCTCGGGCTGCGGGAGGTGGTCGATAGCAAGGACGCTGGGATGTCCCTCCCCTGACGGGGGAGGGCAGGGTGGGGGCACTCAACGGAAGGAGAACCATATGGTCAACCGTGTGATTCTGGTCGGCCGCTTGACTCGCGACCCGGAAATCGTCGTCAGTCCCAAGGGGCTCACCATCGCCAAACTCCGGCTGGCTACCAACAGCTATTCGAAAGACGATGACGGGAACCGCCAGGAGGACGTCCAGTACCACTCGCTGGTCGCCTTCGATCGGCTGGCTGCCATCTGCCAGGAGTTTCTGACCAGGGGCAAACTGATCTACGCCGAGGGACGGCTGCGCAGCCACGAGTGGGACGGGAAGGATGGCTTGCGCCGCTACACGACCGAGGTCGTGATGGACCAGATGAAGATGCTCAGCCCGAAAGCCGAAAGCGCTGTCGACAACGTTCAGCCGGTTGCCGAGCCGGTTAGCGCCTGAAGGAGTCGCAGATGATTCCCGAGCCCCAGCCTTACGATCCCGATGATCCGACCTACGACGAGAACGCCGCCGAGCTTGCCTACCTCCTGCCCGACCGGGGGTTTCCGGGCGAGCTCATCGACCGCGACGACTCACTGTACTGACGCCGGCGAGCGCCCCCGAAGATGACCAGCTAGTATTCGCCCACACCGGACCCATCCGGTGTGGGTGAAGGCGTGCGGTCTTCGGCCTATTCGCCAATGTCATGAACGATGCCTCCCGCATCGCTCGAGAACAGGCTGCGCGCGTCGACGGTTTGAAGCCCCTTGCGGAGAGAGCAAGGAGAAATCTCGACGCCGGTGGCAACCTTGAAACAGTCATGGGGATGAGTAGCCGCGAAGCCGGCAAGCGCCTGAGGATGACCAGCTAGCATTTGCCCGATGGCGGTGCAGACGCTCCTGGTTGAGTGCCTCTCAATCCGTGAAGGGCGGCTCCTCATCGAGGAGTGCGATGCCGATGAGCTCGCTCGTCGATTTGGCACGCCGTTCACCGTCCGCGCCGAGTGGATCAAGCGGCCGGAGACCGTCGCCGACATCTTCCGGCGAGACGTCGTTCCGCCGCGACTCACCGCGCGCCAATGACGCTGGGCGTCGGCATCGTGGGCCTGCCGAATGTCGGCAAGACCACCCTGTTCAATGCCCTGACTCGGGCGGGCGCCGGCGTGGCCTCGTACGCCTTCAGCACCGTCGAACCGAACACTGCCATGGTCGAAGTGCCGGACAAGCGGCTCGATGTGCTGGCGCAGATGTACAAGCCCAAGAAAGTGACGCCGACCGTGATGAAGTTTGTCGACGTGGCCGGCCTGGTGGCCGGAGCCAGCCGCGGCGAGGGAATGGGCAACCAGTTTCTCTCGAATATCCGCGAGCTCGACGCGCTGGCCATGGTGGTCCGCGCATTCAGCGATCCGAACGTGCAGCACGTCGATAGCAAGCTGGACCCGCGCCGGGACATGGCGATGGTCAACCTCGAGCTGGCGCTCGCCGACCTCGACGTGGTCAACAAGCGTCGCGAAAAGATCGGCGGCACCGCGCGGCTCAAGCCTGGGGCCAAGGAGAAAGAGGAGCTCGAGCTCCTCGACCGGCTGGCCGCACACCTCGATGAGGGAAAGCCGATTCGCACCCTGAGCTTCGAACCCGAGGAGGCGAAACTCCTCAAAAGCTTCTCCTTCCTCACCGCCAAGCCGGTGCTCTACGTCGCCAACATCGGGGAGGACCAGATCGGAAAGGAGACCCCCGAGTTGCAGGCACTGGGGGCCGAAGCCACGGCTGAGAATGCTGAGGTCATTGCCCTTTCGGCGCGACTGGAAGCCGAGATCCGCGAGCTACCGGATGACGAGGCGGCGGTCTTCCTGGAAGACGCGGGTCTGAGGGAGGCGGCGCTCCCGACCTTCATCCATGCCGCCTATCGCTTGCTGAACCTCGTGACCTTCCTCACCGCAGGCGATCCGGAGGTGCGCGCCTGGACCGTTCGGCAGGGAGCGAAGGCGCCCGAGGCCGCCGGCGTCATCCACAGCGACATCGAGCGTGGCTTCATCAAGGCGGAAATCGTCGCCTACGATGACCTGGTCGCGGCGGGATCCTACGCGGTGGCCCGGGAACGTGGGAAGGTCCGGCTCGAGGGACGCGACTACGTCATGAAAGATGGGGACGTCGCTCTCTTCCGCTTCAATGTCTGACGCCGGCTGGCGTCTCCTGCTTGACCCGCCTGCGGAGGGCGTCTGGAACATGGCGGTCGATGAGGTGCTGCTCGACGGCGTCGCGGCGGGCAGCGCGCCGCCGACGCTGCGCTTCTATACCTGGACGCCCGCCTGCCTGTCGCTCGGATACTTTCAGCCGTTCAGCGTCGTCGACGTCGACGGTTGTCGAGGGCTCGGCATCGATATCGTTCGCCGGCCGACCGGAGGTCGGGCCATTCTGCACGACCGGGAGCTGACCTATAGCGTGGCGCTGCCGGCCTCGCTTCTCGGTCACGACGCCGGCATCCTCCCGTCGTATCGACGGCTCAGCCTCGCGTTGCAGGCCGGGCTCCAGCGGCTCGGCATCGATGTCAGCCTTGCTCCCGAATCGGAGGCGCCCACCCGGGCGGTGCATGGCCCGGCGTGTTTCGACCGCCCTTCGGCCCACGAAATCCTGCTCCGTGGGCGCAAGGTGGTGGGTAGCGCCCAGGTGCGCCGCGCGGGCGCGCTGCTGCAGCATGGCAGCATCGTGATCGAGCCGCGGATCGAAACCCTGGTCGCCTGCCTCCGGCTCGACGAGGACCCGATGACGGTGGCGAGGCGGCTCGGCGGCCGGGTGGCCGGCCTTGCCGAAGCAGGAAGGTTCGAGCCGGCTTCGATCGCAGGGGCCATCGCCGAGGCTTTTGCCCGCGAATTCGATGTCCAGCTGGGGCCGGGCCGCCTGACGGAGGGCGAATCGCGAGCGACGGGCCTGCTGGTGCGGTCGAAGTATCAGTCGCCTGACTGGACCCGGCGGCCGCTCGAGACTGCCCAACAAACAACAAGGACCAGATGAGGAGGGGCATTGCAGCGGCGATGGCAGGACGGCTGCAGGATCTGGCCCTTGTTGGCTCGCGGCTTCGGGTACACCCTATATGTTGTACCCGGCGCCGGTTGTACCACAGCCCATTGGACGTGTCAAGCGCTTATCCACGTTCGCGGTAAACTGCCATCCGCGTAGGAAGGTATGTCCCGAAAGAACAAACGCTCGCAACTCCGAAAGTCCCAGCGTGGCGGCTCGGGGGCCAACCGCGCGTCCCGGCCGGCGGGAATTCCGCCGCTGACGCCGCCTGGTCAACCGGGATCACCCGAACCGGTGGCGCCCCCAGCCAGCGCCCCCCTGCCGGTTCAGCGACCCCTTCCTCGGGCTGCACGAGGCCGTCAGGCGACCGGCCCCTTGCCTACTCAGGATGCGGTCATCCCGCTCGATCGGGTGCCGTACTTCCAGTCTGACCTCAGACGGATCGCGATCACCGCCGGTCTGATGTTCGTGCTGCTGATCCTGGGGTCGATCGCGCTTCGCGGCCTGCTCCAGGCGTGACCTTTTCGAGGAAAGCAAGAAACCCGATCGCGTAACCGTTCTGGCACAAGACGATAACAACCTGCCAGGAGGTATGCGTGTTCGACAAGAGATCCCCGCGCGAAGCCGCTCCCATCGTCGCCGAGACGGTGTTGAGCAACCAGATCAAGCTCGAAGGCCGGCTGCAGTCGAGTTCGAACATCCGTTTCGACGGCGAAATGAACGGAGATCTGACCACTGAGGGCGACCTATCGGTCGGCGAGCATGGTCGGGTCAAGGGCAATGTCGGCGGCCGCAATGTCGTGGTCGGTGGCTCGATCCAGGGCAACGTCAGCACCTCGGGTCGCCTGGAGATCCTCGCGACCGGGAAAGTCTTCGGCGACATCGTGGTCGGTTCGCTGATCATCGACGAAGGCGGCATCCTTCGAGGCAAGAGCGCCGTCCATGGCGAAGAGGCGAATGCCTCGGTCGTATCCGTCGGCGTTCGCACCGAGGTCGCGGTCGCGGCTGCCTGATCCGTTCGCTCTCATTCGTTAGCGGGGCCTGGAATCGTCAGGCCCCGTTTTGTTATCGCCGATACTTACTGTCGTGCTGTTCAGCGGCGATCCGATGCAGTTCGTCATCAATGCGCTCTATCTGATTCCGGCGCTGCTGGTCGGACTGATCGGGCACGAGCTCTCCCACGCTGCTGTCGCGGTTGCCCGCGGGGATGAGACGCCACGACTCGACGGCCGCCTTTCGCTGAACCCAAGCCATCATCTCGATCCGCTCGGGTCGATTGCCGTGTTGCTGGTTGGGTTCGGCTGGGCCAAACCCGTCAGGATCAATCCCTACCGGATGCGCGGCCCGTTCGATGCCGCCCTGGTCGCGGTCGCGGGTCCCCTCGCCAACCTGGTGCTCGCCGTCCTGTTCTCGATCCCGATCAAGCTCGGACTCAGCGCCGGGACCTTCGATGTGGATTGGCCGCCCTGGCGCCTCCTGCTCGTCGCGTTTTATCTGAACGTCGCGCTGGCGGTGCTGAACCTCCTCCCGATCCCGCCGCTCGACGGCTACAACTTCTTTGCCACGCTGTTCCGGCGTCGGTTCGGAGCGCTATTTCTCTGGATCGACAAGAACCAGCAGGTCATCATGCTGGCCTTCGTGCTTCTGCTGCTGCTGACCGGGATTCTGAGGCTCATCTATCTTCCGGTAGCCACCCTGATCCTTCGCCTTCCGCCGTTCCCGGTCGGTACCTAGCCATGGATACTCTGCGCGCACTGCCCAGCGTGCATCAGCTCCTCGAGGAGGAGCCGGCAACCGCATTGATCGCCGCTCATGGCCGGCCGCTGGTTCGCTTTGCGGTGCAGCGTGTCCTGGAGGACGAGCGCCGGCAAGCCACGGTCGACACATCGCAGGCTCGTTGGGCCCGGGTCGAGGCGACGATCCAGGGCCTGCGCCGCCCACGTCTACGGCCGGTCGTCAACGCGACCGGTGTGATTCTGCACACCAACCTTGGGCGGGCACCGCTGGCGGCGGCGGCGGCCGACGCGACCGCCAGAATCGCCGGGCGTTACTCGACGCTCGAGTTCGATCCGCAGACCGGCCGGCGGGGCAGGCGGCACGACCTGGTGGCGGACGCGCTCCGCTACCTGACGGGCGCGCCGTCCGCGGCCGTTGTCAACAATTGCGCCGCCGCGGTGCTCCTGATGTTGACGGCGCTGGCGAGAAGCAAGGAGGTCATCGTTGCCCGGGGCGAGCTGGTGGAGATCGGCGGCGGATTTCGGATGCCGGAGGTGATGCGCCTCTCAGGGGCGCGCATGGTCGAGGTCGGCACCACCAACCGAACCCGCGCTGAGGATTACGCGGCGGCAATCACCTCCAGGACGGCCGCCATCATGAAGGTGCACGCGAGCAACTTCCAGGTGGTCGGCTTCACCGAGGCCGTCGAGCTCAAGCCGCTCGCGGCCATCGCCGCGCAGCACCACTTGGTGCTGCTTCATGACCTGGGAAGTGGCGCGCTGCTCGACACCACAACCGTTGGCCTCGCCGCCGAGCCGGGCATCCAGGAGAGCCTGCTTTCCGGGGTCGACCTGGTCGCGGCCAGCGCGGACAAACTGTTGGGCGGCCCGCAGGCCGGTCTGCTGCTTGGTCGAGCAGACCTGGTGGAGCGCGTCATGAAGCACCCGCTGGCACGGGCGGTCCGGGTCGATAAGCTCACCATCGCGGCGCTCGCCGCCACCCTTGACCTCTATCTGACGCAATCATTCGGCGAGGTGCCGATCTGGGGCATGCTGCGCGCGTCGGCCGAGTCCATCCGAAGCCGAGCCGAGGCCTGGCAACGGCGGCTGGCGGACCTGGGCGTCGCGGCGGAGGTGGCGGCCGCGGACTCGACGGTGGGCGGGGGATCGCTGCCGGGGGAGCGGCTGCCCACCATGGCGCTCGCCATCACGCCGCAAAAGGGCAGCGCCACGGAATTGCTGAGGCGTCTCCGCGAACACGACCCACCGGTAATCGGACGCATCGTTGACGAGCGGGTGCTGCTCGACCCGCGTACCGTGCTGCCCGGCGAAGATGACGCGGTGGTCGACGCCGTGACCGGTGGGCTGGCATGACGGAGCCATCTGCCAGCTCCTTCGTGGTCGGCACCGCCGGTCATATCGACCATGGCAAATCGACGCTGGTCAAAGCCCTGACCCACATCGATCCCGACCGGCTCGAGGAGGAGAAGCGCCGTGGCATGACCATCGACCTCGGCTTCGCCTATCTGCAGCTGCCCAGCGGACGCCGGGTCGGAATCGTCGACGTGCCCGGACACCAGCGCTTTCTGAAGAACATGCTCGCCGGTGTCCACGGTATGGATGCCGTCATGCTCGTCGTCGCGGCCGATGAGGGGCCGATGCCACAAACGCTCGAGCACCTGGCCATCATCGACCTGCTCGCGATCCAGCACGGGGTCGTGGTGCTGACCAAGGCCGACCTGGTCGACGCGGCATGGCTCAGCCTGGTGCGCGATGAGGTCGCCGGCCTTCTGCGCGGGAGCTCCCTGCAAGGCGCGCCCATCGTGGCGGTGTCGGGCACCAGTGGCGATGGCCTCGATGAGCTCCGCATGGCGCTCGATGCCCAGCTCGGGCAGACCACACCTCGCCCCGACGTGGGCCGGCCGCGCCTCCCGGTCGACCGTTCCTTCGCGATGGCTGGGTTTGGAACGGTTGTCACTGGCACGCTGGTTGGTGGCGCGCTCCGCCAGGGTGAGGAGCTGGTGGTGCTGCCCGGCGAACGGCGAGTCCGGATCCGTGGCCTCCAGCAGCACAATCGACCGGTGGAGGAGGCGCGGCCCGGAAGCCGCACGGCCGTCAACCTCAGCGGTGTCGACCATTCCCAGCTCCGGCGAGGTCACGTGCTGGCGCTTCCCGGAAGCTTGCCGGTCAGCCGGCGCCTCGACGCCCGCCTGCTCGTCCTGCCCAATGCCGCTCAGCCGTTGCGTCACCGCCAGCGCCTCTTGATCTACCACGAGACCGCTGAGGCGATGGTGGAGCTCAGCCTGCTCGAGGGCGATGAGCTGCGCCCCGGCGAGCAGGGTTGGAGTCAGCTTTACGTGACCAGCCCGATGGTTGCGCTGGACGGTGATCGATTCATCCTCCGCATCCCGTCGCCGGCCTTAACGGTTGCCGGCGGGGTGATCGTTGACAGCGCGCCGCGCCGCCATCGGCGCCGAGACGCCGTGGTCCTCAGCGAGCTCGGGCTGCGGGAGCGCGGCGACCCGGGAACCGCGGTCGTGCTCGAGCTGGGCAAGCACGCCTGGGGCCTGAGCGATGGTGACCTGGGTCGCCGCCTGGGGGGCACCCGCGAGCAGCTGGCCGACACGCTCGCGCCGGTCGCCGGCCGCGGCGCGATTCGCCGGCTGGGCTCGCGCTGGGTCACCCACGAACAGTGGGAGCGGCTCTCAGCCCGGGTGACCACGGCCCTGGCCGCGTACCACCAGGGCCAGCCGCTTCGGTCCGGAATGCCCAAGGAAGAGCTCCGCAGCCGAACCGGGATCCCGGTCGAGCTTTTTAACCCGGCGCTCACCGCCCTGATGGGCGATGGCGTCGTGGTCGAGCGGAACGGGGAGGTGGCGGCGGCGGGTCACCTGTCCGGCCTCACGCCGGAGCAGGAGTCTGCCGCCAGCGCCTTCCTCGCCGACCTGGAGCTGCAGCCCTTCAACCCGCCGCCGCTGGCCGAGCTCGTGCGCCGCCATCAGCTTCCGCCGTCGCTGGTGCAATACCTGGTGACCCAGGGACGCATCGTGCGCGTCAATGAGGACACCGTGTTCGCCCGTTCCGCCTACGACGACGCGGTCGGCCGGCTGCGAGCACACCTCAGCGAGCACCGGACGTTGACGGTCGCCGCGGCCCGGGATGTGCTGGGATCGAGCCGCCGCTACGTTCTCCCCTTACTCGAGTGGCTCGATGCCCAGAAGATCACGCGTCGGGTCGGAGATGACCGTATCCTGAGGGGTTGATGCACGCCGGCGCTCCGCCGTCTCGTGGTCTCGCCGCCGGCGTGGCGATCGTCATCGGTCTCAGTTCATGCGGCACCCCACCGCCGGATGCGGCGACCTTGCTGAAACAATCGAGTCAGCGGATGCTCGGGCTCAAAGGCTTTCACTTTCAGATGCAGATCAGCGGTTTCACCGGACCGGACGTGCCGGTGCAGAGCGCGCAGGGCGATGCGCATCCGCCCGCCCTGCACGCCAGAGTCAATCTCAAGGAGGGCGGAATCCTCCTCGAAGTCGAGGTGATTTTTGCCGCCGGCAACATCTATCTGAAGTCGTTCACGGGGGGATGGCAGCAGCTGACCCCGGACCAGGTGGCACAGTTCTTCGACGCCAGTACATTGTTCGATCCGCACCTGGGACTATTCGCTGCGATGCGCGACACCAGCGCTCCGGTGCGCGGCAATGCGGAGAAAGTCAATGGGCACGATACCTACCCCATCACCGGCCAGGTCTCCGGTGCGCGCATGCATCAGCTACTGGCGCTGATCCGGGAAGAGGGAAGCTACCGGGCCACCTACTGGGTCGAGACCCAGGGCAGCAACCTGTGGCGCGCTCGCCTCACCGGAAATCTCTTCGACGCCGAAAAAGCCGCGACCATCACCTTCGACTTCAGTAATCATGATCACCCCGTTTCGGCCACCCCGCCTCCGCTCGGTTAACCGCACGGTCCTGCTCGGGCTCACCGGGGCCGGGCTGTTCCTCGCCTCGCTCGACGCCTACGTGGTGGTGACCGCCCTGCTGCCGATGCTGAAGTCAGTGAATATCGCGGTCAACCGCCCGGAGCAGGCGACGCCGATCATCACCGGCTTCCTGCTTGGCTACCTGGCCGTCATGCCCGTGGCCGGCGGGCTCTCCGACCGCTTCGGGCGACTGCGCCTGTTCGCCGTCTGCCTGGTGCTGTTCGCCTTCGGCTCTTTTCTGACGGCGACGTCGCCCTCCCTCGCCCAACTGGTCACCGGACGGGTGCTCCAGGGAGCCGGCGGCGGGGCGCTGGTGCCGGCCGTGCTCGCGCTGGCCGCCGACCTCTATCCGGCGGGCGACCGCAGTCCGGTGCTCGGCGCGGTCAGCGCGCTGCAGGAGATCGGCAGTGTGCTGGGACCGCTCTGGGGCGGGCTGATCACCGCATCATCGTTCGGCTGGACGTGGATCTTCTGGATCAACATCCCGGCGGCGGCACTGTTGTTGTGGGCGCTCTGGCCCGAGATTCGAGCCGGCGGTGAGCAGCGCCGTCCCGCCAACCTGGACTGGTTGGGAGCGCTGCTGGCAACCGCCGGGCTTGCGCTGCTGACACTCGCGCTCTATGCCGCCGCGCCCGAACAGAGCCCGGTTGGGGAAGGCTTCATCTGGCAGCTACCGGCCGCCATCGTGTGCTTCGTGTTGTTCGTGTGGCACGAGCGCCGAACGCCGCATCCCCTGATCAACGTCCGCCGGTTCCGCGACTCGTCCTTCACCGGATCGGCGCTGACGAACGCCATCGCGGGAGCCGGGCTGATGGTGGCCCTCGTCTACATCCCGGTGCTGGCCAATGCGGTGTTCTCGATGAATGCCAGCAGCGCGGCCCTGCTGCTCTTCCGTCTGATGCTCGGCATTCCGGTTGGTGCCCTGCTGGGTGGCTTTCTGGCGCAGCGGCTGCGCAGCTACCGCTTCGTGGCGGCTCTCGGTCTGCTGCTGGCGGCCATCGGCTTTCTGATGCTGTCCGGCTGGAACGAAGGCTCGCTCACCCCGCACCTCCTCGGATCGCCCCTGACCGTCGCCGACGGGGAGCTGCTCCTCACCGGGTTCGGCCTGGGCCTGGAGATCGCGCCGGTCAGCGCGGCGTTGCTGGATGCGGTTGGCGAAAGCGAGCGGGGCGCGGGCGCGTCGTTCCTTATCGTCATGCGGCTGGTCGGCATGCTCGTCGGGTTTTCGCTGGTGGCGGGTTTCAGCCTCTGGGAATTTCACCGGGCGACCGCCCATCTCATTCCCCCGCTGCCCGGGTTGAACCCGAACTTTGCCACCCAGTACGCGATCTACGTGTTGAAGGTGAAGCAGGCGATCTTCGACGAATATCACCTCATCTTTCGCGCCACCGCCATCGCCTTGTTCGTCGGCGCCTTGCTGGCCGCCCTCACCCTACGGCCCTTGCCGCGCCCGCGCTGGCAATAGCGGCGGTATTCTGAGCCGCGACAGCCATGGCCTTCGTCGGCATCGACCTGGGCGGCACCCAACTGCGGGTCGCGGTTGCGGATGATCGTGGCCGCTTGAGAACCGTGGTGCGGCACCCGACCGAGGCTGCCCGCGGCAGTCAGCACGTGATCAGCCGGATCGTGGCCGCCGTCGCGGAAGCCCTGGAGGAGGATGGCACCGCGGCGCGTCGCGTGCGGGCGTTGGGCATCGGGCTTCCCGGACCGGTCGATCCGGTCGCCGGCCTTGTGATCAGCCCGGCCAATCTGCCTGGTTTTCGCAACGTGCCCCTGAACCGCATCCTGACCCGGGCGACGGGTATCCCGAGCTATCTCTATCACGACGCGCATCTGGCCGCGCTCGGTGAGCATCGGCGGGGCGTGGCCCGAGGCGCCAGCGAGATGATCTACGTGACCGTGTCCACCGGCATCGGGGCCGGGCTGCTGTTGCACGGTGAGCTCTACGCCGGCGCTCATGGGATTGCGGGTGAGGTGGGCCACATCGTGGTGCAGCGGGACGGGCCGCTCTGCACCTGCGGGAACCGGGGCTGTCTGGAGGCGATCGCCAGCGGCACGGGGATTGCGCGTGCGGCGTGCGAGTCGGCCCCGGGAACGCCGGGCAGCGCGCTCCACGGCCTGGAGCACCCGCACGCCGAGGACGTCGCGCGCGCCGCCCGGGCCGGCGACGAGCTGGCGAATGCCATCCTGGAGAACGCCGGTACGTACCTTGGGCTGGCTATGGGCAACCTCGTCAACCTGTTCAACCCGCAGCTGATCGTGCTCGGCGGGAGCGTCCTCAAAGCGGGGACTCCGCTGCTTGGCCCGATGCGCCGGTCGATGAACGCCGCCTCGTGGAAGGCGTCTCGGCGCGGGCTGCGCATCGTGCGCCCCGTCCTCGGTGACGACGTGGGTTTGATCGGCGCCGTCGAATTCGCACGCCTTCGCGCACGACATGCCCGCCAGGCTTGATCCGCCGGCGCTCCCGGAATGGGAGCAGCCGTTTGCCGCCGTCCATGACCAATCGGCGCAGCTGGGCCTTCGGGCTTACGTGGTCGGCGGCTACGTCCGCGATCGGCTTCTCGCGGGTGAGCGGGGCACGACCATTCGCGAGGTCGACGTCCTGGTGGACGGCAGGGGCGCGATCCAGCTGGCGACGGCGGTGGGCCGGGTATTGAAGCTGCGGCCGCCGGTGATCTTCGAGCGGTTCGGCACCGCCCACCTCGACCTGGACCATCGCGCCCTCGAATTCGTATCGAGCCGGGTCGAAAGCTATGCGCCGAGCAGCCGAAAGCCCGACGTCCGTCCGGGCACGCTGAAGGAAGACGTCATGCGTCGCGACTTCACCATCAACACGCTGTTGATGGACTGGGACGGGACGGTGCTCGACCTCACCGGCCGAGCGCTGAAAGACCTGGAAGCCCGTCGCATCATGACGCCACTCGAGCCTGCCTCGACCTTCGACGAGGATCCGCTTCGAATGCTGCGCGCGGTTCGCTTCGCCACCACGCTCCAATTCAGCCTCGATCCAAGCGTGGAATCGGCGATCCGGGCGCAGGCAGGGCGGCTGCAGCCGCCGGTGGTCTCGATGGAGCGAATCCGCGACGAATTCTCCAAGCTGCTCGTCTCCGAGCAGGTCCAGCGGGGCCTCGAACTGCTCGACGCCACCAGGCTGCTGCCTCGAATCGTGCCGCAGCTGGAGGCGGGCAAGGGGATGCAGCAGGGCGGCTGGCACAGCCACGACGTCTTCGGACATTCACTGCTGACCGCGTCGCTGGCGCCGCCGGAGTTGATCAGCCGGCTCGCCGCGCTGCTGCACGATGTGGGCAAGCCGGCCGTGCACGAGCTCAAAGATGGCAAGCCAACCTTCATCGGGCACCAGGAAATCGGGGCGGGGATGGCCGGTGCGGCGCTGCGCCACCTGCGCTACCCCGGGGAGCTAACCGCTGACGTGGTCAAGCTGGTCCGGCTGCACATGCGGCCGATCCAGTACGACCCACTGGGTTGGGAGGACAAGGCAGTCCGGCGACTGGTGCGCGACGCCGGCGACCAGTTGCAGCGCTTGCTGGCGCTGGCCCGGGCCGACATGCGCGCCAGTCATTATCCCGACGTCAAGAAGATCGACGACCTCGAAGCACGGATCCGCCGGCTCGACGCGAGTGCGATCGCCGCCATTCGCTCGCCACTCACCGGGGAGGAGGTGATGGCCCGCACCGGAAGGCCGGCGGGTCCGATGGAACGCTGGCTCCCGATCCCCAGGAGGCCTGGCGTTACCTCGAGGCCCATCCCGAGCTGCTCCAGACGTGACAGTGGTCCGCCGCTGGCCATGGCCTTTTCTCCTGCTGCTGGCGGGGGCGATCCTGGCGACCGCGCGCCTGGTCCCTGCATTCCGGGTCGACCCGGCGCTGGTGCTCGCCGTGTTTCTGCCGCCGCTGCTGTTCGACGCCGGCTTCTCGATGCGCGCCGCGGCGGTGCGCCGCGAGCTGCCGTGGATTGTCGGGCTCGGGCTGGCCGGTGCCGTGCTGACCGCGGGAGTGGTCTTCGGGCTGCTGCTCGTCGCTGGCTTTTCGTTCGCCGCCGCGCTGGTGCTGGCGGCCATCCTCGCCGCCACGGATCCGGTGTCGGTCTTTGCCGCGCTGCGCCGGCTTCACACGCCGGAACGGCTGAGGGTCGCGCTCGAGGGCGAGAGCCTGGTCAATGACGGCGTCGCCGTCGTCCTCTTCACGGTCGCGCTGGCAGTCGTCGAGGGCCGCGTGCTCGATGCACCGGGCATCGCCGGCCTGTCGGTCTGGCTTACGGTTGGCGGACTGGGGATCGGGGTCGGCCTTGGACTGCTGACACGCTGGTTGCTTGCGATCGTCCCTCACCCCGCCCAGGTCGCCATCACCGTCGTGACCGCCTACGCCGGCTACCTGCTGGCCGGCTGGATCGGGGCCAGCGGCTTGCTGGCGGTGATCGCGATGTCGCTGATCCTCGGCACCGCGTTTCAACCAGCGACGCACCACCGGGTGCATCGCTTCTGGCGCCGGCTTGGCTTTTTCATGTCGAGCGCGATCTTCCTCCTGGTTGGCCTGCAGGTCCGCCTTGACGAGGTGATGCAGGTCGGGGCCCGCCTGCTGGTGTTGGTCGTGGCAGTCCTGCTGGCCCGAACGCTGATGGTGATTGTGGCCACGCTCCCGCGGGGCGACCTCTGGCCATGGAGGTGGCGGCTTGGCCTGGTGTGGGCCGGGCTGCGGGGCGCACTGTCGCTCGCGCTCGCACTGGGCGTCCCGGCCTCGGTCACCGGCCAGGGCGAAATTCTCACCCTGGTTTTCGGTTTCGTCTTCCTTTCGCTGGTTGTTCAGGGTCTTTCCACAGGTCCGGTATTCCAGGCCCTGGGGATATCGCGACAGACAGCTGTCGCAACGGTCCGCTAGCCTTTTGCTCTGGTAAAATCTGCGGCGCCACGGGCGCGTCCTACCACGGAAGGCCTGACGCGACCTAAGTCCCGCGGGGAATAAGGGAAGCATTGCTGCTCAGTCTTCGGCTGCTCCGGCGGATCGCGCGCGAGCTTCCTCGCTATGGCAAGCTCACCTACTGTCTCTATCGGGATCCGCGCGTGCCGCAGCGAAACAAGCTGGCGCTCGCCGCCGCCCTGGCCTTGATTCTCAACCCGGTCGTCGACGTCCCCCTTCGCATTCCGGTGTTTGGTGAGATGGACGCGATCGCCCTCACGGTGCTCGCCGTGCGGATGTTCGTGGAGAAGGCGCCCAGGGACGTGGTCGCCGAGCACCAGGAGCGGATCGCGCTCGGCACGAGCGTGTTCGATCAGGACTTGCGGCACAGCCGCGAGGGTCTGCGCATGCGGCTCGATGCCCTGCGCGGCCGCGGGCTTGCGGTCGTGCGCGCTCGGCGGGGGACGGCGACATGAAGGTCGTGCTGATCCAGGATGTAAAGGGAACGGGCAAGGCCGGTGAGACGAAGGATGTGGCCGACGGCTTTGCCCGAAATTTCCTGATCCCGCGCAAGCTGGCTCAGCCGGCAACCCGTGGCGCACAGGAGCAGGTCGATCGGCAGAAGTCCACGACGGTCCAGCGGGAGCAGCGCGAGCTGTCCGACGCCAAAGCCCTGGCGGTGCGGCTCGAGGCCGCCCAGGTGGTTTTGAAGCTCCGTAGTGGGAAGGACGGCAAGCTGTTCGGCGCTGTCACCAACGCCGATGTCGCGTCGGCACTCAAGCAGCAGCACGGCATCACGCTCGACCGACGGAAGATCGAGTTCGACGAGCCGGTCAAGGCGATGGGACCCGGCAGCGCGCAGGTGAAGCTCCATCGTGAGGTCAGCGCCCGGATTCCGCTGATGGTCACCTCCGCTTGACGATTGACCTGAGGCGGGCGCCGGCTCCGCCGGCGGCCGGTGGCCGCGTGCCGCCGCACAACCTCGAAGCCGAAGCCTCGGTGCTCGGTTCGTTGATGCTGGACCGCAACGCCATTGTCCGGGTCGCCGACTTCCTGCGGCCGGATGATTTCTACCTCGACCATCACGCCCAGGTGTACCGCGCCGCGCTGAATCTCTACGACCGCTCGGATCCGATCGACCTGCTGACCCTGGCGGCGGAACTGGAGAAGATGCGCGTGCTCGAGCGGGTCGGGGGCCAGGCCTTCCTCGCCGAGCTCGAGAGCGGAGTGCCGACGGCGGCGAATGTCGAGTACTACGGCCACCTGGTCGAGGAAGCGGCCACCAAGCGAAAGCTGATCAGCGCCGGCGGCCGGATCACGGCACTCGGCTTCGACGAGAGCACACCCGCAACCCAGGCACTGGATACGGCCGAGGGTGTGATCTTCAACATCGCTGAAGGCCGCATTACCCAGGACTTCGTCGCCCTCAAAGATATTCTCAAGACCACCTGGGATCAAATCGAAGCGATCCACAAAGATCAGTCAGTTATTTCAGGCGTGCCAAGCGGCTTCAATGACCTGGACGCGAAGACCGGAGGCTTCCAGAAGTCGGACTTGATCATCATCGCTGCAAGGCCGGGGGTGGGTAAGTGCGTAATTTGGAACACACTCGTAGACGATCCCGAGACGGGGGAAAGGCTGTCCATCGAACAATTCGTTAGACGTAAGAGGCCTACGGTGTTTGGGCTTTCACCACACGGTCGGATCGAACCCCGTCAGATAGGTGCCTGGGTCGACAGCGGTGTGCGGCCGTGTTTTGCGGTAACCACGCAAACGGGTAGGCGAGTTGAAGTCACTGGACATCATCCGTTTCTAACCGTGTCAGGCTGGCAGCCTCTGCACGACCTCGTGACCGGTGATGCGATCGCCGTGCCTCGGCGCCTACCGCTGTTCGGCAAAGAAAGCTTGCCGGCTCCGCTAGCTCGCCTGCTCGGTTACTTCGTTGGTGATGGAGGGCTCTCCGGGAATGCTCCGGAGTTTACGAACATAGATGCGGAAATAGTCGCTGACTTCAAGGACGCCGTCGCGTCCCATTTCCCAACCTGTCATGTCAGACAGCATGGACCTCACTATGTTGTTTCCGGTTTTCATAAACTCCTCGGCCCATATTCATGGCAGCCCAATCCGGTCATTTGTTGGCTGAAGGAATTCAGGCTTTGGGGAAAGAAGTCGGAAGCCAAGCGGTTCCCCGATGTGGTCTGGCGATGGGACAAGGAGACTCTTCGAGAATTCATTCGCGGATTGATGTCATGCGATGGGAGCATCTTCAGCACGCCGAACGGACGTCCCCGAGTCGAATTCAGCGTTGCCTCAGAAGGGCTAGCGAAGGATATGCATCACGCGTTCGTCCGATTTGGGATCGTGGCACGCCTCTACCGAAAATCGGAGCGGTGTTGGCGGGTACAAGTAACTGACTCTGAGTCGGTCGCTACGTATCAGAGGGAAATCGGCTGGATTGGTGAGAAGGCCGCCCGGTTCCAGCCGGATCTCGCAGTATTTCGACGCAACACCGGACATCTCCCGGTTGCCGTATGGAAAATGGTAGGTCAGGCTGCGGCTATGCAGGGCCTTGGCTGGTCCACGCTCGCGGTGCTCTCTGGGGAAAGAGCCCATACCTCCAAATTCGAAACATATAACCCGAGGACGAACCATGGCCTGTCCCAGCGACGACTCGGAATTTTCAATGACGTCCTCCAGGATTGGTGGCTGAGTGAGCTTGCCAATCCGGAACTCTATTGGGATCGAATCGTCTCCATCGAGCCGACTGGCGAACACCAAGTCTATGATCTCGCGGTCCCGTCAGGAGCGAATTTCGTCGCCGAGGACGTGCTCCTCCACAACACGTCACTGACGCTCAACATCGCGCAGCACGCGTCGATCCAATACAAGATTCCGGTCGCGATCTTTTCCCTCGAGATGTCGGAGCAGCAACTGGTCACCCGATTGCTGTGCAGCGAGGCGTCGGTCGACTCGTATCGGCTACGCACCGGCCTTTTGAAAGATGCCGAATGGCCCCGCATCGCGCAGGCAATGGGTGCGCTGTCCGAAGCACAGATCTATATCGATGACTCGCCGAACGTATCCGTCATGGAAATGCGCACGAAGGCTCGTCGACTCAAATCGGCAAATAATCTCGGGCTGATCATCGTCGACTATCTTCAGTTGATGCAAGGACGTAACCAGGAGAATCGCGTGCAGGAAGTATCCGACATATCGCGCGGATTAAAGAGCCTTGCGCGCGAGTTGCAGATTCCCGTCATCGCCTGTTCACAGTTGAGTCGCGAGCCCGAGAAGCGCACGGATCATCGCCCGCAGCTCTCTGACCTGAGAGAAAGTGGCACGTTGGAGCAGGACTCAGATTTAGTGCTGTTCATCTATCGCGAGCGTTTCTACAACGACAACCTCGCGGAAGACAAACGCAACATCGCCGAGATCATCATCGCCAAGCATCGAAATGGCCCGACCGGCAAGTTCGAGCTGCTGTTCATCGACGAGCAGACGAAGTTCGCCAATCTCGACCGGCGCCGCGGGAGCTAGCCATGGTCACGATCCTCGTTGGCGGCCAGTGGGGCGACGAGGGAAAGGGCAAGATCATCGACCTCCTCTCCGAAAAGGCGGACATGGTCATACGCTCCCAGGGCGGCAACAATGCAGGGCACACCGTCGTCAATGCCGGCCAGGAGTTTCGGTTTCACCTGATTCCTTCGGGCATTCTTTAT